>JAZNOD010000152.1:0-3853 GCA_045580585.1 Eubacteriales bacterium
GCAACTCTCGCCGCCATAGGCACTGCGGAAACGCCCGCAGAACCGATAAGAGGATTGACCTTTCCCTTCGTTATCCAACACATGACCTTTGCGCAAAGCAAACCGCCGATGGTAGAAATATAAAACGCAACAACACCGAGCACAATAACGAGAAGCGTTTGAAGTTTAAGGAAGTTCGCCGCTCCCGCTGTAACGCCAACCGAAAGGCCAAGCATAACTGTTACCGCGTTCATAAGTCCGTTTTTAACTGTTCCCGCAAGTCTGTCCGTAACACCGCTTACATTAAGTATATTACCGAACATAAGACATCCTACAAGGGGTGTAGCATCAGGAACGATAAGGCAGACAACAAACATAACTACGATGGGAAAAAGTACCTTCTCAAGCTTTGAAACCTTGCGGGGCGCTTCCATCTTGATCTGACGCTCCTTCTTCGTGGTCAAAAGCCGCATAACGGGCGGCTGTATCATAGGAATGAGAGCCATGTATATGTATGCGGCAATGGCGATAGCACTAAGAAGCTGGGGAGCGAGAGTTTTTGCTGTAAGTATTGCGGTAGGTCCATCGGCACCGCCGATGATGCCTATCGCCGCGGCTTCAAGGAGAGTAAAGAAGCCCGAAACGTATGCTCCATAGAAGGCGGCAAATACGCCGAGCTGTGCGGCGCCGCCGATAAGAAGCGTTTTGGGATTGGAAATAAGCGGACCAAAGTCAGTCATCGCACCAATTCCGATAAATATAAGCGAGGGATAAATTCCGAGCTTAACACCAAGATACAAATAATCAAGCAATCCGCCGTTGACTATGATGTTTTGTATATCCATCACAAAATTGGGATCATCGCTTATAAAAAACTCCATATGGTAGAGATTTGCACCGGGGAGATTTGCCAAAAGCACTCCTATCGCTATTGGCAAAAGAAGCAGCGGCTCATATTTTTTTGCAA
The DNA here is from genome assembly GCA_045580585.1 of Eubacteriales bacterium. Taxonomy (GTDB): domain Bacteria; phylum Bacillota; class Clostridia; order Oscillospirales; family CAG-272; genus CAG-390. The sequence goes on from JAZNOD010000152.1 coordinate 947, forward strand.
CGGCAAGATAAACAAGAATGCCTGCAATGGCATACATTATCAGCGTTTTAATGGGAAACCATGGATCCGCCGAATTAAAAAGCTGATATATGCCCGTAGTTTCAAGAATCGAATAGATAAGATCCAACATTTCGGCTATCTTAATTCATAGTAAAGAGGACAGTTCCCTCTTCAACTGCCGCACCCTGAGATGCTTCTACGGTTGCGATAACGCCGTCAACGGGGGCGACTATCTCATTTTCCATCTTCATTGCCTCAAGCACGCAAACACACTCGCCTTTGCTTACCTTTGTACCGGGCTTTGCAAGAATTTTAACAAGTGTCCCCTGAATGGGAGCCTTCACGATTTCTGCGCCTCTATTGCCTGCCGCTACGGGAGCCGCGGGAGCTGCAGGCGCGGCGGTGGCAACAGGAGCTGCGGCAACCGCCGCTGCAGGGGTGGAGCTTACGGCTGCACCAAGCTCCTCTATCTCAACGTCGTAAGCGACACCATTTACCTTAACACTGAATTTTCTCATAACAATCACCTCTGAATTTTCGATTATTTTCGATTTTTGCCCGCGCGCTTAAACGAAACTACGCGGAAGCCGTCAGGCTCTCTGTTTTCCATAGCTGCTTCTTCCGCAAGAATAACGGAAATTGCGGCTGTAATCGCGGCAACTATCGCACCATCATCCGCGTTCACCGCTTCTTCAGCAATGTCTTTGGAATCTTCAGTCACGACCGGTTTTGCTTCCTTTTCTTTACCGAAAACAAGTCCGAAAACACTAAGAATTCCACATATTGCCGCAAGCACGGTGAGAACGGTAGCAAAACCGAGAATGGAGTATTTACCGCCCTCAATTATGCGGTCAACAATACCCGCTTGAAGAAAAACGCTCATCCCACACCTCACTTTTTCGCTTTGGAGGAAAGGGTGGATTTTCCAAGAAGCATCTGCAAAGCGGAAGCTATTCTCGGGCGTATTTCATTTATCGGAACTATGTCATCTATCTCACCGCAAAGAGCTGCTTCATTGGGAGAAGCATACTGGTCGCGCCACTCGCGCTCAAGCACTTCTCTGCTTGCGCTGAGATCAGCCGCGCGAATACGGTCATTCCAAAGCAGAGCAACCGAAGCTTCGGGAGAAAGTGTGCTGATGCATGAGTCGGGCGTAGCAAAGGCGATATCGCCGCCGCAAGACTTTGACGCCATATATACAAATCCGGGACCGTACGCCTTACCTACCACAGCGGATATCTTTGCGTTTGTTGAATTTTGCATTGCGTCAATAAGCTCAGCTGCCGTATAGATGTATTCAGCGTCGTTGACCTCCTCGGTATCAAATCCGGGGCAATCAACAAGAGAAATAAGCGGAATACCGAAACGGTCAGCAAATTTTTCTATTCTCGCGACGACTCGGCAAGCCTCGGGCGTGAGCGCGCCGTTTTTATGCGTTCTGTCATTTACAATAAACGCGCACGAAACTCCGCCAACAACGGCAAAACCCGCGGCAAGGCTTGGAGCGTAGCGGCTCCAAAGTCTTACGTAATTCTTGTTATCCGCAAGCGCGGCAATCAGAGCCTCGCCCGTAAGTCCATCTATATCGGGCTTTGCGGAAAGATCTCCGTCGCACACGACCGCCCCTTCGGTATTGTTTGAAGGAAGGAACTCGAGCAGCTTTCGTGCCGTAGCATAAAGGTCAGCCTCACCCTTCGCCTCATAAGAGGTAAATCCCGTTTCAGCGGTAACGGTAACTCCGTTAACGAAAGGCGAAATAGCAAAGATCTCGCTTCCCGTCTTTTCGCCGGGAGCGGTGCTTATAACAAAGTCAAAGCCCGATGCGAGAACAGCCATATTTCCGCCGCAAACACCGGGAATCAGGGCGATACGCGGTATGGAACCTGCGGCGCGCGAGGATGCGCCGAGAGTGTTTCCAAGTCCCGCAAGAGCGCGGACACCCTCGTAAACGGATACACCGTCGGAATCAAAAATACCGATGATGGGCGCACCGTTTTTCTGTGCCATCTCATAAAGAGAAATTATCTTTTTGGCAGAGTATCTTCCGAAAGCACCGCCCATACGCGCTCTGTCCTGTACAAACGCGAAAGCGAGCCTTCCACCGATCGCGCCGTATCCGCAGATAACACCCGAAAATTCGTCGGGATTGGATGAGCGCGAGCGATTTATGTAAGCACCGACCTCAGAAAAAGTGCCTCTGTCAAAAAGCGCGGTAATGCGCGCACGCGCCGAATAAGCACCATCCTTTACCTTGCCCGCGGATACGTCAATATCCTTGAGCATTTCGGTAAGTCGCTCGGCTGTGACGGCACGCAGAGTACTCTTCTTCTTATCTGCACCGTTGTTAGTCATTTGAACCACCTCATAAACATTTTTTGCTGAAAAATATAGGAATTACGCCTAAAAATTAAACTTTCAACATATTCCCCTATTATAATATTTATATTTATTATAACACTATTAAATATAAAAAGCAAGCCAAAAAGAAAAAAAGTTTTTTATTTTGAGGGATTTTGATGTTTTGCACACCTTAAAAAACAAAAGAAATTTTATTTTTCAAGATTGGCAAAAATTCTTCAAAAAAGGCTTGACAAAGTCGCTCATATAGAGTATAATGTTAAGGTCAACTGAGGGCCATTAGCTCAGTTGGTTAGAGCTACCGGCTCATAACCGGTCGGTCCGGGGTTCGAGTCCCTGATGGCCCACCAACAAAAAACGCACTTTTGTCTACCGACAAAGGTGCGTTTTTTGAATGATGTTTGCCTACGGCAAATGATGTTGGCGTTGCCAATGATACGGCTACGCCTAATGATGCGTGCCTGACGGCACATTGGGCAAACATCGCATCATTGCGGAACGCAGTGGAGCAACATCATTTTGAGCGAAGCGAAAAACATCATATCGCCG
>JAZNOD010000153.1:0-2009 GCA_045580585.1 Eubacteriales bacterium
TGACAAGAAGGCGGTTGCTCTCGCAGGCGTTATGGGCGGCGAGAACAGTGAAATAACCGATACCACAGCCACCGTAGTATTTGAAAGCGCAAACTTCAACGGCGCGTCCGTCAGAGTTACCGCAAAAAAGCAGGGTATGCGTACAGAAAGCTCCGCCCGCTTCGAAAAAGGACTTGATGCGGAAAATACCTTTGCCGCTATCGAACGCGCTTGCGAGCTTGTAGAGCTTCTCGGCGCGGGCGAGGTGGTTGACGGAATTATTGACGTTTACCCCGGCAAAACCGACGCGCGTACCGTAAAATTTGATCCCGCAAGGATCAATTCCTTCCTTGGTACGGATATAGATCCCGCATTTATGCAAAACACCCTTGCTTCCCTCGGCTTTGGCATTAACGGCTCCAGCGTGATCGTTCCGTCGTGGCGTGCTGACGTTGAGGATATGGCAGACCTTGCTGAAGAGGTAATAAGGATCAAAGGATACAACACCGTTGAATCCACCGCTATCTGTGCTCGCACCACCGAGGGATGCCGCACCGCCGAGCAGAACTTTGAGCTGAAGCTCGAAGCTACTCTCATCGGTATGGGCGTATCCGAAATCGAGACCTTCTCTTTCATAAGCCCCAAGTATTACGATAAATTTGGTCTTGCCGCTGACGACAGCCGCCGCAGATCCATCGTTATTTCCAATCCTCTCGGAGAGGACACGAGCATTATGCGTACCACCGCGCTCCCATCTATGATGGAGATACTTGCGCGTAACAACAACTTTAACAACGAAAACGCACGTCTGTACGAGATGGCAAAGGTCTATATCCCCGATGCAGAGGAAGGCAAGCTTCCCTACGAACCGTCCTCGTTGACCATAGGTCTTTACGGAAATTGCGATTTCTATACCATCAAGGGCATCGTTGAGGCTCTCGCCGGTGTAGCTCGCATAAAGACATCCTACGTGGCTGAAAGCGCCGATCCTTCTTTCCATCCCGGACGTTGCGCCAAGATCTATGCCGCTGACGGCTCATACCTTGGTATTATCGGTCAGGTTCATCCCACCGTTGCCGATAACTATGGCTTTAATGCTCCCGTATACGTCGCAGAGCTGTGCGTTCCCGCACTCTTTGCAGCTTCCGCCGAAATGACCGAGTACAAGCCCCTTCCCAAGTACCCTGCAGTCAGCCGCGACTTCTCCTTCCTTTGCGATGAAGAACTTGAGGTAGGAACTGCTCTCGCCGTTATGTCAAAGGCAGGCGGAAAGCTCGTTGAGGATGTTCGTCTGTTCGATATCTACCGCGGCGAAAAGCTCGGAGAGGGCAAAAAGAGCGTATCCATTCGTGTTACTCTGCGTGCCGCAGACCGCACACTGACACAGGATGACTGCGACAAGGCATCTGCCAAGATACTTGCGGCTCTTGAAAAGGAGCTCTCGCTCAACCTGCGTTCATAAGTATGGAAAAGGAAAAAATAGAGCGGATAAATTTCCTCGCGAGGAAATCAAAAGCCGATGGACTTACCAACGCTGAAAAAGCCGAACAAGCACTTCTGCGTCAGGAATACGTAGCGGAGATACGGGCCTCCTTCTCCGCTACCCTCGATTCCACCGTGATACTTAATCCCGACGGAACCAAAACTCCGCTGAAATCGAAAAAAGGCAAAAAGTCATGACCACCAGCCGTGCTGGTGGCTTGCGATAGCCCCCTTGGGGCATTTCACACGCTGAGCCTATAGGCTCGTCGAATTATCCGCCACTTGCGGTAATTGCCCTGCCACTATTGAAATAGTAAATTTCTGTAGCCATTTTGATAGCAAAAAAATTATTATTTGTAAAGGGGCGGGTTCCTCGCTTCGCTCGGATAAATTAACTGGGCAAAGCTAAAGCTTTTTGGAACCACCAGCACTGCTGGTGGTTTTCACGCCAACCTTTTCTTTGAAAAGATTGGCTATTACAATAATTAACCCCGACAGATATTAAAATCCGTCGGGGTTGTTTTATTCTGTTCGATAAATTGGAATTT
>JAZNOD010000154.1:0-41503 GCA_045580585.1 Eubacteriales bacterium
CACCCATCTGGAAAAACATTAAAAATAGCGAAACGAAATAGAAAAGCCGCTGGCTTGCAAATATCTGATCAACGAATTGAAGGGCGATCGCGTTGGATATTTCAAAAAGCAGAATGAACACAAGCGCCAAAAGAAGGTTGGCGACGGGGCCTGCGGCGGCGGAGAGAGCCATATCCCTGCGAGGCTTTTTGAAATTACGCGAGTTTATCGGAACGGGTTTTGCCCAGCCGTAGCCGAAAAGGACCATACAAACAAATCCGATGGGATCAAGATGCTTTGCCGGATTCAGCGTAAGTCTGCCGAGATTGTACGCGGTCCTGTCGCCAAGCTTTTTTGCTACCCAACCGTGAGCGCATTCGTGTACAGTAAGGGAAAAGAGAATGATCGGCAAAATCAGAACAAGGTGAACGATATAGTCAGTCATTCCGCTTGATCCATTGAGTAAAAGGTGTTTGAACATAACGACTCCTTAAACATTTGCGGCGGAGAGTATCTCTCGCCAAAGCTCGTCCTTGCCCTCGCCTGTTTTTGACGAGAAGGGGATTATATTTACACCATTAGGTATTTCGGGAGTGGCTCGGAGAGCTTCAAGCGCTTTTGCCCGATTCGTTTTATTCGGTTTATCAGCCTTCGAGGCGACGACTACGAACGGGATACCCATCTGCGAAAGATACGTCAGCATCATCTTGTCGTCAGCCGTGGGGCCGACCTCAAGGTCAACAAGCTGAACCGCGAGCTTTAAAAGGTCAAAGTTCGGGTTTTTCGTAAAATATCCATCTGTTATCGCGGACCATTGCTTTTTGTCCGAGGCGGCGCGGCGCGCAAAGCCGTAGCCCGGCAGGTCAACGAGCATCAGCTTTGAGTCAATGTCGTAGAAATTGACCGTTATCGTCTTTCCGGGCGATGAGCTGACACGCGCAAGCGAGCGCCTGCCAAGCAGGGCGTTTATAAGTGAGCTTTTACCTACGTTTGAGCGTCCCGAAAAAACGACCTGCGGTTGAGGCTTTGACGGGAATTGATCTATTCTGCCCGCTGAAATGAATAGCGAGGCTTTTTGAAGATTGAGAGCCATTTTTACCTCTTGTTATCCTTGCCGCGTATAACGGGGGCGTTCAGCGGCTTTTGCGGAATAAATATAGTTTCTGTTTTGTCATTTACGGAGTTCTCCGATATTGTGCCGCTTTTCGAAAGCGCGACGGCAAGAACGTCCTTTGCGTGCTTGCAAGGAATGAACGTGAGCTTTTCCTTGACCTCGGAGTCTATCTCATCAAGGTTTGAGAGATTTTCCTCGGGTATCAGCACGGTGCTTACTCCCGCGGCGAAAGCTGCCATGGTCTTCTCGCGCAGACCGCCGATCGCAAGCACGCGGCCCGTCAGTGTTACTTCGCCCGTCATTGCGACGCTCCGGCGCGCGGGTATGCCCGAAAGAGCGCTGACAAGCGCGCACACCATAGTCACGCCCGCGGAAGGGCCATCTTTGGGGACTGCGCCTTCGGGTACGTGGATATGTATATCCCGCGTTTTATAGAAATCGGCGGGAATGCCGTATTCGGATGCTATAGAGCGCACAAACGTGAGTGCTGCGCGTGCGGATTCCTTCATTACGTCACCGAGCGAACCTGTAAGCTCGAGCTTTCCTGTACCGTCAAGCACAGCAACCTCTACCTTTAGCATATCTCCGCCCATTTCCGTGTACGCAAGACCGTTTACAACGCCTACAAGGTCGCCGGCGCTTATCTTCTCGGGAAGGAGCTTTCTGCCGCCGAGATAGGATTCTATATCAGCTTTGTCTATCTTTACGGTTTTTGTTTTTCCGTCGCTTTCGATAATTCGGCGTGCCGCCTTGCGGCAAAGCTGTGCCACAGTCCTTTCAAGATTACGCACTCCGGCTTCGCGAGTGTAGCAGTCGATGAGCTCGTATATCGCCTCGTCGGTGAGCTTCACTGTGCGGCGCGAGATACCGTGGCGCTTGAGTTGCTTGGGAATGAGATGCTGTTTGGCTATCTCGAGCTTCTCGCGGCGTGTGTAGCTTGACAGCTCAATGACTTCCATTCTGTCGATAAGTGGGCGCGGAATCGTGTCAAGCGTGTTTGCGGTTGTGATAAATAAGCAGTCGGAGAGGTCAAAGGGGAGTTCCACAAAGTGATCGCGGAAGCTCTTGTTTTGCTCGGGGTCAAGTACCTCAAGCATTGCGGACGCGGGATCTCCGCGCGAGTCAGAGGAGAGCTTGTCGATCTCATCAAGAAGTATGAGTGGGTTTTTCACCTTTGCCTGAATCAGCGCGTTAATGATCCTACCCGGCATTGATGCTACGTAGGTCTTTCTGTGTCCGCGTATATCGGATTCATCGCGCACACCGCCAAGGGACACGCGCACGTATTTTCTGTTCATTGAGCGCGCGATAGACTCGGCAATGGAGGTCTTACCTGTGCCCGGAGGGCCTACAAGGCATATTATTTGGTTGCGAAGCGACGGATTAAGCTGCTTTACAGCCAAAAATTCAAGAATACGCTCCTTGACCTTAAAAAGGCCGTAATGATCGTCGTCAAGTATCTTCTTTGCCGCCGAAACGCTTACTCTGTCTCGAGTAGTTGTATTCCACGGTATTTCAAGCACCGTTTCTATATAAGTGCGTAAAACGGTGGCTTCCGCAGAGCCGAATGGCGTTCTTGAAAGTCTGTCGTTTTCCTTTAGGAGTTTTTCCTCGATTTCTTCGGGAAGCTTGGCTTCCTTTATTTTAGCTGTGAAATCATCGGGATCGTCATCTTCTCCAAGCTCATCCTCAATGACCTTGAGCTGTTCACGCAGGTAGTATTCGCGCTGGTTCCTTGCAATATTTCCACGAGTGCGTTGCTGTATTTCCTGCTCGCATTCAAGCAGAACGCACTCGTTGTTTATTATCTTAATGAGGAGAGTCGCACGCAGATACGGATCGAATTCCTCGAGAACAGACTGCTTGTCAGCGGTGCGAACGAGAACTGCGGAAGCAACGAAGTCGGAAAGCAATGAGATATCGTCGATACCCTTAACGGCAAGGCGTATAGCTCCCGTGATATTTTGGAGATATTCCGTCATGCGGTCGATAGCGGCGCGTATCTCACGCGCGTACGCCTCGCCGCGAATACCGCCGCCGTCGGGCAGCTCCACGGTCTTTGCCATTACCGATGCTGTTATGAGGTCTCCTGTCTTGTAGTATTCCTTTACGGTCGCTCTTTGGCGGCACTCGCAAATAAACCTTACGGAAGGAGCTTTGTCAGTTCCGTTTTTTGTGCTTTGGCGTATTCTCGCCACCGTTCCGACGGAGTAAAGCTCATCGGGGGCGGGGGAGTCCTCTGTGGGCTTTTTCGTGCAAACGAGCAGCACGAGCATTCCCGATGCACCGGCTGAATCAAGAGCAGCTACCGCCGCGGGGTCTTCGGACTCAAAGTCTATTGGGATGTTTGGAAAAGCCACTGCGTCGTGCAACGGCACAACGGGCAGAGTGAGCTTTTCTGCTTTTTCTATGTATTGGGGCATATCTATTTCCTTTCAAAATTATAAACTATCGTTGGACACAATATCCGATTATAATATTATAGCACAATTTTTTAAAAATTTCTATAATTTTAATAAATAATATATAAAATTTCTGAAAACACGAAAAAAGACGGGAAATAATCCCGCCGTAATAAAATAAAAAGCAACAACGGCGACCAATTCCTGCGTGTTTTCATATCATAAGCTTGATATTCCGCAAGAAAGGGTGACCGTTGTGCATTCGAGGCCGATGGCGGATTGTTACCCGCTTCTCGTGAGGACATTATACACCATTTTTTGACGTTTGTAAATTATGAGTTTTGACAAATCTTGTGTCAAAATTTCGTGCAAAAATCCCAAAGTAGAAAATTTCACTCGAAAAAGGATGGATTTCTGTACATTTTTACAATGACATTCAGAACGACATTTCCTTATTTTTACTTTTAAACAAAAAAGCACCGTAGTCTTGTGCATTTTGCACAATATTTGGTGTAATTATTTCCACAGTTTGTCAGAAAAGTGCAAAAAGCTATTGACAATTTTTCTCTGGCGTGATAAAATTATAGCGTAAATGGTTTTTTCAAAAAATATATAGTGAGGTACATAATTAAAATGAAAAAACGAATAGTATCGACTATTTTAGCTGTTGTTATGGTGCTTGCATCGCTCATCGTTGTTGCTCCTACGGCATCTGCCGCTACGGGCTACGATCGCGGTTATACCGAGGGCGCAGGCGGCACGGGAAATGTCGTTTCCAAGGGTATCGATATTTCCTCATATCAGGGAAGCGACTTTAACTTTACTGCCCTTAAAAACTGCGGATACGATTACGTTATCCTTCGTTGTGCGACGGGCTACAATAGTGCTACATATGTAGACCCCACCTTTGAGTCCAACTATACCCGCGCAAAGGCTGCGGGACTCGGAGTTGGCGTTTATTACTTCTCATACGCTTCCACCGTTGCAGGAGTTCAGAAGGAGATGACTCATCTCCTCGGCGTTATAGAGGGAAAGAAATTTGAGTATCCCGTTTATTTTGATTTTGAAAATAATTCCATAAAAACCGCTATCAGCTCAAGTGTTACCGCGGCAAAGAGTCTTTGCTATACCGCACTTGATGCTATTGCGGAGGCAGGCTTCCTCGCGGGTCTTTACGGCTACGCGGGCTGGTTCGACCCCGGATACAACGGTTGGTTTGCAAGCGGCGTTGCTGAAATTGCCGAGAAATATGACGTTTGGATAGCAAACTACTATAATCCTACCTCGCAGACGAGTTCTGCTTGGGATCACACCAAAAGCACGGCGTATCCCTCCACTTACGGTATGTATCAGTATTCCTCCGACGGAAACGACACGCTTAAGGCTAACGTTTACAATGGTAAGCTCGACCTTAACGTTTGCTACAAGGATTACCCCGCTATCGTTAAGAAGTACGGCTTCAGCGGCTACGCCGCCGAGGGGACTCTGACTACCGCGGACTACGTTCCTTACGGAGAGACCTCTACTGCAAGCTGGAGCGCCGTTGCCAACGCGGCTTCTTATAAGTACAGCGTTACTCTTTACGATTACGATTGGAGCGAAACCACCGCTCAGGTCGTCTATTCGGGAACCACCGCGGCACAGTCCATCACCATTCCCGCGCAGAGCACGGGTTGCTATATGAAGGTAGAGGTCACCGCAAGCAACTCCAGCGTTCCCATGGTATCCTACTCCCGCCTTGGTCCGGGCAAGGAATATGTGGAGCTCAGTGCCGTTAACGGCAGCATAAACGTTTCAAACAGTATGATAATTACTTCGTCGCAATCTGCAACGAGCCCGATATATTGGATGGTGTGCTTATGCACGCCGCAGGGGGACGGAGTATATAAGATAACCAAGCGTTGGGAAAACGGCGAAAGCTATAAGGCGGCAAAGGCTACCGGCAACGACGTCCTCTTTGCTATCCACATGGATTACGCAAACTTCGATTACGCCGACACGAATTTTGCCGTAGGCAAGACCGTTACCATCGCGGGTGTCAGCGGCACGTCGCTTCTGAGTATGCCCTATATCACCCTTGGCAGCGCAATGCCTGTTCAGGTTGAGCCCCTTGCTCCCGACGACACCAAGCTTTCCATTAGCGGAACGTGCGTTAAGGGTGTCAGCGCGGGCGCAAGTGTCAGTGATTTTGCCGCATCCTTCAACCACGATGCATCGAACCTTGTGGTTAAGAACGCATCCGGTACTGCCGTTACTGCCGGCAACCTTGCCACGGGATACACCGTAAGCCTTGTTATCAACGGTTCCGTTGTTGAAAGCTACGCAGTTGTAGTCAGCGGCGACATCAACGGTGACGGACGCTCTACCGCGGCTGACGTGCTTACCGTGGCTATGAAGCTTAAGAATCAGGCAAACCTTTCGGGCGCGTATCTGTCTGCCGCAGACGATGACGGTTCGGGCACTGTTGACGCAAACGATTATCTTGCAATAAAAGAACTTGTAGATTAAATTTCAAGGGGCTGTCGGCACTTGCGGGCAGCCCTTTATATATGAAAAGGCATACAAATGAAAAAGATTATTTCTGTGATTTTAATATTGCTCTCTCTGGTTCTCGCTGCTTGTGGTCAAACACTTTCGGCGTCTGCTACGGGCGATAATGGCTATGGGCGAGGATATGATGAGGGTATGGCCGGCAAAGGCAAAAAGTTCGCTATGGGGCTTGATATCTCCGAGCATCAGGGAGACAGCTTTGATTTTGCCGCCGCAAAATCTGCGGGCTTTGACTACGTCATTCTTCGCTGCGGCTTTTCATCGAGTCCCAAGAGCGGCGCGAGAATGGATTATCATTTTGAGCGAAATTACGCCGCCGCGCGCGAGGCTGGGCTTGACATAGGTGTATACCTTTATTCTTATGCGGGTACGATTGCCGAGGCAAAGACAGATCTTGCTAATTTCCTTAAATATATAGAGGGTAAAAAGTTCGAATATCCCGTGTATCTTGATTTTGAAAACAACGCCGCCAAGGAAGAGATGGGCTCGGACCCCGAGGCAGCCAAGCAGATATGCCTTACCGTGCTTGATGGGCTTGCCGAAGAGGGATATCTTGCGGGGCTTTACAGCTATGCGGCGTGGACTGACCGCAATTTTAACGGCTGGTTTGCCGAGGGTGTTGACCTGATAGGCGAGAAGTACGATTTCTGGATGGCTAACTATTCAAAAAACGACGGAACTCTTAACATAGATAACGCTACGAGATATTCGCAAAAATACGGTATGCATCAGTATACTTCCGCGCTTAAGATAAACGGATATTCGGGCAATCTTGACGCAAACATTTGCTTTAAGGACTACCCTGCGATAGTGCGCGCGTACGGTTTTAACGGTTACGCGCCTGAGGGAGTAGATAACGTTGAGTTCAAGACGGGCGGAGAGATAAAGGATCTTGAGATAGTCGTCGATACCTCGGCGGCGGGGTGGTACAGCATTTCCGGCTCTCTCGGTATGCGCCGCGTGAGAATGGGGCCGGACACGTCATACGATATTCTCGATCCCGTTGAGGATGGCGTACCGTTCTACGTTTTGGGAACGTATAATGGATGGGGAAAGCTCGATCTTAATGGCAAAGAGGGCTGGATCAAAATGGAAAACGCCGTTGCTGCCAAATCTCCCGAGAGCAGTGAGGCTCAAACGAGTGTTGCAAGCACAACCGCCGCCCCCGAAACGAGTGGTTGCGGAGCCGTGAGCTTGAGTGCGCTTGCAGCTTGCGCCATCAGTTTGCTTGTTGCCAAACGCAAAAAATAAGAATAAAATCAAGTCAGGAAACGCCCACGGGCGTTTCCTGCAAAAAATCAAAAAAATTCAAAAAAACTATTGACACCGCCCCGAAAAAGTGGTATAATACATCGAAATCAAAGAAGAACGCTCCGTTCTCACCCTGCCGCACGGCGAGCAGGCGTTAATAAACGATACCCCTCGGGGAGATTGTGCGCGGAGAGTTTTTCCGTGCCCTTTTTATTTTCCGGAGGTGAATCAAAATAGCAGCCAAAGAAACTTTACTCAACGAGAACATTCGCTTTAAAGAGGTCAGAGTTATAGGTCCCGATGGTGACCAGCTCGGTATTATGAGCTCTGATGCCGCATGCACGGTGGCATATAATCAGGGGCTTGATCTCGTTCTCATTTCCCCCAACGCTCAGCCACCCGTATGCCGTATAGTCGACTATGGAAGATACCGCTTTGAGCAGGAAAAGAGAGAGAAGGAAGCGAAAAAGAAGCAGAACATTATCGAGGTTAAGGAGGTTCAGCTGTCCTGCCGCATCGAAACGCATGATTTCGAGACCAAGGTTAAACACGCTGTAAGATTCCTTAGCGATGGCAACAAGGTCAAGGTAGTGCTTCGTTTCAGAGGTAGAGAGATGAGCCATCAGGAGCGCGGCAAGGAAGTCCTTGAGCAGTTCCGTGAGGCAGTTAAGGAATATGGCACGGTCGATAAGATTCCCGTTCTTGACGGCAGACTTATGACCATGATAGTTTCGCCTTTGAAGAAATAAACAGGCAAACGGCGTAAACCGTAAGATTAAGTAAAGAAATATTAAGTTAAGGAGATAAAACAATGGGAAAAATCAAAACTCATAAGGCTTCTGCCAAGCGTTTTTCCGTTACGGGCAACGGCTTGGTAAAAATGAATCACTCGCACCATCGCCATAAACTTGGCATCAAGGATCAGAAGAGAAAGAGACATCTTCGCTCCGGCACTTACGTTGAGGGCAAGGTAGCATCTAATATCCGCGCTCTTATCAACAAGTAAGAAAGTAACAGGAGGTATTGAACAATGGCAAGAGTTAAAGGCGCAATGATGACGCGCAAGAGAAGAAATAAAGTTCTGAAGGCAGCCAAGGGTTACTGGGGCGCAAAGAGCAAGCACTTTAAGATGGCTAAGCAAGCCGTTATGAAGAGCGGTAACTACGCTTTCATCGGCCGCAAGCAGAAGAAGAGAGATTTCCGCCGTCTGTGGATCGCGCGTATCTCCGCTGAAGCTAAGGTCAACGGAATGAACTATTCCACCTTTATCCACGGTCTCAAGAAGGCTGGCATCGACCTTAACCGTAAGATGCTCGCTGAGATCGCAGTTGCTGATAAGGCTGGCTTTGCAGCACTTGCAGAGCAGGCAAAGGCAGCTCTCTGATCGATTATAGTATAGTGACTGTCGCGAGCGCACGCCCGCGGCAGTCGTTTTTGTAAAATCATTTGAGGTGTTGATATGTCAAGTGAAGCCGTGTATATAAGCTCGCGTCAAAATCCATACGTTATGCGTATAGCTTCTCTTTCGGATAACAAGGGAAGGGAGCGCGAGGGGCTTTTTAAATTCAGCGGATTCAAGCTCTTTTGCGAGGCTGTTGCCTGCGGATTGGCGATAGAGCGTGTTATTCTGCGCGAGGATGTTGAAGGCAAGTTGGGCGCTGAAGTACGCCGAATTATGCCGAATGCTCATGTTTGTGTTTTTTCGGAGTCCGCATTTGATAAGGTCAGTGATGAAAAATCGCCCGAAGGCATAATAACTGTTGCAAAACATATTGACAAAATCGCAAAAATTGCTACAATAAATAATATAGCAAATCTTTTGCCGTCAGAAGCAACGGTCATAGCGCTTGAGTCGTTGCGAGATCCCGGAAACCTCGGAACAATCATTCGTTCCGCGGCGGCATTTGGCGTGGATACGCTTGTTTTATCTTCTGATTGCGCGGACGTCTATAATCCGCGTACTATAAGGGGTGCGATGGGGGCGCTTTTTTCCAGACGAATATTGATAACGGATGATCTGCCCACCCTTATAGGAAAGCTGTCGGCTCTCGGCAGGCGTACCATTGCGGCAACCCTCTCTCCCGATGCTGTTTTGCTTGGCGACGTTGGACTTTCGAGGAGCGACTGTATCGTTATAGGAAACGAGGGACACGGGCTGTCGGAAGAAACGGTAAAGGCTTGCACAAATGCCGTCATTATTCCAATGTGCAGCGGCGTGGGCGTCGAATCGCTCAACGCGGCGACGGCGGCATCAATATTTATGTGGGAATTAACTAAAAATGAAGGACGCTCTGTATGACACTTGGCTTACTACTGTCTTACCGGCGGGAGGATGCGAGTACAAAAAGCTCTTTAACTATTTTACCGATGCGTATGAGATATATCGGGCAAATGAGGCCGAGCTTGAAGCGGCGGGGGCTTCCGCAAAGCTCGTGTATGCTATGCGAGGCAAGGACCTTAACCGTGCCGCCAGAATAAACGAATATTGTAACCGCCAAGGCATAGAGCTTATCACCTGCTTTGACAAGCGCTATCCGCAAAGGCTGGCAAGCATTCAAGCTCCGCCGTTTGCGTTTTACGTAATGGGTAATATGCCCGATATCGACTACGGCTTCAACGTTGCCGTTGTAGGAACTCGCAAAATGAGCGAATATGGAATGAAGAGCGCGTATAAACTATCATACGAGCTTGCATCCGCAGGCGCTCGAATCATCAGCGGAATGGCACTCGGCATTGATTCTGTGGCCGCCTGCGCCGCTATTGAAGCAGCCGGAAGCACGCTTGCCGTGCTGGGGTGCGGACTTGACCGCGCATATCCGCCCGAGCATAAAAGGCTTATGGAGGTCATAGCTCAAAACGGAGCTGTTTTCAGTGAATTTCCGCCCGGAACACCTCCGGCGCGAACTAATTTTCCAATCAGAAATCGAATTATGAGTGGTCTTTGTCAAAGCATTCTTGTCGTGGAGGCAGGATATGGCAGCGGAGCTCTTATTACCGCCAAAGAGGCAATAAGGCAGGGTAGAGCCGTGTATGCCGTTCCCGGACATATCGATTCACCGTCGTCCGCAGGTGTTAATTCTTTGATACATGCGGGTGTGCGGGTAGCTCTTGACTCCGGCGATATCCTTGAGGACGCTCAGGAGCTGTACGGCGATTTTTTCAACGAGAGTGCGTATGCACACGCCCAAGCTCATTCTGCGTACCGCGACGGCGTGCTTGAAAAATACGGAGTTGCTTCGGTTTGTTCCGGTAGGTCTACGGCAAACACTCTTATAAATAAGAAAAACCGTCCGCAGCCGCAGTTTGCGCCTGCCCCCACCCCGCCGCCTGCGAAAGAAGAAAAGCGTGAGGCTATGGCAGGACTCGGTGCAGATGCACTCCGCGTGCTTGAATATATGCCCGTGGGCGAGGCAGTCCCCGTTGATTATTTCACGGAATTGGAATTTTCATCAGCTCAATTGACAAGAATACTTTTCGGACTTGAACTTTCGGGCGCTGTAAGAAGCGCGCCCGGCGGAACGTACGTCCGTCTTAAATAAAGAAAGGTAATATCATCGCATATGAAAAATCTCGTTATCATAGAATCCCCGCCTAAGGCGCACACCATACAGAGCTGTCTTGGACAAAATTATAAGGTAGTTGCATCCAAGGGACACGTTAAAGACCTTCCTAAAAGCACTTTTGGAATTGATATAGATAATGATTTCGCTCCTCACTACATTAATATTCGCGGTAAAGGAGATCTTATCAAGGAGCTTAAAAAAGAAGCTAAGAATGCAAATAAGGTCTTTCTCGCAACCGACCCCGACCGCGAGGGTGAGGCTATTTCGTGGCATCTTGCATCGGCGCTTGATCTCGATCCTGCCAGAACCTACCGCGTTACGTTCAACGAGCTTACAAAGTCTGCTATAAAAACGGCGATAAAAGCGCCTCGACAGATAGATATGAATCTTGTAAACGCTCAACAGTCTCGCCGTATCCTCGACAGAATAGTCGGATATAAGCTCAGCCCTCTGCTTTGGAAAAAGGTGCGCCACGGCTTGTCCGCAGGACGCGTCCAGTCCGTCGCTACAAGGCTTGTTGTTGAGCGCGAGGAGGAGATACGCACGTTTGTTCCCGTTGAATATTGGTCGGTTCCCACAAAGCTTATGGCTAACGGAAGCGAATTTACCGTTCGTTATTTCGGCGACAGCGCAACGGGAAACAAGGTAAAGCTTAGCAGTGAGGCGGAGGCAATGTCTGTTGTTAATGCCATAAAGGGCAAGAGCATGACTGTCAAGACCGTAAAGCGCGGCGTCAAATATAAGACTCCTGCTCCCCCGTTTACTACTTCTACGATGCAGCAGGAGGCTTCGCGCAAGCTCGGATTCCAGTCCGCGAGAATAATGCGAACCGCGCAAGAGCTTTATGAAGGTATAAATCTCGGTTCGGCAAATGGCGGAACGCAGGGTCTTATAACCTATATGCGTACCGATTCCCTTAGAGTTGCTGTCGAAGCGCAGGATGCGGCACGCGCCTTTATCACGGAAAAATACGGCGAGAGCTATTGTCCGCAAAATCCGCGCGTATATAAGACCAAATCAACTGCGCAGGATGCTCACGAGGCTATTCGCCCCACAAGACCGACGCTTACGCCCGCTGATGCAAAAGCATATCTTACTCCCGACCAGTTCAAGCTCTATAAACTGATATGGGAAAGATTTGTAGCAAGCCAGATGGAGTCCGCAAAGCTCGATACGCTGAATGTTGATTTTGAATCTGCGGGACATCTTTTCCGCACGGGCGGATATACGGTAGCTTTTCAGGGCTATATGGCTTTATATGAGGAGTCTCTTGACGATGCGAGAAAGAACGCTGACGAGCTTGAGGATATAAAGAATATCAGAATTCCCGATCTGCACGAGGGAGAAGCTCTGCCAAGCACCGACATTAGTGCTGACAGACATTTCACAGAAGCGCCGCCGAGATATACAGAGGCAACGCTTATCAAGGTGCTTGAGGAGAAGGGCATCGGAAGACCGAGTACCATCACTCCTACCATTACTACTATTATTGCTCGCGAGTACGTGCGCCGCGAGGGCAAATCACTCGTCCCCACACAGCTTGGCGAGATCACCACGGCTCTTATGAAATCGGAATTTGCCGATATCGTTGATTATAAGTTTACTGCCAATATGGAGGATAAGCTTGACGGTATTGAGAATGGCGACACCTCTATGGTAAGTGTGCTTTCGGAATTCTGGGCAGATTTTGAAAAGGAGCTTAAAGCGGCTGAGGAAAAGCTTGGTCAGGAAAAGACCGAGCTTCCCGCGGAGCTTACCGATATCATCTGCGACAAGTGCGGTGCTACAATGGTGGTTAAGAGTGGCAGATTCGGCAGATTTGCCGCTTGCCCCAATTATCCCGAGTGCAAAAATACAAAGCCACTTGATAAAAACGGCGCGGTAGCGGAAAAGAAGCCCGCCGTGGTTGCGGATTTCAAGTGTGAGGTGTGCGGCGGAGACATGGTACAGCGCCACGGCCCGTACGGTACGTTCTATGCGTGCGCAAATTATCCAAAATGTAAGTTTATCAAACAGCAGTCCCGCGCTCTTGACGTGCCTTGCCCCAAGTGCGGCGGTAAGATACTCATAAAGCAGGCGAGAAATAAATCCGTATTTTACGGCTGTGAGCATTATCCCGAGTGCGATTTTTCAAGCTGGGATGCTCCTACTGCTGAAAAATGTCCAAATTGCGGAAAGATGCTTTTCAGACGCAAGGGTAAAAATCCGGGTCTTGTATGCGCAGACCGCGCGTGCGGATATTTCAAGGAGGAAATTCTCCCCGAAACCGATGCTCCTGAGCTTCCCCCCGCCCCCACCGATGCCGACCTGCCGTTTTAAGCTATGAGTGATATTACGGTAAACGTTTACGGTGCAGGACTTGCGGGTTGTGAGGCGGCGTGGCAGATAGCGAGTCGCGGGGTGAAAGTGCGTCTTTACGAGATGAAGCCGCATAAACGCACCCCCGCACACAAGGCAGATGGATTTGCGGAGCTTGTCTGCTCCAATTCTCTGCGCTCCGACAGCGTTACCAATGCCGTCGGACTTCTCAAGGAGGAGATGCGCAGGATGGGCTCTCTCGTCATCGAGGCGGCAGATGCCACCCGTGTACCCGCAGGCTCGGCTCTTGCGGTGGACCGCGATGCGTTTTCTGCTTATATAACTCAAAAGATCGAGGGACACCCAAATATAGAGATAGTTCGAAAAGAGGTCTGTGATATCCCCGAGGCTGAGCTGACAGTTGTCGCAACAGGACCTCTTACTTCAGATGCTATGGCGGACCATATACAGAACAGCCTTGGCTGCTCGGGACTCCACTTTTTTGATGCCGCGGCTCCGATAGTCGATGGCGCAAGCATCAATACAGAGATTGCTTTCTTTGCTTCACGATATGACAAGGGGGACGCGGATTATCTCAATTGCCCCATGACCAAGGAGCAGTATGACACCTTTTACGACGCGCTCGTTACCGCAAGAGAGGCAGAGCTGCACGATTTTGACAAAAAAGAGCAGGGCGATCTTACCGTGTTTGAAGGGTGCATGCCTGTCGAGGTAATGGCGCGCCGCGGTAGGGACACTCTGCGCTACGGACCACTCAAGCCCGTTGGACTGAACGATCCGCGCCATCCCGAGGTAAAGGAATATTATGCCGTAGTACAGCTGCGGCGTGAGGATGCCGAGGGCAGTATGTTCAATCTTGTCGGCTTCCAAACACACCTCGCTTTTCCCGAGCAAAAGCGTGTTTTCGGCTTGATACCCGGGCTTGAGAATGCGGAATTTCTTCGCTATGGTGTGATGCATAGAAACACATATCTTAATTCCCCCGGACTTCTTGATGCCGATTACTCCATGCTGTCGCGAAAAAACGTCTTTTTCGCAGGGCAAATGACGGGGGTGGAAGGCTACGTTGAGTCAGCGGGATCGGGACTTGTGGCAGGTATCTCTGCCGCGCGTAAGGCGCTTGGTTTGGAGCGTGTGCTATTCCCGAACGAAACGATGATCGGCGCTATGGCTAATTACGTTTGTCACGGCGGAAGCGGCAAATTCGTTCCAATGAATGCTAATTTCGGAATAATTCCGCCCCTTGAAAACAGAGTAAAGGGCGGCAAGGTGGCAAAATATGCCGTTTATGCCGAGCGCGCCCTTGCAGCGCTTGAGGATTTTAAGGAAAAATATGAGAATCATAATTGATTGTATGGGCGGCGATAAAGCCCCCCTTGAGGTAGTAAAGGGCGCGTATCTTGCGTCGCTTGAATATAACGCCAGCTTCATTCTTGTGGGCGACAAGGCGGCTATCGAGAAAATAGCCGCAGAGGAGCAGATAGATCTGCGCCGTTTTGATATTGTACACGCAAACAGCGTCATTGAGATGGAGGATGATCCCATTTCTGTTGTCAGGGCAAAGAATGACTCAAGCATGAGCGTTGCTCTGCGCTTGCTCTCCGAAGGAAAGGGCGATGCCGTTGTCAGCACGGGCAACACGGGGGCGCTGTTTACGGGAGCTACGCTTATCGTTAGGAAGATAAAGGGTATTCGCAGGGCTGCTATTGCAAGCATTCTGCCCATGAATCCCCCCGTGCTGCTCCTTGATTCGGGCGCTAACGTAACTGTTACAGACGAGTATCTTGAGCAATTTGCCATTATGGGCAGTATATATATGCAAAGGGTGTATGGGCTCAACGCTCCTCGCGTAGGTCTTCTCAACAACGGTAGCGAGGAATGCAAGGGAACAGAGCTTCAGCTCAAGACCTATGCAAGACTGTCCGAGTCGCCGTCGATAAACTTCGTCGGTAACGTTGAGGCGAATAAGATACCGAAAAATGCTTGCGACGTGCTTGTTACCGACGGATTTACGGGAAATATCCTTCTCAAATCCATCGAGGGTATGGGAAAGATGATGCTCACGACTATGAAGGAGCTTTTTTATGCCGACACAAGGACAAAGATATCTGCAGTTTTTGCAAGACATAAGGTGGCTGATATCAAAAAACGCTTCGACCCGACTGAGCATGGGGGAGCACCGATACTCGGCATATCAAAGCCCGTTATAAAAGCACATGGCTCATCAAATGCAAATGCCGTAAAAAATGCGGTACGCCAAGCGATAAATTACGCCGAAACGAGCGTTATTGTAAGCATAGCCAGAGAAACAAAGCTCTTTACGGCTACAAAAACTATCAGTGAAAGCGAAAGTTCAAAATGAGTAATGTAAATACAGAGCTTCCGCGCGATTGCGCATTGCTTGAGAAATGTATAAAATATCATTTTTCAAGCAGGGAGCTTTTGACCGAGGCACTCACTCACTCCTCGTATTCAAACGAACACGGCGGAGCAAAACTCTTTCCGTGTAACGAAAGACTTGAATTTCTTGGAGATTCGGTACTGTCGGTCATTACGAGCGAATATATCTATGAAAAATTCAGCGCATCTCCCGAGGGCGACCTTACCCGAATGAGGGCGGAGCTTGTCTGCGAGAAGGCGCTTGCCGCCTTCGCCGAGGAGATAGACCTCGGAAACTATCTGCTGCTGGGCAAGGGCGAGGAAAAGGGCGGCGGTAGAAGCCGCAAATCTATTCTCGCTGATGCCTTCGAGGCACTGATAGCCGCTGTGTATCTTGATTCAGCGAATACGGGCGACGGCAGAGATGCCGTGCGGGCTTATCTTTTGCCCTTGATTGAAAAAAGGCTCCGGGTGCTTTTGAACGAGTGGCACGGCGCAGATTACAAGACCTTGCTCCAGCAGCTCATTCAGCGCTCGGAGGGCGAGTTACTTGAGTATATCACAGTGGACGAGCAAGGCCCCGACCATGCAAAGGTGTTTACGGTCGAGGCGCGCCTCAATTCCAATATCATCGGTAAGGGAGAGGGCGCAACCAAGCGCGCCGCGGAGCAAGCTGCGGCAAAGCAGGCACTCGTCCTTTTCGGTGAACTTAAATAATGCCGTAATCGATACGGAGCCGTAGGCGGCGTTGCCGCGGCTCCGTGCTTTTGGTTTTTTGGAGGATGAAATTGGCACATAAAAATATACCGATATTTATTCCGCACCTCGGCTGTCCGAACGGCTGTGTTTTTTGTGACCAGCGTGCGATATCGGGGCAGATAGAATTTTGTGAAGCGGACGTTGAACGCCAACTTGCCGAATCCGTTGCAACACTTAACGAGTCGGATGAGGCGGAGATAGCCTTTTTCGGCGGCTCGTTTACGGGTATAGACCGCGCACTTATGGTGCGCCTTCTCGAAATGGCACAGCCCTATCTCGCTTCCGGCAAGGTCAGCTCCATTCGTTGCTCCACTCGCCCCGATTACATAAACGACGAAATACTTTCCATTTTGTTACGCTATGGAGTAAAAACGGTGGAGCTTGGCATACAGAGTACGTCCGATGAGGTTCTTTCGGCAAGTAAGCGCGGTCATACAGCCGATGTGGCAAGACGTGCGGCGGCGGCACTCAAATCGGCGGGGTTTAGCTTTATAGGTCAGATGATGATAGGACTTCCCGCATCAAATATCGAACGCGAGATTGCAACGGCGCGCGGGATATGTGCCATGGGAGCCGACGGAGCAAGAGTGTATCCCACGGTAGTTTTTGCAAACACGGAGCTTTCCAATATGTCAGTGTCGGGTGAATATGAGCCGCTTTCAGAGGATGATGCGGTGCGGCGCACTGCGGCGGTTCTTGAGGTGTTCGAGGGGGCGGGTGTTCCCGTTATCCGTGTAGGATTGTGCTCCGGTGAGAGTTTGTCATCTCCCGAAAAGGCAGTTGCGGGCGCACGCCATCCCGCCATAGGAGAGCTTGCTATGGGTGAGGTCATGTTTAACAGGATGTGCGCGGAAATAGAACGGAAGTTTACCGCGTGCGGGCGGATGAGACCCGAGCAAACACTCGTCATTTTTGTGCCAAAGGGTGCAACATCTCGTGCCGTTGGGCAAAATAAACGCAATATTTTGCGAATTCGCGAAAAATATTCCGCACTATATCAAATAAATCGCATAAAAATTGTTGAAAAAGTTTCTATAATAGGTTATAATATTATGATAGACATTTTATAACTTTGATTATATAAAACTTCGGAGGTTATTTCTTTGTATCTGAAGCAAATTGAAATGCAGGGCTTCAAGTCATTTCCCGACAGGACGCGGCTTGCCTTTGAGCCCGGCGCAACGGTCATTATAGGACCTAACGGAAGCGGAAAATCGAATATTTCCGATGCTATGCGCTGGGTGCTTGGTGAGATATCGTCAAAGTCCCTCAGGGGCGCGAAAATGGAGGATATCATCTTCGGCGGCTCTGACAGCCGCAAGCCCATGGGATATGCCGAGGTGTCGGTCACTTTTGGCAACAGCCAGTCTGGGGGCAAACTTGACTGTCCCTATGATGAGGTCACGGTCACACGCCGTTATTACCGCAACGGTGACAGCGAATACTTTATAAATCGCAAGAGCGTAAGACTGCGCGACATTTACGAGCTGTTTCTTAATACAGGTATCGGACGCGACGGTTACTCCATAATCGGTCAGGGTAGAATTGCCGAAATAGTTTCCCGTAAGAGTGATGAGCGCCGCGGAATATTTGAAGATGCCGCAGGCATTGCCAAATTCCGCCATCGCAAGAACGAGGCAGAAAGAAAACTTGCCGCAACCGAGAACAACATGGAGCGCGCGCAAGACGTTATAGACGTAATCGGAAGCCGCTTGGGGACGCTGGAGCGTGAGAGTATCAAGGCAAAGCGCTTCCTTGAATACAGCGAGATAAAGCGCAAGGCTGACGTTCAGCTTTGGCTTTATGACACCGAGTTTTTGCGCAACGATATAGCTAAGGCGGAAAATGAGTTAAAGCTTACCGATATCGAGCTCGATGAGGCTGCCGAAGCTGTGGCTTCCCTTGAGACGCAAGAGGAAAGACTCAACACTCTTGCTGTCGAAAATAAGGCAGAGTCAGCAAGGATATTTGAAGAGATCAGGCTCAGAACACGCGAAAATTATGAGCTTGATTCCGAAATAAAGGTTACCGAAACCAAAATAACGCATGCGGAGGCATCTGCCGCATCAGACAAGGATGCCGCGGCGGCACTTCGCGCTTCCGCTAAGGCGGAGTGCGACAACGCCGCATCTAAGGAGGCGGAGGCACAAAAGCTCGCGGATGAAGCGAGCGCTCTCGCCGCCGAAGAAAGGGAAACTACCGCCGCCGCCGCACGTGCCGATCTTGCCGCGGAAAAGCTTGATGACGCTATCGCTGTTGCGTTTGATGAGATATCCGCATCCAAGGCGGAGCTTTCGGACGTTAACGCGAGGCTTGAGCTTCTCGGTAAAGCGGGCGATGAGGAGCAGGATAGAGACGAGGCGGCGCGCCGTGACGTGGGCGAGCGCGAGAAGATCGCCGCCCAGCATACCGCCGAATGTGCGGACAGCGAGCTTGCTATCGCCCAGTATAATGCAAAGCTTGCTGAGAACGGTGCGATTCTTGAAAAGAAGCAAAAACGTTCCGATGAAATGCACAAAACAAGCGAGGCGGCAGCGGCAGAGCTTACCGCGCTCAGCGTAAGACGAGATACTCTTTCAGGTAAGATAGAGGCACTTCGTCGAATGGAGGAGCATTTCGAAGGCTACAACAACAGCGTAAAGCACGTTATGCGTGCGTACCGCGAGGGAAGGATAAGAGCAGGGCGTATTCACGGTCCGCTTTCCTCACTCATTCAGGTAGAAAGCAGATATGTTACCGCTATTGAGACCGCGCTTGGCGCGGCTATACAAAATATAGTTGTCGAGGACGAAAGAACTGCGCGCACCGCTATTGAGTGCTTAAAGCGCGACAGCGCGGGCAGAGCCACGTTCTTCCCACTCACATCCGTCAAGCCTATCGGAAGTCCCAGCCGCGAAATGCAGGAGGCGGCAAATTGCAAGGGCTATATAGGCATCGCATCACAGCTTGTATCCGCTGACAGCGTTTATTCGTCGATACTCTCGTCGATGCTCGGAAGGATAGTAATATTCGACACGCTTGAAAACGCTACGGAAATGGCGAAAAAGGTCAGATACAGCGTTCGTACCGTCACTCTTGACGGACAGCAGATAAACCGTGACGGCTCGTTTACAGGCGGCTCGGTACGCACGGGCAGCGGAATACTCACCCGCGCAGATGAGATAAAGCGAATGAGCCGTGAGCTTGCGGAAGCGACTGAAAAGAGCGAAAAACTCACCCAAAAGCTTGACACCCTAAACAGCGAGCTTGCCTCGCTTGATGAGGAGATTGCCTTTGATGAAAACGAGAGAAAGCTTATTGAAACGCTCCGCGCTGTTGAGGAAGCAAAGCTTGAAAAGGCGCGCGAAACGCTTGAAGCGGACCGTGAGCTTCTCGAAAAATTCCGTGCTGACCTTTTAAGCGTAGCAGGTGAGCAGGAAAGAAGAAAGGCAGAGATGGCAACCCTTGAGGTGAAGGCACGTGAGCTTGCGGAAAAGATAAGCGAGCTTGAGGCGTACAGGGCGGAGCGTGCCGCAGAGCACGGAAGCTTGCTGGTCGAAAGGGATTCCCTGAATGCAAAGGCTATGCGGATTACGGTGCGTATATCCGAGCTTCGCCGCGATATAGAGAGCTGTAACGCAATGGCTGATATGGCTCACGGCAAAGCAAAGAGCTTTGAGGCGGATGCCGCCGAAAAGGATGCGCGCGTAAACGAGAGCCGACGCATCGTAAAGGAATTGAAAGAAAAGCTTTCAAGCATACTTGCCGAGCAGACCGAGGGCGCGGAGGCGCTTTCGGAGCTTAACCGCCGCCGTGACGATAGTGAGGCGGGCGGAATGGAGCTTGAACGTAAGCTTTCCGATATTCGCCGCATCTCGCGCGATCGCCAGACACGCAAGGACGAGCTTATGCAGATGAAGCTCCGCCGCGAGACGGCTCTCGCACAGCTTCGTTCACAGCTCGACGCGACATCGCAAAAGTTCTGGGATGAGCATGAGCTTACCCGTGCGCAAGCGCTTGAATTCGGCTATGAGCCGATCACAGCCGAGGAACGTCCGGCGGTAATCCAGATACAGACCGAATACCGCAACAAGATAAGAAATATCGGCGCGACTAATCCTGCCGCTATTGAGGAATATCAGACAGAACGAGCAAAGTACGATGAGCTTACAGCGCAGATGGCTGATCTTGTCAAGGCTAAAAACGAGCTTGAAAAGGTCATAGTTCAGCTTGAAGGCGAGATGAAAAAGGCATTTGTGACCTCGTTCGATCAGATAAACGAAAACTTTGGAAAGACGTTTACCGAGCTTTTCGGCGGAGGTTCTGCCGAGCTTTTACTCACCGATCCCGACAACGTTCTTGAAAGCGGAATCGAGATAAAGGCGGCACCCCCGGGCAAGATAATTAAATCGCTCATGCAGCTTTCGGGCGGTGAGCAGGCGTTTATCGCCA
Source organism: Eubacteriales bacterium (assembly GCA_045580585.1). Lineage (GTDB taxonomy): Bacteria > Bacillota > Clostridia > Oscillospirales > CAG-272 > CAG-390. Next base: position 20,748 of record JAZNOD010000154.1, read on the forward strand.
TTGCGCTGTTTTTTGCCATACTTCAGGTCAATCCCACCCCGTTCTGTATTCTGGACGAGATAGAGGCGGCGCTTGACGAGGTCAACGTAGAGAGATTTGCGCAGTACATCAGACGTTACTCGGATGATACGCAGTTTATACTTATTACACACCGCCGCGGCACAATGAATGCCGCAGATCGCCTGTACGGCGTAACGATGCCCGAGTCGGGCATCTCCAAGATACTCACCCTCGACGTTGCTGATATAGCTAACAAGAAGGGCGGTATCTGGGACGAGCTTAACTAACGAAGGGAGAAGGCAAATTGGGCTTCTTTGATAAACTTAAAGCAGGACTCGGCAAGACAAAAAACGCTCTGTTCGGTCAGATCGACAACGTGCTTCGCAGCTTCGTCAAGATCGACGAGGAGGCGCTTGAGGAGCTTGAGGAGATACTGATATGCGCCGACGTTGGCGTGACCGCAGCCGAGGAGATCATCGACGAGCTTCGCGAAAGAATAAAGGATGACAGGATCAAGTCTCGCGAGGACACAGAGGTTGCTTTGCGTGAGATAATCACGGAAATGATAGGCGAGGGCGAGCCTCTTGCGCTCAATACTACGCCTTCCGTACTTCTTGTTATCGGCGTAAACGGAGCAGGAAAGACAACGTCCGTTGGCAAAATATCTAACAGACTTCGCGCCGAGGGAAAAAAAGTCGTCGTTGCGGCGGCGGATACCTTCCGCGCCGCCGCTATCGACCAGCTTGCTGTGTGGTGCGATAGAGCAGGTGTTGAGCTTATCCGTCAGAATGAGGGTTCAGATCCCGCTGCCGTTGTGTACGATGCCGCAAATTATGCGAGAAGCCACGGCGCGGACGTATTGATAGTTGACACCGCGGGAAGACTGCATAACAAGAAAAATCTTATGAACGAGCTTGCCTAGATAAACCGCGTTATTGACCGTGAGCTTCCGGGTGCGGCAAGAGAGAATCTTCTCGTTCTTGACGCTACCACGGATCAGAATGCAATACTTCAGGCAAAAGAATTCAAAAATGCCGCAGAGCTTACGGGACTTGTCCTCAATAAACTTGACGGCACGGCAAAGGGCGGTATTGTTCTCTCTATCCGCCGTGAGCTTGGACTGCCGGTCAAATTTATCGGTGTAGGCGAAAAGATAGACGATATGCAGGAGTTTGATGCCGAGGAATTTACCAGAGCGCTTTTTGAATGATATGAAGATACTTATAGCATCAAAAAACAAGGGCAAAATATCCGAGCTCCAAAGACTTCTTTCGGGGCATATTATGGGTGAGAGCGTTGAACTTTTGTCGCTTGACGACGTTGGATTTGTCGGGGATATCGAGGAGGACGGAAGCACGTTTGCTCAAAACGCCATGATAAAGGCAAACGCCGCCGCAAAGTTTTCGGGACTTATTTCCGTAGCTGACGATTCAGGACTTGAGGTAAACGCCCTCGGGGGCGAGCCCGGGATCTACTCGGCGCGATATGCAGGCGAGCAGCACGACGATGCCGCGAACAATGAAAAACTTCTTTCGCGCCTTGCGGATAAAAATGACCGCAGCGCCGCGTTCGTTTGCTGTATGGCGTGCGTTTTCCCCAAGGATTTTGCGGAGTACGGCGATGATTTTACCGTATTCGGCAGGTGCGGCGGTGAGATAATAGATGAATACCGCGGACAGGGCGGCTTTGGATATGATCCTTTGTTCCTTGTGCCCGAGTTTGGTAAGACCTTTGCCGAAATGAGCGCAGAGGAAAAAAATGCGGTAAGCCACCGCGGAAAAGCGGTTGAGCTTTTGGGACAAGAGCTTTCCGCAAGAATAAAAATAAAAAATAAGGAAAAAATATGAGTCTTACTTCAAAGGGACCAGCATATCTTCGCTCGCTTGCCGTAAACGAGCCCACCATTATGCAGGTGGGTAAGGACGGTATAACAGATAATCTTGTGAAAACCGTATCCGATGCGCTTGAGGCGCGCGAACTGATAAAGCTCTCGGTGCTTGAAAACAGCGAGGAATCACCGAGAAGCGCCGCCGAGGCACTTGCCGAGGCAACAGGAGCTTACGTGGTTTGTACGATAGGACGCAAAATAGTCCTTTACCGTGAGTCCGAAACTCACAAAAAAATAGAATTATGATAAACGGAATCAGGCGGATAGGTATATACGGCGGTACGTTTTCGCCGCCGCATAGAGGACACGTGGAGGCGGCGCGCGCTTTTATGAAGCAGATGCGCCTTGACTATCTGTACGTTATCCCTACCGCTACTGCGCCTCATAAGCAGCTTGAAAGCACGGTCGACGCGCGGCATCGCCTGCGTATGTGCGAGCTTGCGTTTGCGGATGTCGATGGTGTCATAGTCAGCGATATGGAGATAAAGCGCGGCGGTGTCAGCTATACTGTCGACACGCTCCGCGAGCTTTCCGCCCCCGACGCACGGCTGTTTCTGCTGTGCGGAACGGATATGCTGCTGACACTTGATAAATGGCGCGAGGCAGAGGAGATTTTCCGCCTATGCTACCCGATATACATCAGGCGTGAGAACGATCCGATAATGAGCGCGCGCATACTGTCAAGAATCACGGAATACACCGAAAAATATAATGCCGTTATCCGCCGTGTAGTTACAGAACCTATAGAGATATCTTCAACAGAGATCAGGCGCAGGCTTGCGACAGGCGAGAGCGTTGATGGAGTTGTGCCGAGCGCGGTGGAGGATTATATACGCCGCAACCGACTTTACGGAGCAGAATAATATGTTTGAGCCAAAGGATGAACGATTAGCCGAGCTGCGAGAGCAGATAAAAGAAAGCTTGAGCCCCAAGCGAGCAGGACATATCCTTGCCGTAGAGGATATGGCGGTGCGCCTCGGCAAGCTTTACACAAAAACAGAGGAAAGCGAGCGCATACTTCGCGCTGCCGCCCTTCTTCATGACGTGACAAAGGAGAAAAAGGGCGAGGAACAGCTCGCTCTTTGCAAAAAATACAACATTAAGCTGACCGCGGAGGAGCTTTGCGCTCCCAAAACGCATCACGCACGCACGGCGACAGAAAAAATACGCGCGGACTATCCCGATCTTGCAGACGAGAGAGTGCTGTCCGCCGTTCGCTATCATACTACGGGCAGAGAAGCTATGAGCATATATGAAAAGCTCATTTTCCTTGCTGATTATATCGACGATAGCAGAACGTTTCCCGATTGTGTAAGGCTGCGCTCTCTTTTTTGGGATGCGGATCCCGATAGCATGACGTCCACAGAGCGTGAAAAGCATCTTGACACCGTGCTGATAACCGCCTTTGATATGACGATATCGGGCTTGCTTGAGGACGGCGCGGTTATTCACCCAGACACCATTGCGGCGAGAAATTATCTTGTCAGCCATAAAAATATATGAAAAAACTCATCGGAGGAAAAATTATGGATAATGAAACAGTAAAGATCCCCGAGATCAAGCTTGACGATGCGGGAAAGCCTATGTCGGACTCTCTTGCAGAGGAGATCTATCATATTCTTGACGCCAAGAACGCCGAGAACGCATCGGTTATCAAGGTAACTGAAAAGACCGACCTGACCGACTATTTTGTACTTGCGACTGCGAAATCTACGACCCACGTGCGCGCGCTTGAGGATGAGGTTGAATACCGCATCGGTCTTGCGGGCATCAAGCCCGACCGTGCCGAGGGTAGGGGTGCCGGTAACTCGTGGATGGTCATCGATTACGGAAACGTCATCGTTCACATCTTTAATCGCGAAGCGCGCGAGTTTTATAATATTGACAAGCTCTATTCAGATGCGGAAAAGATAGAGATCAAATCACGCATCAGCGAAGAATAAATCACTTGGGAGAATAGCTATGAAGTATAATTTCAGCGAGATAGAAAAGAAATGGCAGGACAGATGGGACGCGGAGGGCGCATTCCGTGCCGCTGATCCCGGGGAAAAAGGCTCTGAAAAGAAGAAGTTTTACGCACTTGTCGAGTTTCCGTATCCCAGCGGAGCAGGAATGCACGTAGGTCATATCAAGGCATATTCGGGACTTGAGGTCGTTTCGCGTAAACGCCGTATGGAGGGCTACAATGTAATGTTCCCCATGGGATTTGACGCATTTGGACTGCCCACCGAGAACTATGCTATAAAGACGGGTATGCATCCCCGTGCGGTTACGGATAAAAATATTGAAAAGTTCACTTCCCAGCTTCGTCGTGTAGGCTTTGCCTTTGACTGGGAAAGAGTTGTCGACACCACCGAGGAGGACTATTACAAGTGGACGCAGTGGATATTCCTCAAAATGTTTGAGGCGGGACTCGCATTCCGCGACACCGCGCTTGTAAACTACTGTCCCTCTTGTAAAGTCGTTCTTTCCAACGAGGACTCGCAGGGCGGCAAGTGTGATATATGCCACAGCGATATTATTCAGAAGTCCAAGGACGTTTGGTATCTGCGCATCACCGAGTATGCGGACAAGCTCCTTTTCGGACTTGACGGAGTTGATTATCTGCCCAATATCAAGCAGCAGCAGGTCAACTGGATCGGACGCTCCGAGGGTGCGTTTGTCAACTTTACCATTGCGGGCAAGGAGGACAAGCTCCGTATTTACACCACACGCCCCGATACGCTCTTTGGAGTTACCTTTATGGTTATGGCTCCCGAGCATCCGCTTATTGACAAGTATGCCGACAGCATCACCAATATGGCTGATATCGAGGCTTATCGCACCGAATGCTCCAAAAAGACCGAGTTCGAGCGCACCCAGCTCGTTAAGGAAAAGACGGGTGTTCGCATCGACGGCCTGACCGCTATCAATCCCATAAACGGCAAGGAGATCCCCATCTATATTGCCGATTACGTTATGATGGGCTACGGTACGGGCGCGATAATGGCAGTTCCCGCACACGATAGCCGTGACTATGAGTTTGCCCGCAAGTTTGGCATTGATATTATTGAGGTCATCAAGGGCGGAGATATCGAAAAGGAAGCGTATACGGGTGACGGCGAGGTCGTGAATTCCGGCTTCCTTAACGGATATAATAATAAGAAGGATTCCATCCGCCGCGCGATAGAGGAGCTTGAAAAGCGTGGAACGGGCGAGGGCGGTGTTCAGTACAAGATGAAGGACTGGGCGTTCAACCGCCAGAGATATTGGGGTGAGCCCATCCCGATCGTACATTGTCCGCATTGCGGAATGGTTCCCGTTCCTTACGAGGAGCTTCCGCTGCGTCTGCCCAATATGACGGAGTTTGCACCCGGTCAGGGCGGTGAATCTCCCCTTGCGCGCATTGAGGAATACGTCAACTGCACTTGTCCCAAGTGCGGCAAGCCTGCAAAGCGTGAGACTGATACCATGCCTCAGTGGGCTGGCTCATCATGGTACTTCCTGCGCTACATCGATCCCAAAAACAATAATGCACTTGCTGATAGCGCAAAGCTTGATTATTGGCTCCCCGTTGACTGGTACAATGGCGGAATGGAGCACGTTACACGCCATATGATCTACTCTCGCTTCTGGCATAAGTTCCTTTATGACATCGGGGCAGTTCCCACAGCCGAGCCCTATGCCAAGAGAACAGCTCAGGGACTCATTCTCGGTCCCGATGGCGAGAAAATGAGTAAATCAAAAGGTAATGTCGTTGACCCCAATGACGTTGTAAACGAGTTCGGGGCAGACGTTCTCCGCACGTACATTCTCTTTATGGGTGACTACGGCTCTGCCGCACCTTGGTCTGAAAGCAGCGTTAAGGGGTGTAAGAGATTCCTTGACAGAGTTGCGGACCTTTACGATATTGCAAAGGGAAGCGGCGCGACGCCCGAGCTTGAAACCGCTTTCCACAAGACCATCAAAAAGGTCAGCGAGGACTACGAGTCAATGAAGTTCAATACCGCTATCGCGGCTATGATGGGACTTATCAACGACATATTTGATCACGGCTCGCTCACGCGTGACGAGCTGAGCGTATTTATCAAGCTCCTTTGTCCCGTAGCACCCCACCTTTGCGAGGAGATAAACGAAAAGCTTGGTAACAAAAAGCTTCTCTCGCTCTCCGAGTGGCCTACCTACGACGAGGCAAAGACTATCGATTCGACTGTTGAAGTTGCCGTTCAGGTCAACGGAAAGCTTCGCGGCACGGTAATGCTTCCCGTTGATTGCCCGAAGGATGACGCTATAGCCGCTGCAATGGCAGACGAGCGCGTTGCCGCCGCAATCGAAGGCAAGACTGTTGTAAAGCAGATAGCTGTTCCGAATAAAATAGTTAATATCGTAGTTAAATAATTGTATATTACGAAACCGAGCATGTATTGCTCGGTTTCGTAAAAAAATGCAAAAAAATCATATTTTCTATTGACAATGGAAAACTAATGATGTATAATACTTATGTTAATTTTTTAGTGGCGAGGGGAGGGAAAAAGAATGGCAGAAGTAAAAGTCAGAGAAGGCGAATCGCTCGATAGCGCTCTTCGTCGCTTCAAGAGACAGTGCGCTCGCTCAGGCGTCCTCGCCGAGCTCCGTAAGAGAGAGCATTACGAGAAGCCCAGCGTAAAGCGTAAGAAGAAATCCGAAGCTGCAAGAAAGCGCAAGTATAAATAATACTTGTCAATAAAAAGGGCTCTGCCGAGCCCTTTTTTGTGTTTGATCCATTTAAAACAAATACGATGATCTTGATATATTTATGGAAAAGAAAATGAAAGATTTTAATGTTACTTTGAAAAATGACGCAGAAAAGCTCCTTTTGGAGCTTCTTTCCGAGGCCGGGCTTCGCGCCGGGGACATACTTGTGGTAGGTTGCTCCACGTCTGAGGTCGTTGGCGGCACTATCGGGAAGAATTCCTCTGCTGATGCCGCAGACGCTATATTTGATGCCTTTGCTCCCATTTTGCGTGATCGTGGGATCTTCCTTGCCGCGCAGTGTTGTGAGCATCTCAACCGTGCCGTTATTGTTGAGCGTGAGTGCGCCGAAAAGTACGGTCTTTGCGAGGTGTGTGTGCTTCCTCAACCCCATGCGGGCGGCTCGTGGGCTACGCGAGTTTGGGCGGGATTTGACTCGCCGTGCGCTGTTGAGAGCATCAGCGCCCACGCAGGTATAGATATTGGACTAACTCTTATCGGCATGCATCTTAAGACTGTTGCCGTTCCTGTTCGCACAAGCGTTTCAAAGCTTGGCGAAGCTGCGGTGGTTACCGCAAGAACTCGCCCGAAACTCATCGGCGGCGAAAGAGCAAAATATCCTATCTGATTTTTCCGCACAGGGATTTTCTCTGTGCGGATTTTTTTCTTTTCTTGCGACAAAAAGTTGCACAATGCGATTGACACAGCGGCAAAAGATGTGATATAATATACATATCAATATTATTGGGGAGGTATATGCCGATGCACTACGGGATATCCGCTGCACGCGGTGAAAAAGCACGAGACTGCTATCTTGTTACCTCCTGCAAGGGCGGTGTTGGCAAATCGACCGCCACTGTCAATCTCGCTATCTCACTCGCCGGGCTTGGCAAAAGAGTTCTTGTTGTCGATTGCGATTTTTCAAATAGAAGCCTTGATCTTATCTTTGGCTGTGAAAACAAGGTGCTTTTCGATATTTGCGATCTTGTTATGGGCAGGGCGACACCTGCGCAGGCTATTCTTATCGATCACCGTAACTCCTCGCTCGGATTTATTCCTGCACCTCTTATCAAAAAAGACAGCTTTACGCCCGAGGATTTTTCAAAATCCGTAACAAAGGCGGCAGAGCATTTTGCGGCTGATATCGTAATGATAGATACCCCCGGAACATCCGATGACACGCTTACCACCGTTTCTTGCGCCGCAACAGCCGCGATAATCGTGGCGTCGCATCAGCCGACATCTGTCAGGGGGGCGGAAAAAACGGGATACGTTCTTGAGGAGTTGGGTGTAACAAGGCAGTTTTTGCTCATTAACCGCTACGATAGCGACGAGGTTCTCGCAGGCAATCGCCCCGGACTTAATGAGCTGATCGATAAAACTCATATACCTCTTGTCGGAGTTATACCGGAAAGCCGACGGCTCGAACTCGCGCAGGAAAAAGGGAAGCTCGCAACGGAGCTTCGCAGGGACAAAGAGGGCGTTCTTGCCGCTTTTGACGAAACAGCGCGCCGTCTTTGCAACGAGCGAGTACCGCTTATGTCGTATGTTTCCGAGCGAAAACGCAGAAAATTACTTTATACATAATCGACCAAAAAGAAAGGACAAAAAATGGAAATAGCTATTGTAGCGCATGATACAAAAAAAGAACTTATGGCGGAGCTTTGCATCTCCTATTGCGGAATACTCTGCAAGCATAATATTTGCGCCACAAGCAGTACCGCAAAGTATATTTCGGATGCGACGGGACTTGAAATAGAGCGGCTTCTCTCGGGTGACCTCGGAGGCGAGGAGCAGCTCGCGCAGAGGATCTCGTATAATGAAATAGACCTTCTTATAGATTTCAGAGATACCCGCCCCGATTCTGTTTTTGATACAAAATCACATCAGCTTCTTCGCCTTTGCGATATGTATAACGTTCCCTTTGCCACAAATCTCGGTTCAGCAGAGGCTCTTATTATTGCGCTCGACCGCGGCGACCTTGATTGGCGCCAGTTCGTTAACCCCAAGCACAATAAATAATTTTTAAAAATCCTTGACAACAAGGTGCTTTTGATGTATAATTTCAATATGCAGAGGACATGTTCTGCGAATGTAACGTCCACAGAGAGGGAGGCAAGGTGAAAGCTCCCGACCAAGCATCGCAAGAGTACCACCGCTGTGTCAGCTATAATATTTTTTGAGTTAAAAATGCGGGTGGAACCGTGCTTATAAAGCACCCCGACAGCGAGAGCTGTCGGGGCTTTTTTAAAAAATTATTTTTCAAGGAGAAAAATCATGAATATCAGAATCAACGGAACAGACTATTCCGTGGAAAATGCATCAACCGTTTTTGAGGCGGCGTCCGAGGCGGGCGTTGCCGAAAGAGCGCACATAGCCGCAAGCCTTAACGGCACGACTGTCGCAATGACAGCACCCGTAACTGACGGCGACGATATAGTTCTTTATACCTTTGCCGACGACGAGGGCAAGCGTGTGTACCGCCACAGCGCCGCGCATATTCTCGCGCAGGCAGTAAAGCGTCTTTACCCCGAGACGAAGCTTACGATAGGTCCTGCTGTCGATAACGGATATTATTATGATTTTGACAGCGACATCTCCTTTACACAGGATATTCTTAAAAATATCGAAAACGAGATGAAGAAGATAATGCGCGAGAATCTCAAGATAGAGCGTTTTGAGCTTCCCCGTGCCGAGGCAATTGCTTTTATGACTGAAAAGGAAGAGCCCTATAAGGTACAGCTTATAGAGGAACTTCCCGAGGATGCTGTTATCAGCTTCTACCGTCAGGGCGAGTTTACCGATCTGTGCGCGGGTCCTCACCTTTTCTCCACGGCTAACGTGCGCGCCGTCAAGCTCACGCAATGCACGGGTGCGTATTGGAAGGGTGACCAGTCCAACAAGATGCTCCAGCGTGTTTACGGTATCGCATATCCCTCAAAGGAAGAGATGAACGCATATCTGACCGCCGTTGAGGAGGCAAAGAAGCGCGACCACAACAAGATCGGACGCGAGCTTGAGTACTTTACTACGGTTGATAGCATCGGTCAGGGACTTCCCGTAATGCTCCCCAAGGGCGCAAAGACCATTCAGGTTCTTCAGCGCTTCGTTGAGGACGAGGAGCGCCGCCGCGGCTATCTTCTCACCAAAACTCCCCTTATGGCAAAGCGCGATCTCTACCGCATCTCCGGTCACTGGGATCACTACCTTGACGGTATGTTCATTCTCGGCGATCCCCACGATGAGTCGAAGGAATGCCTCGCTCTGCGCCCCATGACCTGCCCCTTCCAGTATCAGGTATTCCTTAACAAGAAACGCTCCTACCGCGATCTTCCGATGCGCCTTGGCGAGACCTCCACGCTCTTCCGCAACGAGGATTCGGGCGAGATGCACGGACTTATCCGCGTTCGCCAGTTCACCATTTCCGAGGGACACCTCATCCTCGCTCCCGAACAGCTTGAGCAGGAGTTCCGCGGCTGTCTTGAGCTTGCAAACTATATGCTTAAGGCAGTAGGACTTGCCGACGACGTTACCTACCGCTTCTCGCAGTGGGATCCCGCCCGTACCGATAAGTACGAGGGCACTCCCGAACAGTGGGAGGAGGCTCAGGGCGTTATGAAGCAGATCCTTGACCACATCGGACTCAAATACAGCATCGGTATCGACGAGGCAGCATTCTACGGACCCAAGCTCGATATCCAGATAAAGAACGTTCACGGCAAAGAGGATACTCTTATCACCATTCAGATAGATATGCTTCTTGCAAAGAAGTTCGGTATGGAATACACCGATTCCAACGATAAGCGCGTAACTCCTTACATCATCCACCGTACCTCTATGGGTTGCTACGAGCGCACGCTTGCTCTCGTTCTTGAGAAATTTGCAGGCGCACTGCCTATGTGGATGGCACCCGAGCAGGTAAGAGTTCTTCCCATCGGCGTTGAGCACGAGGAATACGCTCGCTCCGTTCGCGAAAGACTTGAAGCGGCGGGCATTCGTACCGAGGTCGACGCGAGAAACGAGAAGATCGGATACAAGATCCGTCAGGCACAGCTTGAAAAAGTGCCCTATATGCTCGTTGTCGGTGAAAAGGAAGCCGCAGAAGGCAAGGTAGCCGTCAGAACCCGTGCCGCAGTAGACCTTGGCGCGCTTTCGGTAGACGAATTCCTTCTTAAAGCGCTCGAGGACGTCCGCACCCTTAAGCTTGACTAACTTACATTTATAAAAAGCCTTGCGTCCGCGGACGCAAGGCTTTTTATATCATCGCCACGATATCTCTTTGAGGGTGGGCAGAAAGTTTGCCGCTTCCTCTGCCGTTTCGCTGACGGTCACGCCCGTTATCGGAACGTAAAAATACTGATAGCAAAATACCGAAATGCCCGTGCATTTTTTAAGCTCATCGGTGTATTCAAGACAGCGCTTTAGCACGTCTTTATTGTTCTTCCATTCGTCTTTGCCGCTTCCCGCCCATTGATCGGTCTCGGATTTAGCCTTGCCGAAGGTCATACCGATGATAAGATCGACCTTATCGTTTCGTATGATGTTTTGCCACGTTTTGCATACGGATTTGAAATCGTACGTCTGATGCTCAAGTCCGAAATACACCTGCGGACAGATGTAGTCGATATAGCCCTCGCTTGCGCACCACGTGTCGACGTCCGCAAAGTCGCCGCGCACGTTATTGATGTTTCCCGCGGGGCTTATGCCGAAGGGCAGTCTTTCGTCGCACGCTTTTGTTACGGCGTAAAGTCCCGCAATGAGCTTGTTAAGTTCGTCCATTCGGAATTTTTCAAGGCTCAGCTTGCCGCCGTTCGCTTTATATTCCGCGTATGCGGCTCGGTCAAACGAGGCATCGTCGGTAGGATAGAAGTAATCGTCCATGTGTAAGCCGTCAAAGGCATATTTGCCGAGTATCTCCGCCGCACCGTCAATAATGAGATTACGAACTTCATCGTATGCAGGATTCAGGTAGTAATTGTTGCCGTTAGCTACTATGTATTTTCCGCACTCCTTGCCGTCGTACCATTTCTTTATAGCGTAGTCGCCGCTGACGCTTTTTATCTCGTCGAGCGTCATAGCGCGCATGGGATTTATCCATGCGTGTATCGAAAGTCCAAGGGCATGCGCTACCTCAACAACGATGCCTACGGGATCGTAATCCGCGTATTTTCCGTATGAGCCGACTACGTATTTGGACATCGGATAGTATTCCGAGGGATACATGCTGTCGGCGTTCGGACGCACTTGCAAAAAGACGGTGTTGAAGCCCATATCTTTAACGTTTTTGAGTATCTTTTTGATTCTTAAAGCAAAATCATTCTCGGCTCTTTGCTTTCCCGAGTGAGTATATATTCCGTTGAGGTCAAACTGAGAAAGCCACATGGCTTTTACGTCGGTGTGTTGGATAATATTCCTTTGTGGCGGCATATAGGTGTCATCTCCTTTGTTGAGTGTGGTGCTTGCAGACGGTGCGGTACTGCACACCGAAGAAGTAGTGACTGCGGTGGTGTTTTCAGTCGTAGTCGGGGTGTCTGCGGCTGACGTTTCTGGGAGCGTAGCGATCTCGGCGGCGGAAGTTGCGCGCATAGAGGCTTCGTTTTCGATAGCGGCGTTCTCGTTGCAAGCTATTATAGGCATAATAAAAAGCAGCAACAAAAGTATTGACGTCATATGCGCAAGCTTCATCTTTTCGACTCCTTTGATTTTATGTTTCTATTTTACTATCAAATACCATCCCTGTCAAGTGCCGCTTTTTGCCAAATTTTTAATTCAAAAGATATATACCAAAGTTAAGATATCCCGCGAACGTTACCCAGACTATATAGGGTATCATGAGATATCCGGCTCTTTTGTCAATGCCGTAAAAAAGAAAGGTGGTAAGAAGGATCAAAAGCCACAGGATAACGAGCCATACGAAAGCCAGCAGATAATTTTCAAGGTTGAAAAATATTATAGACCAGAAAAAATTAAAGAACAGCTGAATGCCGTAAACTCGAAGTGCGGTGCGCGAGCGCGCGGGCATGTTTGACGTGAGAACGATATACGAGGCAACTCCCATAAGAACGTAGAGAACAGTCCAAACTACGGGAAAAAGCCACGACGGCGGGGAAAGCGGCGGCTTTGCCACAGACTCGAAAGTAGCCATGCTGCCGCGTGTCAAAAGAGCAGAAACGCCACCGACAGCAAGCGGTATCAAAATGCAGATTATTAGCTTTTTCCATTGTGTTTTCATAAAATCACCTCCATATAAAATAGGTATGTATCTTTTGCCTCTCCTATTCCTAAAGAAAATCTTAATGATTTACCCTATTTCTTTTTAATATTTTATCTGCTATAATAAAAGCATCAAACAAAGGAGAGAAAAAATGTACAACATTCTTATTTGTGACGACGAGGCAGATATTGTTTCTGCGTTGAAAATATATCTAACTGCACCCGATATCAAACTTTTTTGCGCATATACGGGCAAACAAGCCATTGAGACCGTGGAGCAAGAGAACATACATCTTGTATTAATGGATATTATGATGCCGCAAATGGACGGTATATCGGCGGCGGTCAAGCTGCGTGAAACAAGTAATATACCGATAATATTCCTTTCTGCAAAAAGCGAGGACAGTGACAAGATACTCGGACTTAACGTGGGCGCGGACGACTATATAACGAAGCCGTTTAATCCCATCGAGGTCATGGCTCGCGTGCGCTCGCAGTTGCGCAGATATTTTACACTCGGTAGCGCGACACAACAGCCCAACAGTATGAGGGTAGGTGGACTTGAGCTTTCAGACAGTGAAAAGAAGCTGACACTCGACGGAGAGCCTATTGCGATGACACCCACGGAGTACGACATATTGAAGTTGCTTATGTCAAATGTTGGCAAGGTGTTTTCGCCCACCGAAATATACGAAAGGGTGTGGAACGATACGCCGTACGCGAGCGAAAACACGGTAGCAGTACACATACGGCATATCCGCGAAAAGATAGAGATAAACCCGTCAAGCCCGCGATATTTGAAGGTTGTGTGGGGGCGCGGATATAAGATAGAGAGGGGATAAAATGAAAAAGAAAAATATTTTTCATACGCTTGCGGCAAAAATATTTATTATAATTCTGCTTATGGGATTTCTTGCCGTAAGCGTGATTTCCGTTGTTTCGGTTGCCGCGATGCTTGAGCTTGAGGTATATACGGTAAGCGAGGATGCTTGCCGTAGCTCGGCACTCGCGAGAAGGGCAGAATACGATGCAAGAAGCCTCGCGCTTTTTGTCGCAGAGTTGGATGGTAAAGATGAAAAAGAACTTTTTATCAATACTAACGTAGCCGCCACGCTCGTTAAGGAGAAGGAGATTGAGGTGCGCTCGTTCGACTCGGGTAAAGTGCGAGGTGAGAGCTTCACTTTCTATTACGGCGTGACGGAGGTACAGGACGAATACTTTGTTGTGCATACTGCTGATTCGTCGGAATATGGGGAAGACGGCGTATATGAGATAACGATTTATTTGAGTGCCAATCTTACCGAAAAGGATGCATATTTTTTGAATAGTTTAACAATAGAATTGGCACATGGGTTCAAATATTGGATATACCCAATCGGCGTACTTGCCATAATACTTTCTGTCGTTTGCTATGTGGTTCTGCTCTGCGTGTCGGGCAAGCGATGGGGCGAGGAGGAGCTGGCAGCGCCTCTGCCTATTCCCTTTGACGTTATGCTTGCGGCGGCGGTATGCGCCTTGGGAGTGCTGCTTTTAATATTTTCAAACAATATATTAGACGATGTCAGCGCCACATTTATCGGCGTTGCGTACTGTGTGTTTGCCGCGCTTGTGTTTATAGGACTTTCTATGAGCCTTGCTTTGCGCGTGAAGCGCGGCAAATGGTGGGAGAAAACACTGATATATATGCTTCTTCGCCTTTTTGCAAGGGGCGTGAGAGGCATAATAAGGCTTATCACGAAGCTCCCTCTTGTTTGGAAAACGGCACTTGCGATAGCCTGTGTTTCGTTTGCGGAATTTTTGGGGTATGCGTTTGCATTTCCCGACGACGAAGTGATGTTCGCGGTTTTTGTTATTAGTAAGCTCGCTATAGCTGCCGCCCTCCTTTGCGTTGCGCTTATGCTCCGCAAACTGAAAATTGCGGGAAAACGCCTTGCCGACGGTGAACTTGACTACAAGATAGTGCTTGATGGTCTTTTCCTCGATTTCAAGGAGCACGCTGTTGACCTCAACCGTATAGGAGATGGGATGAACGCGGCGGTCGAGCAGAGAACAAAAAGTGAAAGGATGAAGGCGGAACTGATAACAAACGTTTCGCATGACCTCAAAACTCCGCTCACCTCAATAATAAATTATTCCGACCTCATCTGCCGCGAGGATTGCGAAAACGAAAAAATAAACGAATACGCAGAGGTACTGTACCGTCAATCCGTCAGAATGAAACAGCTTATCGAAGATCTTGTCGAGGTGTCAAAGCTGTCTTCAAAAAACGTGGACGTCGAGCTTTGCGAGTGTGATGCGGCGATATTTATCGACCAGCTTATGGGTGAGTATTCGCAAAAACTTTCTGCGCTGTCGCTTGAGTCCGTTGTAAGTGCAAACGTATCGGGACTGCGCATAATGGCCGACGGCAAAAAGCTGTGGCGTGTTTTTGATAATTTGATGAGCAATATTTGTAAATACGCGCAAAGCGGCACAAGAGTGTATGTTTCTCTTGAGAAAAAAGATTCTTTCGCAGTGTTTGCCTTCAAAAATGTTTCGCGAGATCCCATCGGCGTCTCTGCAGATGAGCTTTCCGAGAGATTTGTCAGGGGAGATTCATCGAGAAAAGGCGACGGGAATGGACTTGGCTTATCAATAGCTAAAAGCCTGTGCGAGCTTCAAGGAGCTACGCTGGAAATAAAGATTGACGGGGATCTTTTTAAGGCGGAAGTCATGTTTCCTGCAGTATTGTGAGACAAAAGCACACAAAAATGCAAAATTTCTTTATTTAGTGTTGACACGGGGGAGATAAATTTAGTATAATATAAATATTAAATGTAAAAATGACCTTGGTCAAACGGAAGGACAGGAACGATGAAAAAGAAATTTATGAAATATACCATGTCCGCGGTACTTGCTATCGCTTTGCTGATCCCTATGATTTTTAACGTTTCGGCTGCCGGTGAGCCCGTAATAATTGCGAATCCGCAACAGCCTGTTTTTGCCGAAGGGAGCAGGGCAGAGTACAGCGTAAAGGCTTCGGGAGACGCCTTGGGCTTCCACTGGTTCGTTGTATATAAAGGTCGCACTTATAGCACAAGAGCCGTCACCGCCCAACCCTGGAAGATTCCTCTTATAGGCACAAAATACGGCCCGAGCGAGGATGGCACGAGCTTTATATTTGAATCAATTTCCAAAGAGCTTGACGGAATGAAGATATTCTGCAAGGTGACCAATGGTTCGAGAACCATAAAAACATATGCAGCTACTGTTAAGGTTAAAAAGAAAGCTCCAACCCCATCTGAAATATCTGTTCCTTTGTCTTATTCCTATACTAACGTTAAAACCGTCGGCGCAAAATGTACCGTTGCGGTGGATGCCGATAAGTGCAAGTATCTTTGGCTTGAAAGCACCGACGGAACTCTTGAAAATGCCAAGGAGCTTCCTTTGCAGGATGATGCGAATCTTGTAGTCAATGGCATGGAAAACGCAACTCGCTATTATATTTGCCGCGTTACCAATCCCAAGGGCGGAGTTACGTATAGCAGCGCGGTGACCATCAAAACGATGTGGAATCTTCCTATAACCACTTCCGCGCCCGAGACCACTCTTTCGCCTGAGACTACGCTTGTGCCCGAGACCACGCTTGCGCCCGAGACCACTCTTGCGCCTGAGACCACGCTTGCGCCTGAGACCACTCTTGCGCCTGAGACCACTCTTGCGCCCGAGACCACGCTTGCGCCTGAGACCACGCTTGCGCCCGAGACTACGGTTGTACCGCAAACCACTCTCGCGCCCGAGACCACTCTTGCCCCGGCGACTACGGTTGTGCCCGAGACAGGGCTTACGCCTTCAACGACGAACAAGCCCACTGCAACAACGAAGCCGGATGTCACGCTTGACGTTACTACCAAGCCCTCGGACGAAACAACACAAATACCCGTAACAGAACCGTCGGATATTACGACTGCCGATCCCTCTGTTACCACAAACGCTCCGCAAGATCCCGATATTAGTGCCAACACCACCTCGCCTGTGACGAATAATACGATCTCACCTGTTGTTTCTGACATTGTTGAGCCAACACAGCGTCCCGCGGAAACCACCTCTGGCGAAGATGATGGCGGATGCGGTTCTGCGATTTCAGTAGCGACTGTTGGCGCGGCAGTTTTGTTGACTGCGATTGCGCTTTTGCGCCGCAAGGAAGATTAATTTCTAATGAGCGTGCGATAGATATAAAAATATCGCTTATTTCTCCCCGATATTTAAGATAAATACGCCTGTTATGTTTTGTAGCGGGCGTATTTTTTAGCGGCGTTGCTTTTTGTTCAAGATTTTTGATACTTATGAATAAAAATCAAAAATCTATTGACAGTTTTTTGGTTTTTTGGTATAATTAAATCACTAATTCTCAAAGGAGGAAATTTATATGAAATCAAAATTTAGAATTTCTCTCTTTGCTCTTGTGTTGGTGCTCATTCTTACATGTTCCATTCTCGCTTCTTGCAACGATGGCGGAACTTCACAGGAAACCACCACAGGAAACGCAGGAGAACAGACTACGGCGGATCCTGACGCACCGATCAATCTTTCGTTGAACGATTATAACATTGTTTATCCTTCGGCTTGGAACGAGAGCTTGATCGCTCAGATAAAGCCGCTTTCAACCGCTATCGAAAGTGCAACGGGTGGATATGCCAATAACACCAACGACGCTCTTGCTGAGGGTGTTACTGCTGAGCAGGTTTCGGAGATCAAGGAAATCCTTGTGGGTAATACCAACCGCCCCGAATCGGCGCAGGCTATCGAATCCGTTCCGGCGAACACTTATGTGATTGCCGTTATTGGTAATAAAATAGTTATAAACGCGGCTTCCGATGAATATACCCTTGAGGGTATTACTTATTTTGTTAACAACTACGTATCTGCCGCTGTTGACGGTGCAATTTCGCTTGCCAAAGATCACAGATATCAGGGCGAAATCAAAACAGAGCTTGCCGTAGTAGAAAACGGCAAGACCACGTATAAGATCGTTTACAGAGAGGGTATAGATGCCGACGGCGGAGGCGTTGATGTTGAAGTTCAATACGCGCAAACGCTCCAGAAGGCGTTCAAGACTACTCTGGGTGCTTCACTCCAGATGGTTGCAGACAGTCCTAACGTGATTTCACGCGAGATACTCGTAGGAAACGTTGATTGCGATGAGACTCGCGCTTTCCTGTCCAATCTTGCCTATGATGAATACGGCTTTGGCGTGGTCGGCAACAAAGTCGTTGTTGCAGGCTGGAACTACGTTACCACAAAGCTTGCTGTAAATCAGTTTAGCACGTATATTAAGAATACCAGAGTTGCGGAAGACGGCGGAAAATATTCTCTTATTGTTCCAGGCGAAGCAACTATACAGAAATTCACCTACAAGACCCATGATTGGGAGCTTGATATTCCCGCATATGATGGCGGCGTTCTGATGGGTACGTGCCCATCTGAGGACGGATTCCTTATTCAAATAGGGGAAACCACCCTTGACGCGTATAATGCATATTGCTCAAAGCTTGCTTCCTCGGGATATACGGCTGCAACTACTAACGAGATCGGAAGCAACAAGTATGCGCTCTATACCGGAGCAAATAACAATGTTTACGCATACTATATTGACGCATTTAAGACTGTCAGAATCGTTACCTCGGGATCTGATGTTAAATTCCCCGAGTACTTCACGCCTGAATCTGTTCCGGCATATGAGAAGGTAGCAACTACCACCGTAACTCAGATGCAGCTCGATTATGGCTCCGGAAGCTTCGGAATGTGCTACATCATCCTTCTTGAGGATGGAACCTTTATCGTATTCGACGGCGGATATAAGGGTGATGACCCTGCAAAGCTTTATTCAACGCTTAAGAGCCTTAACCCCAGAACCGATGGTAAGGTAGTTATTTCCGCTTGGTTCTTGACTCACGAGCACAGAGACCATTTTAATGCTTTTGAGGATTTCTGCAACACTTACGGTCAGAAGGGAACTAAGGTTCAGGTTAAGCAGGCATACGTTAACTTTAACGATGAGTGCATGTGGGGCAATATGACCAACAGCGCAAACCGCTTCCTCAGCGATCCTTCGACGTACAAGAAGATGTCCGATTCCGTTGGCGGAATGGAGATCATAACCGTTCGCACCGGTATGGAATTCTACATTTGCAATGCAAAGGTCGAGATTCTCTACACCGAGGAAGATCACTTCCCGAACCAGCTCAATGACTTTAACGACACCTCAACGGTATCCCGTATAACTCTTGCGGGTCAGACCTTCTTGTTTCTTGGTGATGCTCATTATGTCTCTCAGGATAATATGATCAAAATGTATGATAAGGCTCTTAAGAGTGATGTTGTACAGGTAAGCCATCACGGTTGGGACGGTAGCCGCCTTGAGCTTTACAAGCTCGTTAAGCCTACGGCTGTTTTCTGGCCTGCAAGCTCGGGCGAGCACAAGAGTCAGGGCTACGATTACAGCGCATGGCTCAGAAGATATACAAAGATTCAGTGGAACCAGTCGCAGACTACCACCATTACTCCTCCGTACAAGTACGGAAACCCCTTTAAGGTAAGTTAAAAAAGATAAAAAGCCCGCCGCGGTATCCCGGCGGGCTTTTTTGCGCAAAAATACTTTTTGCTAATTGTGAAAATTTGTGATATAATTTAATTACTAAATAAAAAAGAGGTGTAAAATGCAAAAGACAAAGCTTTCCCGCCGTTTTTGGCTTGCGCTTGTTCTTTTTGGTCTGATGGGACAGGTTGCATGGGTAGTTGAAAATATGTATTTCAACGTATTCATTTACAATATGTTCAAGGCATCCCCGTCCGATATTTCTCTGATGGTTGCCGCTTCTGCCGTTGCCGCAACTCTAACTACTGTTTTTATCGGCGCGCTATCAGATAGGATAGGAAAGCGTAAGCTTCTTATTTGTGGCGGCTATATACTTTGGGGTGTTTCGATATTCAGCTTTACGCTTGTCCGTACCGATATTATCAGCGCGGTGTTTCCGACCGCCGCTTCCGTGTCCGCTATATGTATTACGATAACGATAATTCTTGATTGCATTATGACGTTTTTCGGTTCTACGGCGAACGATGCGGCTTTTAACGCGTGGCTTACTGATTCCACGGACTCCACAAACCGCGGCGCAGCCGAGGGAATAAATTCCATGATGCCCTTGGTGGCTATTCTTGTGGTGTTTGGCGGCTTTATGTTCTTTGATTTGTCGCTGTCATCAAGCTGGACGCTCATTTTTTCCATCATAGGAGCGATCGTTGTGGCGATAGGCATACTCGGTATCTTTCTTATTAAGGATCCCGATATATCGCCCACTAAAACGGGATATTTTTACAATATTTTTTACGGATTTCGCATATCTACCATAAAGCAGAATCCTATGCTTTACGTTTTTCTTGTCGCCTTTGCGGTATTTAATATCTCGATACAGATATTCATGCCCTACCTTATTATATATTACGAAAAATCCCTTGGCATGACGGACTATGTTTTCATTATGGCACCCGCCATAATCGTCGCGTCGGTCGTGACCGCCTTTTGGGGCAAAGTATATGACAAGCGCGGCTTCCGCTTTTCTGCGAGCGTTGCGCTCGCCTCGCTGTCACTCGGGTATGTTGTGCTTTACTTTACCAGGGCGACTGCTCCCGTTTTCGTAGGTTCATTGCTTATGATGAGTGGATATCTTGCGGGAATGGCGGTTTTCGGCGCTTCGATAAGAGACTATACCCCTGCAGGCAAGGCAGGAATGTTTCAGGGCTTGCGCATCTTCTCGCAGGTTCTCATCCCGGGTATCATCGGACCTGCCATTGGCGCGGCTGTGCTGAAAAATGCAGAAATGATAACGAACAACGACGGAACTCAATCGTTTTTGCCCAATGAGAACATCTTTGCTGCGGCATTTGTTGCGATACTCGTAATAAT
>JAZNOD010000155.1:0-1842 GCA_045580585.1 Eubacteriales bacterium
ATGCATAGCGGCGCTTGACCCCCACGAGGGCGAGAGAGTGCTTGACGCCTGCTCCTGTCCGGGGACAAAAGCCTTTTCCGCGGCGATGCGCATGAAAAACAATGGCGAGATACTCGCCTGCGACAAGCACGCATCAAAGCTCTCCCTTATCGAAACCTCTGCCGCACGGCTCGGCATTAACATAATCACCACGCGCGAGCGTGATTCGTCCATCCGCGACGCATCTCTTGACGGCGCATTTGACCGTGTTCTTTGCGACGTACCCTGCTCGGGATTCGGCGTTATCGCCAAAAAGCCCGAGATACGCTACCACTCGCTTGAGAGAGCGAGCCAGCTTCCCGCAATTCAGCGCGCGATTCTTGAGGCATCGAGCCACGCCGTAAAGGTAGGCGGCACACTCGTCTACTCCACCTGCACGCTCTTTTACGAGGAAAATGAGGCGATAGTCAAGGATTTTCTTGCCGCCCATGAAAACTTCACGCTGATGCCCTTTGAGGTCGGCAGTATTTCCTCGGACGGAATGCTCACTCTGTCGCCCGACGAGGGGCATACGGACGGCTTCTTTATCGCAAAAATGATGCGCATAAAATAATTTTATATATAAGGTAAACAAAATGACAGACTCTGCCGTTGAAAAACAGAATATTGACCTTCTTTCGCTCGATTTCGATGAGCTGTCTGCGCTTGTCCTGTCCATCGGAGAACCGAAATACCGCACCGAACAGCTGTTTTCGGGACTACACCGCGGACTTTCGCCGCGCGAGATGACAAACGTGGGCAAAAAGGTGGCAGAAAAGCTTGATGCCGTTTCCGTTTGCCATTTCCCGGAAATAGCCGAAAAATATATTTCCGCCGTCGACGGTACGGCAAAATATCTGCTCCGCCTTTATGACGGTAATTGCATAGAGACCGTGCTGATGCGCTATAAGCACGGAAACACCGTTTGCGTTTCATCGCAGGTCGGTTGCAGAATGGGCTGTGCCTTTTGCGCCTCGACCATAGGCGGCAAGGTGCGTGACCTTAGCGCAGGCGAGATACTCGCGCAGATCATCACCGTAGCACGCGACAGCCGCGAGCGAGTTGACAATATCGTGATGATGGGCATCGGCGAGCCGCTTGATAACTACGGCAACGTACTTAAATTTCTACGGCTTGTAAACGATCCGCGCGGCATTTGCATAGGGTACAGGCACATCTCCCTCTCCACCTGCGGTCACGCCGACGGAATACGCCGCCTCGCACGCGAGGACTTGCCAATAACGCTTTCCCTTTCGCTCCACGCCCACAACGACGAGGTGCGCAGCGCGATAATGCCCGTAAACCGCCGCTGGAATATCAGCGAGGTGCTTTCCGCGTGCCTTGAATATTACCGCGCGACGGGGCGCAGGATATCCTTTGAATACACGCTGATAAAGGGGCAAAATTCGTCCGTAGAGGACGCGTCGGCGCTCGCCGCGCTGCTTAATTCCTCACTTCGCCGCGGCGAGTCCTTCCCCATTCACGTCAATTTGATCCCCGTAAATCCCGTAAAGGAAACGGGGCTGATGCCGCCCGATGCCGCCGCGATAAAGGCGTTTTCTGCAGAGCTTGAGAGGCGCGGTGTCCGCGCGACGGTCCGCCGCACTCTCGGGCCCGATATCAACGCATCCTGCGGACAGCTAAGGCGCAGAGCTACATTAAATAAATAAAATCTCTCTAAATAATAAAAAGGCAAAAAAATGAAATTTTACGGAAAAACAGACGTCGGCTCGGTTCGACATGAAAATCAGGATTGCTACGGAATATTTGAGCTTCGCCCCGGTATCACCCTTTGCATCGTTTGCGACGGCATGGGCGGTGCGG
>JAZNOD010000156.1:0-1834 GCA_045580585.1 Eubacteriales bacterium
TATACGGGCGAGCAGTATCCGCACATCCGCTTTACGCCGTATATCCGAGAACTTGCCGACGAGATACGCGGAAATGAAAAAAATCCGCTTGTGCTGGCACGCCGAGCTTACGACTACGTGACCACAAAAACGGTGTATTCCTTGCTTCGCCCGTATCTATGTATTGAAAACATTCCCGAGTTCGTTCTCCTGCAAGGGCGCGGGGATTGCGGTGCGATGGCGCTGACATTCATCACGCTTTGCCGCGCGATGGGCGTGCCTGCCCGTTGGCAGTCGGGTAGCAACGTGCGCCCGGATGCTATATCCTCGCACGATTGGACGCAATTTTATATTGCGCCGTACGGCTGGCTCTACGCCGATCTTTCAGCAGGCGAGGGCGCGTACCGAAACGGCGATTTTGAGCTGTGGGAGCATTATTTCGGCAATATCGACACGATGCGCGAGGTAAATTGCACGGAATTTCAGGCGGCATTCGATCCGCCAAAGTGCTTTATGCGCGCCGATCCCTATGATAATCAATCAGGTGAGATCGAGTATGCCGACAGCGGACTTATACTCGACAGTGTGAACGCAGGCAGAAACGTAGTCGATTTCAAGGATCTAACGGACGGATATGAAAATGAGTAAGATTTTTATTGCCATAGACGGCGGCGGAACGGCGACAGAGGGCGTTGCCATCGGAAACGGCGGCGTGCTTGCGCACCAAACTGACACCGCGTCAAATCCCCACGATATCGGTGAGGATGCGGCGATATCCCTCGTTTGCAAAATGGCGGCGGAGCTTGTAAGCGAGGCACACGCAAGGGCCGCCGCGGACGAGGTGTATCTCTTTGCGGGAATTTCGGGCGTTATAGGCAGGGAAGAACGCTTTGAAAACGCACTTCGCGCCGCGATAGGCGGCAAGGTGAGCGTAAAGAGCGATATTTACAACCTCTTTGGGCTTGTGGAGCGCGAGAATTGCGCCGCGCTCATTTGCGGAACGGGAAGCGTATGCTTTATAAAAAAGAACAGTGAGCTTCACCGCATCGGCGGCTGGGGATTCCTGCTTGACGGCGCGGAGGGCGGCGGCTTTGCCATAGGACGCGCGGGGCTTCTCGCCGCGCTTCGATCGCGCGACGGCAGGATAGGGAAGACCACTCTGCTTGATGCGGCTCGCAGATACCTTGAGTGCGACGTTACCGAGGCGATAGCCAAGGTCTACGCAGGCGGCAAGTCGTACATGGCGGGCTTTGCGCCCTACGTTATCGAGGAAGCGGAAAAGGGAGACTCGGAGGCGCAGACCGTGCTTTCCGAAACGGTGCTTGGAGTGTCCGAAATGCTTTCGTGTGCCGCCGAGAAGCTTGGCTACGGTTTTGATTGCGTTTTAAGCGGCGGACTTATAAAGCATCGCTTGATTCGCGATATGCTTGCCGCGGCGAGTGCGCATCTTGGTGTGAATTTTATCACACCGAGCCTACCGCAGGTGGCTGGCGGCATCCGCCTCGCCTTCGCCCTCGGTGGCGAGAACGTCACCCAAGCGGAGCTTGAGGCTTATATAAATAATATAAGGAAATAAAAAAGTGGCTGAAAAAAGCCACTTTTTTGTGTAAGGTAGGGCGATAGAGGGGATATGATTTATTGACAGTTAATTAAAATAAATGGAATAAACAGTGTTTACTTTTTCAAATCCCAATTCAAATGCATCAAATTCGCCATGCTCTTTTGCGTATTCATCAAATTGAGCATCTTCAAATGGAATATATCCTTTTTCTATAGCTGCATTTGTAGCCGTAAGATAAAGATATTTGAGCGCATCATTTGGAGTGTTTTGCAAATTAGGGGTATGAACACAGTT
>JAZNOD010000157.1:0-4090 GCA_045580585.1 Eubacteriales bacterium
GGAGATGACAGCACTATCCTCGTCGAGGATGGCGGTGGTTGTATCCGACATTACAAAATGGCGGGGCGGTTCTACCGGAGGATGCGTAGGGATGGGTACGGTGACTCCCGTTTGCTGTTTGTTGGGAGAAGTCCCGTGGTAATAGGTGATATTACCGAGAATCATATCAAAACCGTAAATGTTTGTGCCGTTAAGCGTGGGTGCAAGCTCCGTGCGCACGTCGCGGTTCTCGACTCCGATGCTCATTATCGCGGTTGGCGTGTTGAAGTACAGGCGCCCATTGCGGAGAGCGAAACTCGTGAGGGCGTTTGACCAACAATATCCGGGCTTTTCAAGATTGGTCCATGTTTCGCCTATGTTGTAGATTGTCTCGTATGTGAAGTCGGATATGTCATATATGCCGATATGGCCTTCGCTTATGTCAATGCTGTACCATATGTTACCATATTGCAGAACAGAGGTCGTATGCTCGGCGAGTGCGGCGTTTTGATATTTCGTGCCCGTTGCGCTGATAGCAGGTGACCACGAGGAATGACCGCCGTCAGTTGCGTTAAGGGCGGCAAGCTCCGTATCGTTCAAAAGGAAGTAATCATGGTTGTTAATACCGCCGCCGTAGGTGATAGGATCAGCCCACGTAACGTCAAGGTGATACCATTCGCCGTCAAGCTTCACAACGTTCCAGCAATGCGCTTCGGCGCGGTTTATAACAGTATCACATTCTATGCCGATGTGAGTCATAACAGCTTCATAAAGTATCGACAGCGCCTCGCAAACGCCCTTTCCTTGCGCTAACAGCTCGTAGGTGCAGTCGATTTCGAGGGTAGTGTCGTAGCAAAATGAGGCACACATATTATCGTGTACGGCAAGCACGCGCTCGTAATCGCTGTCGGATGAGATGATGTTGCAAGAACTGACGAAGGAGTTGAAAAGATCGACGTATTCTTCTCGCTTTTCGGGAATGTCAGCAACGTCATAACGGTATTGGGGAACCATTTTTGTTACCTTGCCTGTGGATAAGTTGCGGTAGTAGTTCCATGTCTGTGCAAGGAAGAAAAGCTCGTGATGCTCGTAAATCATCATTTCCACAGCATCTGAAAGCTCTGCGGGTGTGAGATTATAAGAGGACAGGGGTATTTCTTCGGCGTAAGCATCGACGTGCTCGGCAATAACCTCTGCAGCGGCAGCTATCCTATCCTCGGCAGCTGCACTCGGGACTGTGAAAATGCACAGAGCACCAAAGAATAGCGCGATACTAATACAGAACGAAGCAATGTGCTTGAAATGCTTTTGGGCATACATGGTAGTTCTCCTTTTATAAATGTTTTTGAAAAATATTTTATCATATATATTTTACATTATTTTCTTAACGTTGTCAATCAAAAAAACAAAAAGTATAATTTATATTATCAAATATGTTCACACGATATTCACAAATATGGGTTATAATATACTAAATATAATAAATTTAACGGTGATGTTATAATGAGTAAAAATACTTGTGAAATAAGAAAAAAGACTTCTATCGGCGGACAGGCGCTACTTGAGGGCATAATGATGCGAGGACCTAAAAAGACCTCGCTGGCAGTAAGAAATACGGATGGAGAAATCGTGGTCGAAACCAACGAAAACACCATATCCAAAAGGCCGAGATTCTTTAAGTGGCCCATTTTTCGCGGCGTTTTCGGCTTTGCCGACTCGATGATATGCGGCTATAAGGCTCTGATGCGCTCCGCCGAGCTTTCGGGACTTGAGGAGCTTCTCAACGAGGAGAACGAGGAAGAAAAGGCAAAGCGAGAGAAGAAGGAAGCCAAAAAGCGCGCAAAGCTCGCTAAAAAAGGTATAATCGTCGATGAAGAACCGCAAAGCGTAAAGGAGTCCGCAGCCGAGGATGGCGTAGGAGATGCGGAAGTATCCGAGGCAAACGCGGCGGAAAGCATGCAAGAGCCCGAAGTTCCCGAGAGCAAGGAAGCGGCAGAAGAAAAGGAAGGCAAGACTGCAGAAAAGAAAGAGGAGAGCAGTGCTCTCATGACGGGTATCATGATAGTTTCCGTTGTTCTTGCTTTAGGACTCTCCCTTGTGCTGTTCAAGGTAGTTCCCGAGACTCTCTGGGAAGGACTTACTCGCCTTTTGCCCTCTCTTAACGGCAGCGGATATATCTTTAACATTCTTCGCGGTGCGTTTACGGGAATTATAAAAATAGCTATCCTTGTCGGCTATATGGCGGCTGTTTCGCTTATGAAGGACATCAAGCGCACCTTTATGTATCACGGTGCGGAGCATAAGACGATATTCTGCTACGAGCAGGGGCTTGAGCTTACTGTGGAAAACGTTCGCAACCAGCGCCGTTTCCACCCCCGTTGCGGCACTTCGTTCCTCATTCTTATGCTTCTCGTTTCCATTTTCGTGTCGATATTCATTCCCGCTAAATTCGTTGATAACGGCGTTCTTAACGTAGTTATCCGCACGGGCATAGGACTTCTGACGCTCCCCGTTATTATGGGAATCGGCTATGAGCTTATCAAGTTCGCGGGCAGACACGATAACCTGTTAACGCGCGTCATTTCAGCCCCCGGCGTATGGCTTCAGCACATAACCACGAAGGAGCCGACCGACGATATGATCGAGTGCGCTATAGCCGCTATGAACGAGGTTATACCTAACGACGACAGCGACTCGTGGTAAAATAAAAAGGAGCTTCGGCTCCTTTTTATTTTACCGAAATATTGCAAAAACCTTGAAATTCGTTGCGCTTTGTGCTTTAATATATGTATAACTTATTGTGGAGGATATTATGGCTAACAACTTGACTGCAAAACAGCGCCTTTTATCATTTTTTTGCTGTTTTGCGTATTTTACGAGTTATATGACGAGAATAAATTACGCCGCAGTGCGTCTTGCTATTGCGGACGAGCTGGTGCTTACGTTCCCTGAGCTTGTGGCGGAGCTTGGCATCGCCATCTCTGCGACGTCGGTAACGTACGGGCTCGGTCAGTTCGTCAGCGGCATACTCGGTGATAAATTAAAGCCCGTTCCCCTCGTTTGCTTGGGGCTTGGTGGAGCATCACTCTGCAATCTGCTTATGCCGCTCCTCTATCCATCGGTATACGTAATGGCACTTGTATGGGGCATAAACGGATTTTTTCAGTCACTCATACGCCCGCCGCTTGGTAGAATTATTGCAGCCAATTACGACGAAAAGGGATATATCGACACCTGCGTTGCCGTTTCCAACTCATCACAGGTCGCAACCGTGCTTACCTATCTCATTATTCCGCTTTGCCTGCGCTTGTTTGACAACGAGTGGCGGCTTGCCTTCTACTTGCCCGTAATTATGGGTGCTATCGCGCTTTGCAGCTGGATATTCCTCGTTCCCAAGCTGATGAGCGAAAGCTCTGTGCCTGCCGCAGAGGGAAAGAAAGACGCCGAGGTGCGCGAAAGCTCCCCTGAGCCGCTTTTGCGTATAATCTTCAAGTCGGGACTTTTCATCTTCATACCCGCAGTTCTCATTCACGGCCTGTTGCGCGACGGTATCACCGCGTGGATGCCCGACTTCATCTCCGAGGTCGGCGGGCTCGGAACGGACATTTCCATACTTACCACGGCAATTTTGCCCATCTTCTGTATCGTGTGCGTGCTTATTGCCAAGCGCATCTGCTACGCTCTCCCCGCGGACGGTAAAAGCTCGGCGATCCTATTTGGAGTATGCGCGCTTGCCTCGTTTATAATCATTCCGCTTTTGAATCACGTAAACACCGTAACCTTTATCGTTATCGTTGTGCTAATGGCTCTTATAACGGGATGTATGCACGGCGCAAACCACATATTTATAACAAGAATACCCGGTGCGTTCAAGAAGGAAGGTCGCGTCAGCGGTGTTGTGGGAGTGTTGAATGCTCTCACGTATCTTGGCGGTGCGCTCTCTCCGTATGCCGTGGCGCTCGTGGCAGATGCGGGTGGCTGGAGCATGGCTGTGCTTTTGTGGGCTGTACTTGCCGCAGTCAGCGTGGTGCTTTGTCTGGCAGTATCTGCTAAATGGAACGCTTTTAAGAAAAAGAACGCTTGATAGTGGAGTAAAGATGCAACAAAAAGA
>JAZNOD010000158.1:0-10656 GCA_045580585.1 Eubacteriales bacterium
CATAAGTCTTGCGCCAAGTTTGAAAGCATACGTAAAGATCTCGCGTTCGTTGATGTCGGTTAGTTCACTATAGCAATCGTCAAACTTTTCGAGGATTTCCTTTTGTTGGTCATTTAATGTAGATAGCAGATTATCGTGATGATCCGCTATGTATCCCATCAACTGCTTCGTTTCCTTATCGTGGCTTCTGCAATCGGTATTGGGGCAGATATTGCCGTAGAACAACTCTTCAAGTATGGTCCTCATCTGTACACGACCTCCTTCATCACGATTTCCTCGGCGCTTGCTTTGATGCTATTCATCATCTGCACCCAGCGCATCGGCTCGGAGGCTTTGAGTTCCTCGGTCACACCCATTCGCTTTGCCATCTGTGCGATATGTAAGTCAATCTGTTCGTGCGCCTGCTCGTCGATGCCGTGGAGATGTTCGTTCAAGCGATTTTCGGTCAGCAGGGTGGTATATGTACCTCTGCGGTGCTGCTTGATAAACGCAAGGTGCAGTTTGCCGTACTTGCCGATCTCGTAAGTTGTCCGTTCGCCAAGATCAAGCAGGGGGTAATATTGCTCACCTCTGCGCTCGTATTCGATTCCGTTCTGTATCATTCTATCCTTCATCATTTTTAGCCTCCTCTATGAATCTTTCTGTAGATATCGTGTATGTCGTCAAGATGTGTCTGCGATTTGCGCATAATGCTGTTGTACTCTGCGGAGCAGAGAAACGAAAGCATATCCTTCTTTTTCACCCAAATGCGAGAGTCGAGCATGATGCAATGGAGTTTATCTTCCACGCACCAGCGGCGGACTATCTTTCGGGGATATCCGGTGATGGCTTCGATGTCCGGCGGTTTCAGCATATCACGACAGTTCTCCAACCTCTTTTGATAATATTTTTTGAGCGTGGGGGATTTGAGGTCTTTTTCGGGCAGATAATTGATGAAAAGTATCCGCTGTTCCACCATCATTTTCAGCCCCTCTTGTCGCTGCCGCTTTTCATCGTTGAGCGCCTTCGGGATGGCAAATTTGCAGGGCTGTTTTTGGTATTCCTTGAGCGCTTCCAGCAGATCTTCTTTCCTGATCGTGTAGCAATGAGTCTTCTTTTCGCTGATCTCACAAGGAATCAGACCGGCTCGTAGGTAGTATCTTGCGGTTCGTTTACTGATGTGACAAACCACCCGTAAATCCTCAAGGGAGAAGGTGTCGGGCAACATGGCAATCTCGTTCAGATCGTATATCATTTTTCGCCCTCCTTCGTCGTATGTATCAGGTCATAGATCGCTCGTATATCGGCAATATGTTGGGGTGATTTTACGTTGATATCGTTGTAGGTAAAAGAGGTCAAAAACCTTATGGCGTCTGCCTTTGCAATCCATAGGCGGTTGGTTTTCGCGTGGGCAATCAGCTTCTTTTGCTTGCACCAGCGCGTGATGGTTGGGGAGCGGTATCCCGTGACGCGCACAAGGTCGGCAACACAGATCAGCTCGGAGGCATCGGCAAGCTTATTTCGGTAATATTCGACCGCTACGTCCGACGCGAGATCCTGCGTTGGGAGGTATATTATGGGGCTTTTGCGGATTCCGTTTAAGTGTTGTTTTTCTCTCCAAATTCCCGGAATTTTGTATTTCTCGGGATTTTCACTGTAGTCTTCAATGGCTCTCAGCAGGGCGGTTTTTTTGACCAGGTAACACCGCGTTTTCTTTCCGGTCGTCTCGTAGGGAATGAGTCCGCTTTTGAGATAGTACCGCGCATCCAAATGGCTCAAATGGCAGGCGCGGCAAAGGTCTGCAAGGGATAAGACATCCGGCAAGCGTTGAATTTCGTCTAAATCGTAACGCATAAAAAGTTCTCTCCTAAATCGTGAAAAATTCTCTCCAAAAAAAGAAAAATCTCGATGTACTGCAGTTGCAATTCTTCTCTCGCGAATTCTCTCCAAATTCTCTCCAAAGAGCAAAAAAATACTCAAAAACCGAGGGGTCTGTATCGATTCCGACTAATTCGTTTTAGTTCAGAACAGTTCCAAACAGTCCCGAAAAGCCTTGTAAAATAAGGATTTTGGCAAAACGTTTTAGCCTGAACTGCACCGAACTAAGCTGAAACGGTATTCTTTGGTAGACTTCTTGAAAACCGTTTGCCTTCACGGGCACGTGGGTTCGAATCCCACACCCTCCGCCATAAAAGCAGAACGCGCCCTTGCGGTGCGTTCTGCTTTTATCGTTGGGTCAAATGGTGAAGAAGCCTCCAAATTGCTTGCAATTTGGATATTGTTCGCGCTGCCGCTTGTTTTAGCACACCGCCGCATTATGCGCGAACTGCGGGTTCTTGAATCCCACACCCTCCGCCATAAAAGCAGAACGCGCCCTTGTGGTGCGTTCTGCTTTTATCGTTGGGTCAAATGGTGAAGAGCCCTCCAAATTGCTTGCAATTTGGATATTGTTCGCGCTACCGCTTGTTTTAGTACACCGCCGCATTATGCGCGAACTGCGGGTTCTTGAATCCCACACCCTCCGCCAAAAATCCCAATGCACCCTCGCGGTGCGTTGGGATTTTTAGTTGGATTGAGCGATTTTACGAATGTGAAAATGGTGCATTTCCCTTTGTATAGTATATCACTTCACCTCTCTTTATGTCTTTCATTTTATCAAAATAATTCTTTTTCGCTTAGTTTTTTATATATTATTGATTTTTATTTTGTTGTATGGTATTATTTATTTATAAGCTAATTTGCTTTTATTTTTCAAAGAGGTGATATTATGAAAACAATGAAAATCAAGCCAATAATCAGCTTGTTGATGTCGCTATGCCTTTTGCTCAACGCCGTTTTGCTACCCGTGGGCATCAGCGCTTCGGCAGAAACCAACAACATCAGCGCTGAGCTTGGCTCTGCCGAACCGACGCTCATCTACTCCGAGGACACGGGAATCGGATTTGAGGCTTCCGCCCCCGTATACAACGAGGCAGACGGCAGCCGAGAGCTTGTCCTGAGCCGCGCGGGAGAGGTCTCTGCCCCTCAGACGGTAACTCTGAAGGTCTACGACAACAGTGCCGAATACGGCGTTGACTACGTCATCAAGCATGGCGGCACAGCCGTAGAAAAACGCGAGGGATCTACGTCAATTTTCAATGCCTTTCGCGACGGCGGTATGCTGACAAGTAATCTTCCCATTGACGCGGCAGAAGCTTATATCGCTTATAGCGATTCAGCCACCGCCGATGCTCCCGCAAGCGCAAATGCTTCCGAGATGCTTGCACAAATGGAAGAACTTGGCGCGCTTGTCGCAGAACTGGAGATTACATTTGGCGCGGGAGAGGCAAAAATTTCCCTCTCCGTTGAGACAATCGATGACGAAATAAGCGAGTACAGCGAGAGCTTCATGCTCATACTCCTTGGCAGTGACAAAAACGTGATCGAAAACTCGCAGCTCCTTTGCTCTATCGTGGATAACGAAAAATCCCCCTCTGTCCATATCGAATTCGAGTCGACCTCGTCAATAGAAGCCAGCAAGGACACGGGAGTTGCGCAGGTAAGCTTCAAGCGCAGCGGAAATCTCGCCACGGGCACGTCCGCAGTTCTTCTCCGAGATGAATCCCCCGTAGGATACGTAAATTTCTCTCCCTATCAGGAAAAGCAGGTGGTGCTGGCCCTTCCCGGAACATACCGCCTTATTTCGGACGGAAATTACACAGTTTCCTCCGACTCTCTCAAGGTTAACGGCGAGGCAAACGAATTCTCTTCCCTGCCCGAAGGTGCCGATCCCGAACTTGACAGCGTTCCCGACGAATATTCCTCCATGCCCCACATGATCCAAGGTGTGCCGAGCATTGATAAATTTGCAAAGTGGGTATCGGATGGCGCTAAGGAAAACGACGATTACATAGTAATTATGGGTTCAAAGGATAAAGAGCTTTTTGTAAAGGACAGCTCATCTACAGACGGAAGCACCAATTTTTATTCCGATAACAATATTTACCGCCTCAACACCGAGGGCGGAGCAAGCAAGGGATATCTGTTTTTGAGAACATCAAGCAGGTACAACCTCAGCGGCATCTCCTCCGTCGAAGGCTCCGTATACGTTGACGATCTTGACACGGGATACTGTGACGTGATTTTCGGTATTTGGAATAACGGACACGATAAAATTTACACCAACGATAACAAAAGCACGCAAAACCTTTCCTACGACGTAAGCATAGGAATGGGCTCGCAGTACATTTACTATTGCAACTCGGACCTTAAGGGCTCATGGGATTGTGGCTGGAACGCATACGTCCCCAACGGTTTCAAGATGAATAAGCGTAAATATGATATCCATATCATGAATCCTGAGGCACTTTCTTACGGTGAAGTTTCTTTTGCTCCTACGATCTCCTCCAACAACATAATATCAGACATCTCTATGGGTGCTGATAAAAAAATAAATATCTCCTACACCTGCGACAGCGCGCACCCTGCGCGCCTGATAGGTTACAAGCTCTATAACGGTTCGGATAATTACAGCCAGTTTATATCTCTGTCAGACAGCAGCATTACCTTTGATCAGGCTTTCCTTGACAAATACGACGCAAAGTGGGGATATAACTCGGTCGACAGCGATGAAAACCCAATAAGAGTTTTCACCATTCTCCCCGTTTTTGAGAAAATACCGGTCGAGGTGGAACTGTTGGATTCCAATTACGGCACGCTTGAGATCATAAGCCCCAGCACCGATTCATTTGGCAAGGGCGACACCATTGTATTCACGGGAAGTGCCATTGACGGACTTTATTTCAACGGTGTACATTGCCAGATGCGTCAGTCAGCGGGAAGTGAGATAGAGGCTTCTATGACCTTTGAACCTATTGATACTATGGACACTGATGGCAAATGGAGGAAAATAGTCAAGGTCCCTCTGCTCAGCAATTTCGGACACTATACCTTCCAAGGCATATTCAACGAATACAAG
Source organism: Eubacteriales bacterium (assembly GCA_045580585.1). Lineage (GTDB taxonomy): Bacteria > Bacillota > Clostridia > Oscillospirales > CAG-272 > CAG-390. The sequence goes on from JAZNOD010000158.1 coordinate 4,937, forward strand.
GACGAGCTTGTCGTAAAATACGCCGATACCGCCCCTAACGGCGAGCTTAAATTCAGCCCCGGAGTAGTCCTTGGCGAAGCCGACTACCGCGTGAGCGATTATTTTCCGCTGATGGCAACGCCGAAGAATGGATATATTACCGTTTGGGATGCCAACGGAAACTATTATTTCGGAGATATTTTCAATTACCAATTAGACGGAAACTTTTTGAATTACAGTATCTTTGTAAGATTTCTTGAGGATGGAGATCTTTTGGTTCCCGGCGACACGAGTACCAAGATAACTCTTTCGACGGGTAAAATTTCAGGCAAACTGACCAGAAAAGATACTAATTTGTTTGACGGTACCCAAACCCAGATACCGCTCGGCAATACGATGTATACGGTCACAACGTCACACGGCACGTACAGCGGCTTTACGGATGAGAACGGAAATTACAGCATTGATGGCTTTACGGGCGTACTTGGCGGAACGTACTCCATGGCGGTAAGCTATCAAGACCGCATCGGATACGTCAACTTTAAGTATAACGGCGCAGGAGACAACTACAATCTCTCGCTTCCGCAATTTGCCATCGGTGGATTTTACCCCAGCAGCGTAACAGCTACCGTAAGCGGTCAGGGTTATAACAGCAACTCTATCGTTCTTACGTCAAGCGGAACTGTGGAGATAACCGCCAATATATTCGTTCACTCAGACAAATATAAGATCACAAACGTAAAATTCCATTTCCTTTCCACACTAAACAGCAATTACGGTGACGAACTGAAGGTGCTTGAGGCTGTTCGGAATCAAAATGCCGTGTTGGGCGACAACTACCAGCTGTGGATGCTTAATCTCTCCGACACATCGTCAATACCCGAAAACACACGCATGTATATCAGCGTCACGGCGGAATATACTTACGATTCGGGCGAGACGGTGGACATGACTACCGATCTTGTGAACAGCGGATATAACGTTGTACAAGCCCTAAACGAAGACATTGTTCCCATTCATCAGGATATCCCCGAGATCCCCGGTGTGCAATCCGCCAATTCCGACACCAGCGTATTTGACATTCCCATAATCGGCACGCTCGATATGAGTTTTACCAGCAAAACGGGCGGATATTTCGTTCAGCAGGGTAGCTGGAAGCAGGCAGGCGATGTATACACTCTTGTTTGCGGACACTCCATTCAGCCAAATTACATGGCAGGAACTCTTAAATCCAAATACGAAGGTGCTGTGGCAACGCGCGACCTGCTCGATGCCGCATCAAGCGGAGACCCCAAGGGAGCAGCGGCTCTAAAGCAAAAAACCGCGGCGCAGTTTGAGATCGCTCCTATATTTATGTTCAAATTCACAGTCGAGACCGCTGACGACGGCTCAGGTGGACTTGTCCATAACATCACGGGAATTGAGTTCGCCATCGGTCTTGATGCCTTTGTCACCAAAAACGTCCCCTTCAACGTTAGCGGCGTAGCTTGCTACGTCTGCGTTAGCCTGAGTGCTGAGGCATATTTCCAGATGCAACTTGCGCTTCAGGAAAAGAAGGCACTTGGCTCCCAGCTTGATACCGTTATAACGGACCTTAACGAGGAAGCCGAGAAAAACGTAAACGCATTTTTCGCCGCACCCGTAATTAATTTCGGTATTAAAGGCGGAATTGGATGGAACGGCTGGGCAAGTATTTTTGCCGAGGGCTATATAAACGCTCCGTTCATTATCGGCTTTACGCCCGTTGACGCGGCAGGCTCGATAGCCTTTGATATCGGAATCGGCGCGGATATGATGATGTTCACCGCCAAGATATCCTATAAGACTCCCGCCTTTGAGTACGGCTCAGAGTCCCTCGTTACCGACCTTAAGACCATTCAGCAGTACAAGAACCCCGCGCCCGCGGCATACCTTCTCTCATCGGGAGAAAGCTACGGTAGCTTTGACGAGGCTATAAATAACGCAACCTTCACAATGATGGCGCGCCCCGAGAAGGGTGCAAACATCTTACAAGCGGGCGGAATTACGCAAAGCACGCTTGCAAAGGGCGTATTCAAAAACACCAACATTCAGCTGATAAAGCTGAATAACGGCAACGTAATGGCTCTGTTCCTTACCGATAACCACGCCCCCGATGGAAGTTTTAATTATTTGAGCGCGGCATATTCCATAAGCCGTGACAACGGAAAAACATGGGGACAGGTTGAGTATATAGACAAAAATGTCGGCACAGCCGTGTCCTCACTTCAATACGACATCAACGTTTACGAGCTTCAAGACCGAATACTTGTAACGTGGTCAGAGGCTGACCTTGATGCTCTCTTGAAGGACATGGACCCCGACAATCTCAAGGCAGCGCAAATAGCCAAGCTCGTCAACGCAATGAATCTTAACGGTAGATTTTTCGATATCGAAAGCGGTGCACCCATTGGCGAGGCTTTCGTAATAGCAGAAAATTCCGCCGTATTCTGCGGAGCACTTGAGGCTGTTCAAAACGGCGAAAACGTTTACGTTTATTATCAGCGAAACGCGCTGTCGACCACGGAGAACGTGACCTTCGAAACCCTTATGAACACCGAGCGCACTATCGCTAAGGCAGTTGCAAACATCAATGATACGGAGAATTGGTCGTCAACTCCCGTGCGCGCCGTGGACGGCGAGGGCGGTCAATACCGCATCACCGAGGTAGAGCCATTCGTTCACGACGGCATTCTCGGAGAAATAATCGTTATAGACAGAAACGGCAGACTTTTGTCATATGACAGCGCAAGCGGAGAAATGAAACCCGACATCGAGGACAGACAGCTTTATCTGAGAACGTACAGCTTTGGCAAGCTCAACACTCCGACGACAACGTCCTTCATCGCGTTGAGCGACCCTAACGACTGCGCTCAAAGTCCGGAGGTGGTAAGCAACGAAAATCATCTCTACCTCTTCTGGAATCACAATGGTGAAATAGTTTACACCCCTGATTTCGTCGCAAAGGATTCCGATGACGAGCTGATTCGCTCCAAGGCAATAGTTGTTGCCGGAGCATCCGGAGACTGTACTGTAAAATCCACAAATAAATTCGCACCCGTCTCCATAGACGGTGACGATAGCCTACATATCGGCTCTGCTTTTACCGTTTCTATGTCCGAGAACGGAAACGTATTGATCTGCTGGATTGGTGACGATGTGGATAAAGCAGAAATTATTGCCGGTGATCAGGTATATGGCATAATGCTTGAAACAAAGCTCGTCGCTGAAGTAGTACGCAACGTCCAAAATGCCGACGGCGGAGATGCAGATCACGAATATCAGCTGTGGGCGGCAGGATCCCCCGTTGCTATTACAGCCGAGAATAACCCCATCGGAGCTATCGACAGTATATGCCTTAACAGCGATGAGGAAACAAAATTCATTCTGGCTTACACACGTTTCAATAATTCCCTCCGCAACAGCAGCACGGGTGCGGACATCATTGCTATAACTAAAATATATAACCCCGAGCTTTCTCTTACAGTAGATTTTCCCGAATATCCCATGCCGGGCGAGAGCGCAATGGCAAACGTTACTATACGCAATAGCGGTTTTTGTGCCCTTAACGGCTACACACTCACCTTGTCGGGAATTGGCGAGGACATCGTGCTGACGTCCGATGATACTCTTCTCCCCGGAAGATGCATAGAGATCAGCGTCGAAGTACAAATCCCACAAAACTTTAACGCCAACGCAGTTCTTACTGCCACCGTAAGCGGCTTGGGCGAGCAAGCACAGCACAGCGCAATCGCAAATGCCAACGTGCTGTACGGCAGTTATTTTGTTCCCGTAGATCTTCCCCAAATTCAGGCTATCCCCAATTCTGAAGATTGCGTTATAACCGTATACGTAAAGAATATCGGTAATGCTCAAGGCAGTCCCGAGCTTGAATACATCAACAGGATCTATGCCTCTGACAGCGAGAATGATGTGGTAAGCACCGCATATTCCTCGGATGCCGTTATCACTCCCCATGGCGAAGCAGGCATAACGTACACAATGCGCGATACCCTTATTGGCAGGGATAAGTATTCCACTGTTCAGGTGCACCTCGGTGACAAATACGACCAAAGCACCGAAGCCCCCATGCCAAAGCTTACGTCCTTGTCTATATCCGATCTGATTTACGATACCCCCGACACTCCCGATGAAGATGCTCCTACCGACGGCGAAACCACCGCTGCAGATACAACCACCGCAGTTGATGATGGCAGCAGCGACACGATTCTCATAGCTGTCATAGCCGTTGGAGCAGTTGCGATCGTCACAGCATGCGTTATTTTACTTGTCTTGAAAAAGAAAACCGTAAAATAACCTATTACCCTAAATAAATATCCCACATATCTGAACCGATGCAAATTGTGCCGACAGCACAATTTGCATCGGTTCAGCGCAGCATCGTATATCAAAGATTTCGGGATAATTTCATGAATAAATTGATTTTTACACTTGTTTTTTTGCTTTATCTGTGATATCATTATAAAAAAGGGAAATCTACTTCCAAAACCAAGAAAGGATCATTTGTTATGAAGCTTCATCGTTTATTAGCACTTTTGCTTCTCGTTTGCACATTGGCACTCACTTGCGCCTGCTCACCCGAAGCAAACACAGGTGACACCACCACTTCACCTGAAAGCACTTCTGCCGAGGATAACGCATCCGAGGAAATCACCGAGGAGGTTCTCCCAATAAGAGAAACCGACATCGTTCTTTCCAAGACCGATGCTTCGTACAGAATCGTATATAAGCTCGGTTTTAAAGAGGATGCGCAAAGAGTATTCGATATGCTCTCCACCCTCGATTCAAGCTACGTTGCGGGAAAATACTCCATCGTACGAGACGACACCGCAGCCGCTGACGGCACTCCCGAAATTCTCATTGGTGACACTAACCGTCCCGCTTCTGCGACTGCTAAGGGAATGTTGAAAACAGGTCTGTACTATGCAATCCACGTTGAGGGTAATTCCATCGCCATCACGGCCGCTGACAATCTCGGCATCAGCAAGGGCGTTGACGAATTCCTCTCCAAGCTCTCTGACAGAAGCTACAGCGTAGTATACGACAACGCGGAAGGAAGCGTTGTAAAGGAGTATAGCAATAAAGAGCCCCTTGACCTGCTTGCCAACTTTGCGAAAGCAAAGAAGCTCCCCGTATACACTATCGCAGTCTCTACCGCTAACGGCATAAATACAAAAACTATAAACGAGGGCAACCCCTGTCAGAACTGCTACTCCGTAACGAAGGTATACTGCGTAACCGCTATCGGTATGCTTTATGATGACGGTAAGATCAAAATGTCTGACACTATCGGCGATATCTTCAAGGAAGAGCTTGAGGCTTACGGCATCAATCCCACAAAGTGGAAGAGAGTTACCATTGACCATGTTCTGCGTCACCGTGTAGGATTTGACCGCGGCTTCCTTGACATTGACGCTGAGGACAGCACGAAATATAAATCTCAGGACTTTTTGTATCTCGTTCTTTCCGAGCCAATCACGCATACCCCCGGAACTCATTACAAGTACACCGATGCAGCTTACTACCTCATCTCCCGTGTTGTAACAAAGCTCAGCGGTCAGAAACTTGACGATTTCCTTGCAGAGCGTCTGTTCAAGTACACCGACTGCCGTGAATACGCATTTGCAAAATGCCCCTACGGTTATCCGATTGGCGCTACAGGCCTCTATATCAGAAGTGCTGACGTTGCAAAGCTCGGCAGA
>JAZNOD010000159.1:0-2160 GCA_045580585.1 Eubacteriales bacterium
CTGTCTGCGCGAATCGGGACTTACCGCATTCTTTACCCGCAGCTCTGCGGCAAATATCCCCGTAAATATGGCTCTGTGCGAAAAGCTCGGGCTTGACAAGGAATACTATTCCGTAGCAATTCCCCTTGGCGCAACCATCAATATGGACGGCGCGGCTATCACTATCACGGTGCTGTCGCTTACCGCCGCCTTCTCGCAGGGACTGTCCGTAAACATTCTTCTTGCTATCCTTCTGAGCTTCGTGGCAACACTTGGCGCTTGCGGCGCATCGGGCGTTGCGGGCGGCTCGCTTCTCCTTGTTCCCATGGCTTGCTCCCTGCTTGGAGTAAGCTCGGACATAGCTATGCAAATGGTTGGCATCGGCTTTGTCGTGGGTGTGGTTCAGGATTCCCTTGAAACCGCCATCAATTCCGCGGGCGACGTTCTTTTCTGTGCCACCGCGGAGTTCCGCGACCGCTTGAAAAACGGCGAAGATATACATTTTTGACACAAGCTGCAACATCAAGGAACATAACCATGCTTAAAAAAGAAGATATCCGCATACGCGATCCGTTTATACTGACCGACCACGAAAACAACTGCTACTATATGTACGGCACTACCGCGCTGAACGATGGCAGTCTTGCGGCGAAAAGCACGTTTTCCGTATATAAGAGCTACGACCTTGAAAACTTTGAAGAACCGAAAACCGTCGTTGACGGCGCAAAGCTCGGTCTTTGGGCTGCGCGCGACTATTGGGCGGCGGAAGTACATTTTTACGGCGGCAAATACTATCTTTTCGGCAGTATGAAAAGCGATACCGAGCACCGCGCAACGCAGATATTCGTGTGCGACACGCCCGACGGCGAGTTCGTTCCCGTTTCCGAGGAGGCAAGGACACCCAAGGATTGGGAATGCCTTGACGGTACGCTCTACATCGAGGACGGCGAGCCGTATATGGTATTCTGCCACGAGTGGACGCAGATAAAAAACGGCGAGATCTGGGCTGTGAAGATGGCAAACGACCTCTCGCGCCCCGTTGAAGAACCCTTTATGCTGTTTTGCGCATCCGATAACGAGAACGTTTCGGAAATTCAGGGCACGGGAAGCGGCAAATACATCACCGACGGTCCGTTTTTGTTTTGCGAGGACGGCGTGTTGAAAATGATGTGGTCAAGCATCGGAAACAAGAAATATCAAATTTTCATCGCCGAAAGCGACTCTATCCGCGGCAAGTGGACGCACCGCGAGGGGCTTTACAACTTCAGCGGCGGACACGCAATGCTCTTTACCACGCTTGCGGGCGAGAGGATGATATCCCTGCACGCCCCCAACGAAGCGGACAAGGAACGCGCCTGCTTTATGAAATTCTGACATAAGCAAACACTAAAACTCACTCTGTGCAAAAGCGGCAGAGTGAGTTTTTTGCGTTACTCCCAATAAATTGAAAAATCTCCTTGAATTATCAGCGAAAATGTGGTATGCTAATTACGTATAGATATAGAGCAAAAAGGAGAAGTCGAAATGAGCGAAATGAAAAACAGCTCCGCTGCGCAGGCAATGCGTTTTTTCATCGTACTTTTGGCTGTATGCCTTATAGGAGCTGCCATAATGCTCGGCGTTCAATTGCTCCGCGACGGCAATGACACCGCCGCGCCCGACACCTCGGCAGTAATCAAAAACGAAACCACCAAAACCCCGGACACAACTACGCCTGTTACAACCGCACCCATTACAACTGCACCCATTACAACCACACCTGTTACAACTACCCCCGTCACCACAGCACCCATGACGACCGCGCCTGTTACCACTGCACCGGTGACCACCGCACCGGTGACCACTGCACCGGTGACTACTGCACCGGTAACGACCGCACCTGTCACTACCGCCCCCAAACCGTCCGCGCCGAAATACGACCTTGACGCTTGGTATCTCACGCTTGTAAATCCATGGAACAAGCTCTCTCTTAAATACATTGACACGATCGAGCTTGTTACGGTAAGAAGCAATATCCAAATAGATTCGAGGATAATCGACCCTCTCAAAAAAATGCTTGCCGACTGCTACGCGGCAAACCCCACCGTTTCCGACAAATGCTCGGGAAAGCCGCTTGTATGCTCGGGCTTCCGTACTCAAGAATATCAGGAAGGACTTTTCAACAAAAAGATAAACAAGATA
>JAZNOD010000160.1:0-10523 GCA_045580585.1 Eubacteriales bacterium
TCCGCGAACCGACAAAATGTTGGTTGAGCAGGTGAGAATCCTGCACCGACCGTGAAAAATAGCATATCTTGCTATAAAGTCGGGATGGGAGAAGATGTTCTCCCCCGTAGAAATGGGGAAAATTATGGCTAAAAATAACAAAAAACATTTGCGGCTTCTTGCCGCGCTTGCGCTTTTTTGCGCTTTGGCGTATGCCGTTACTTTGATTTTTCATATCAAGGTGTCATTTTTGACCTTTGATGCCAAGGATGCAGTTGTTTGCATCGCGGCTATGATATTTGGAGTTTTGCCATCTACGGCAATCGCGCTTGCCGTGTCAACGATCGAGGCGATTTCGATAAGCGATACCGCCTTTTGGGGGTGGCTTATGAATTTTATATCCACGGCAGTTTTTGCCGCGGTGGCAGGCGGAGTTTACCGCCGAGTGAGAAAAATGTGGGGAGCGATTCTCGGCCTTGGGCTTGCGGTTGTGATCTTCACCGGAGTTATGATGGCAATGAACCTTATCATAACCCCAATTTACATGAAAACTACGGTTGAGGTGGTGAAGGGGCTTATTCCCACACTGCTTTTGCCTTTTAATATTATAAAAGCGTTGCTTAATGCGGCGCTCGTTCTGGCGTTTTATAAACCCATAGTTACCGCACTCCGTAAGGCGAAGGTGCTTCCCGCGCGGGAGCTTGCCGTTGGGGCAGAGGGATACCGTATGAATGCTAAGAGTATTGCGGTGCTGTGTGTTGCCGCTGTTGTTGCCGTAGGCTGCGTGCTGGCAATGCTCTATTTTATGAACGGTAACTTGAGTTTTATTTGATTTTGAATTTAAAAGCGCTGAATTTTAATAAATATTGATGCATTAAAACGTCAATAAAAGGAATTTTTGAAATGAAAAAGAATTTTGCGATAAAAGCGATTTTGTGGGTGGTTCAGGGCTTCATAGTGGGGCTCGGTGCGATATTGCCGGGAGTAAGCGGCGGAACGCTTTGCTACGCATTCGGCATTTACGATCCCATGATCGAGGTCCTATCAAATCCCTTCAAGGGTGTCAAAAAGCATTGGAAAATGCTGATATTTATAGGAATTGGCGGCGTGCTTGGCTTTGTCGGCTTTGCTGGGATAACAGAGCAGTTGCTTAAATGGAATGAGGCAGTTGTCCTTTGTGTATTTGTAGGTCTGATAGCGGGAACGATCCCCGAGCTTTGGCGTGAGGCGGGAAAGGAAAAGAGAAGCAAACTTTCCATCATTTCTTTGGCACTAAGCTTTATTGCGATTACGGTGGTATTTTATCTTTTCAAAAGCGTTCTTCAACTGACGCTTGCGCCCAACCTTGCCGGCTGGCTCGTGTGCGGCTTGCTTTGGGGACTTAGCTTTATAATCCCCGGGTTTAGTTCATCGACGCTTCTGCTTTTCTTTGGAATATACGAGCAAATGTCGCATGGTATATCACACCTGGATTTCGGTGTTTTGATACCCCTCGGCATAGCTATGTTGGCGACTCTTTTGTTGTTCTCAAGGATGATGAAATTGCTTTTTGACAAGTATCATTCGATAGCATCTCATGCAGTAATGGGCTTCGTGCTTGCAACGACGATCATGATACTTCCGCCTTTCAATACGGGTGTTTGGGATATTATCGTCTACATTATTTGCATTGTATGCGGAGCAATTGCGTCTTTTGGCTTCAACGCCCTTTGTAACAAAATCAAAAAAGAAGCGGACGAGGAGTAAAATTTACAAAAAGTATTGACATCATTTCTCAAATGTGATATAATACATTGCTTAATAATTGAAATAAATGTTTCTTATCAAGAGCAACGGAGGGACTGGCCCTGTGATGTTGCAGCAACCTGCCGTGCGGCAAGGTGCTAAATCCCGACAGATGAGAGAAAAAAGCCTCGTCGGGAAGACGAGGCTTTTCTTGTGAAAGGAAAGAAAAAATGGAAAACAAAAAAATGCGTACTCTTTTTACGTCAGAGTCTGTAACCGAGGGACACCCCGATAAGATCTGCGATAAGATCTCTGATGCGGTGCTTGACAATCTTCTTGCGCAGGACCCTAATTCCCGTGTTGCTTGCGAGGTCTGCTGCACCACGGGACTTATCCAGATAATGGGTGAAATAACCACAAAAGGTTATGCTGATTTTCAGACGATCGCACGCGATACAGTTCGCAAGATCGGATATGACAGGGCAAAATTTGGCTTTGACTGCGACAGTTGTGCAGTCATATCCACAGTTCATGAGCAGTCTCCCGATATAGCTCTTGGCGTTGACCGTTCACTTGAGGCAAAGACGGGCGATATTACCGACGAATATGACACGGGTGCGGGCGACCAGGGACTGATGTTCGGATATGCTTGCGATGAAACACCCGAGCTTATGCCGCTGCCAATCTCCCTTGCGCACAAGCTGGCAAAGAGACTTACCGACGTGCGCAAAAACGGCACGCTCGACTATCTGCGTCCTGACGGTAAAACGCAGGTGACTGTCGAGTATGAGGGAGACACTCCCGTGCGCGTGGATACGGTCGTTGTGTCATCACAGCACAGCGACAGCGTAAGCCTTGAGCAGATCCGCGAGGACATTATCCGCGAGGTAGTGCTTCCTATTATCCCCGCACAGCTCATTGACAAGGATACAAAATATTATGTGAACCCCACGGGACGTTTCGTTATCGGCGGTCCTATGGGAGACAGCGGACTTACGGGTAGAAAAATCATCGTTGATACATACGGCGGTTACGCACGTCACGGCGGCGGTGCATTCTCTGGCAAGGATCCGACCAAGGTGGACCGTTCTGCCGCTTATGCCGCAAGATATCTTGCCAAGAACGTTGTAGCAGCAGGACTCGCCAAGAGATGCGAGATACAGCTTGCGTACGCTATCGGTGTCGCACGCCCTGTTTCTGTTCTTGTTGATACCTTTGGAACAGCAACGGTATCGGAACAGGCAATTGCTGCAGCACTTGACGAGTTGTTCGATCTTCGTCCCGCCGCGATAATCGCGCGCTTTGCTCTGCGCCGCCCCATCTACTGTGAGCTTGCCGCCTACGGTCACATGGGTAGAGAAGACCTCGATATTCCGTGGGAAAAGACCGATCTTGTTGAGGCTTTGCGCTCAAAGCTGCTCTGATTTTGACCATGCCGCCCTGCCGCGCATATACTGTGGCAGGAGGTTGCTATATGGTTGTTGTTGAAATATTGGTTTCGCTGTTTGCCGCCTTCGGTGTATTTTGTCTTTTTAAGCTGATAGCCGAGGAATGGCTCGTTTCCGACACTGAACTTCCGCCTCAATGCATCAGATTAAAGGGCGGTGAGAGCGACGAGGAGATCGAGGCGCTTTTTGATGCGGCTTGTGCATCGTGGACTCGCCGTGCTGAAGGTGAGTTGATCGTGTATTGCGACAGCGAGGATACGCCCGATGCGCAACGCATAGAACGTATTCTGCACAGGCAAGCTTTGATTGCCTGTGCAGAAAGAAAGACCGCGCGAGAGGAGGGACGCGAGGATGAAGGATGACAAAAAACTTTTTGCTGACACAAAAACAGCTTCGCGCCCCGCTTCAAGCGGGGCTCGACCTCTATCGGAGGGAAAAAACGTTGACCGCGAGCTGTGCGGTCAGGTGGAGACTGTTCTTTACCGTAATGAGGATAATGGATACGTGGTCTGCATCGTCGTTATCGAGGACGGTACGCTTGTGAACACTGTGGGCATAATGCCCGATATAGAGGACGGGGACAAGCTCACCGCCACGGGAAAATGGGAAAATAATGCACGCTACGGAAAGCAATTCCGCGTGCTTGAATATACGGTGGAGCTTCCCACCGAAAATGGTGATATCGAGAGATATCTTGCCTCGGGTGCTATCAAGGGCATCGGAGTCAAGACCGCGCGTAAAATAGTTGCGGAATTTGGAGACGATACGGTAGACGTTATCGAAAACCATCCCGATTGGCTTGCACAGATCCCCGGAATAACTCACAAAAGAGCGCAAGAAATATCCGAGGAGTTCAAGTCAAAGTCGGATTTGCGGGCTACTGTTACGTTCTTTAGAGAATATTTCGGTCCCGCCCTCACGATGAAGATATATAAGGAGTTTGGCAATCGTTCCATACAGGTCGCACGTGACAATCCGTACAGACTTTGCGAGGACGTTGACGGGATCGGCTTTGAAAAGGCGGACAGCATGGCTCAAAAGCTTGGGCTTCCGCGTGAGAGCGAGGAACGGCTTGCGGCAGGTATATCTTACGTGCTGTCGTCCGATGCGGCGCAAAACGGACACACCTGTTTGCCCGAGGAAATTCTCGTAAACGAAGGCGCAAGGATTCTCGGAGTTGGTGCGGAGGCGATCAGAGAGACAATAAAGTCCATGATATCACGCCACCGACTTGTTGCCGAAAAGACCGACGGCGATAGGCTGATATATAATAAGGAAAGCTACGATGATGAAAAATTCGTGGCGGACAAGCTCGCGCTTTTGCGCAGGGGCAGTATACAGCTATCATTTTCCGATATTGAGGCATTTATCCGCAAGGAAGAGGCATCAAACGGAATAAAGTACGCCGACGAGCAGAAAAAGGCTATATTTGAAGCGCTAAACGGCGGTGTGCTTTTGTTGACGGGCGGCCCCGGTACGGGAAAGACCACCGTTGTCACCGCCCTTATTGCGATATTTGAAAGCATGGAGCTCAAGGTGGCGCTTGCCGCGCCTACGGGACGTGCCGCAAAGCGTATGACCGAGGCAACGGGGCGCGAGGCAAAGACGGTACATCGGCTTCTTGAGGTGGATTTCGGCGGTGATGACGGCGAGATTCGCGAGAGGGAACGCTCTGCGCGTATAAAATTCCGCAGATGCGCCGATTATCTGCTTGACGAGCACGTTATAATCGTTGACGAGGCATCAATGCTTGACCTTTCTCTCACCGCATCGCTTTTGCGTGCTGTAAAGCCCGGGGCGCGTTTGATATTTATCGGAGATTCCGATCAGCTTCCGTCCGTCGGTGCAGGTAACGTTCTGCATGATATGCTCGCATCGGAAAGTCTTCCGACCGTTCGCCTTGACAGAATATTCCGTCAAGCGGAGATGTCGCTGATAGTTACAAATGCCCACGCTATCAATCGCGGTGAAATGCCCGTGCTTGACGTAAAGGACAGGGATTTCTTTTTCATGCCGCGGCAGTATGATGATGATGTCGCAAATACAGTAGGAGAGCTTTGCGCCACGCGTCTGCCTCGCGCATACGGTGTTGATGAGGTGATACAGGTCATTTCTCCCACAAAGCGCGGCGTTGTCGGTACAGAGGCACTTAACGCAAGGCTTCAGTTGCTTATCAATCCGCCCGCACGTGAGAAAAAAGAGTATCACCACCGCGAAAGACTCTTCCGCGTAGGCGACAAGGTAATGCAGATACGCAATAACTATGAGCTTGAGTGGATAAGGGGCTCAAAAAGCGGACTTGGTATTTTCAACGGCGATATCGGAAGAATAACAGATATAAATACCATCGAAAAATATATTGAGATAGATTTTGACGGCAGGGAGGTAATATACGAGTTTTCGATACTTGACGACCTCGACCTCGCGTACGCCATCACAGTTCATAAATCGCAGGGTAGTGAGTATTCAACCGTCGTGATCTCCCTTGGCGGCGTCAATCCCGCGCTTTGTACGAGAAATCTTTTGTATACCGCAGTTACACGTGCCAAAAATCGAGTTATCATCGTTGGCCGTGTCGATACGATTGCCGCGATGGTCGCTAATCTCAAGCCAACCGTGCGCCACACGGGGCTTGAGCGTCGTATAAGGGAGAGGATCGGTAAAGGGGTATGAAAACTGCAAACACTGCGCTTGCTGTGCGTTCGTTCATAAGGGGCGAGTTTTGCCCCATTTGCAAGGAAAAGCGCGCAGGAACACAGCTTTTGTGTGATAGATGTGCCGACGCGCTTGCCGCTGAAATGCGCAAAGGGTGCCCTGTGTGCGGAAAGAGTATGCAGGAATGCACCTGCTCCACGTCGGCGCTTCGCCGCGCGCGCCAACCGCATCTTTTTAAAATATTTTCGTATGATCCAAAGCTTACGGACAATGTGGTAAATAAAACCGTATTCGTGCTGAAGCAGCGGCGGGATAAGCTTCTTTTTCGCTTGGTGGCAAACCTCATGTCTTATAGACTGAAGGAAGCTTTGGAAGCCATAAAAATTGCCGCGGATAAGGATGTTAATGCCGTGGTGGCATACATTCCGCGCTCACGCAAGCGTGTGAGAAAAATGGGTATCGATCAATCAAAGCTTCTTGCCGAGAATCTTGCCCGGGAGCTTTCGTTGCCGTTTGTCTCTCTCCTGAAAAGGCGCCGTCGCACAAAAACTCAAAAGGAGCTGTCGGTGTTTGACAGGGAGCGAAATGCAACAGAGCTTTTCAGACTGAAAAAACGCATCAGTCTTGACGGGATGACCGTAATAATAGTAGATGACCTCGTGGCAAGCGGAAACACTTTGGCAGAGGCGAGCGAGGCTATAAGGCGCGGCGGCGCAGAACGGACAATAGTGGCATGCGTAGCATCGCTTTGGCGAAAATCGGAGGCAGAACGCTTCGAGGAGCATGGAAAATATGATGATTTTACGCTTCCCGATGCGCCTAATGATGATATATTTGAACGATACGAATAAATATTTGTCTAAAACCTTGCATTTTTATTTTGATTATAGTATAATAAATATATATCGTCAAAAATCGGGGAAAATCAATGCTTGATTCTTTATTCAGAAGAGATATCGGAATAGATCTCGGTACTGCATCGAGCCTTGTCTACGTTAAGGGCAAGGGCATAGTGCTTGCCGAGCCTTCTGTCGTTGCTATTGATGCAGAAACGGGCGATATATTAAAGGTCGGCAGAGAGGCGCAGATGATGCTCGGACGTACGCCCGAAAATATTCTCGCCATCAGACCTCTGCGTGACGGCGTTATCAGCCAATACGATATCACTCTTAAAATGCTCCAGTATTTTCTGCGTGCGGCGTGCGGACCTATGATATTTCAGCCCCGCGTCGTGATTTGCATTCCCTCGGGTGTTACCGAGGTCGAGGAGCGTGCCGTTGTGGATGCGGCAAAAAACGCGGGTGCCAGAGCCGCGTACCTTATCGAAGAGCCCGTTGCCGCGGCTATCGGTGCGGGAATCGATATTTCTGCCCCCACGGGTAATATGATCGTCGATATTGGCGGCGGTACTACCGATATTGCGGTTATTTCATACCGCGGAGTCGTTGTTTCCGAGTCCATAAAAGTCGCGGGTGACAAATTTGACGAATCTATCATACGCTACGTTAGAAACAAATATAATATACTCATAGGTGAGCGTACTGCGGAAAGTATTAAAAAGACGATAGGTAATGTCTATCGCCACTCTGAAATAAAGACCATGGACGTAAAGGGGCGTTGCCTCGTCCAAGGACTTCCAAAGTTTGTAACTCTCAGCTCTGCCGAGATGCTGGAGGCTCTGCTTTCACCGATAATGGCTATTATCGACGGCATATGTCAGGTAATAGAGCGTACCCCGCCCGAGCTTGTTGCGGATATAATCAACAACGGTATTGTAATGACCGGCGGCGGTGCCAAGCTTTGCGGCTTTGCCGAGCTTATCACCGAGATGACGGGTATTCGCGCACGAGTGGCGCAGAACGCTATTGCCTGCGTTGCGATAGGTACGGGAAAATCTCTTGAGCATATTAATATGCTTACCGAGGGAACTATAAATCTTTCCCGCGCGCGTCAACAGAGATATTAATAAAGGGTTGCGTTTATCGCAGTCTCGCTGACAAACAAAAACTACGGGGTGAGTCAAATGCGCTTTCGCATTTGACTCACCTCATTTTACAAGGAGATTTTATGGAACGAATTATTAAGAACTATTCACCCGACAGCGTTTTCAGAAATTTTGAGGAAATATCCGCAATCCCGCGCGGCTCGGGAAATGAGGCGCAGATCGCAGCGTACATAGAAAAAAAGGCGCATGCCCTTGGGCATTATTGTATTCGCGACAGCGCAAATAATGTTTTTGTCCGTATTGCCGCTACGAAGGGCAGAGAAAAGGAAAAAGCGGTTCTTTTGCAGGGACACGTCGATATGGTATGCGAGAAAAATTCCGATACGGTGCATGATTTTCTCCGTGACGGAATAAAGCTCTACGTCGAAAATGATTTTCTTCGCGCGCGCGGAACTACCCTTGGTGCGGATAACGGTATTGCCGTGGCGGTTATGCTTGCCCTTATGGAGGGCGAGTGTGCCTCACACCCCACGCTCGAGTGTCTTTTCACTACCGACGAGGAGGTAGGGCTTCTTGGTGCGGGTAGCTTTGATTACTCGGTTGTTAGTGCTACGCGAATGATAAATATGGATAGTGAGGAAGAAGGCTCGGTCGTTGTTGGCTGCGCGGGTGGCGTGAGGAGCGATATGAGCGTAAAGTGCAAAACGCAAGCCTTCCGCGGAGAGGCACTTGAAGTTTCTCTTACGGGACTTTTCGGCGGTCACTCGGGCGAGAATATCGGCTCGGGCAGAGCTAATGCCATAAAGCTCATGGGGCGCATTCTCCTTGCGCTTTCCTCTAAAATGCGAGTAAACGTTATTTCCGTTTCGGGCGGAAGCAAGGATAACGCTATTCCGCGTGAGGCGCGTGCCGCTGTTTCCGTAGCAAATGCGGCACGCGCCGCAAGAGTTGCGCTTGCCGAGGCCGAGAGGATACGCTCCGAGCTTGTTGAGGAAGACAGAGGTCTTGTTATCAGCTGTTCGGTGGTTGATGCGCCCGAATATATGCTCGATCCGCAAACGAGCCGCCGTGTTCTCGGTGTGCTTGGTTGCGTGCAAAACGGCGTTATCGAGATGAGTAATACCGTCGAGGGACTTGTAGGATTTTCACGAAATCTCGGGATAGTGCGTACGGATGCCGAGAACGGCGAGATAGTCTTTACGTTTTCATCCCGTTCTTCGTTTGAGTCCCAGCTTGACGCCTCTATCGCTTCGCTTGACGCTATGGCGGCTTTGTGCGGCGGAAAAAACCGCCATCACAGCCGTTACCCGGGGTGGAGCTACGCCAAGCATTCACCGTTGCGTGAGCGATATATCGCCGCTGCCCGTGATATTTTTGGGAAAGAGCCCGCCGTCAGAGTGCTTCACGCAGGACTTGAATGCGGCATTATCAAGTCCCACTTGCCGCGCCTTGACATTATTTCCGTCGGCCCTGATATGAGGGATATCCATTCCCCCGACGAGCAGCTTGATTTGCGCTCGTGCGAGCGTTTCTGGATGCTTATTTGCCGTTTGCTTTCTAAATAATTATTTGCTCGTTTATAGATAATTTACATTTTTCAAGCAAAGGTTGCTTGACTTTGATAGTTTTAGTGCTATAATTAACATAAAATCCATACAAAGAAAGGACAGAAAATGAAAAACACTAAATTTCTTCGTATTACTGCGCTTCTTATCGCTGTAATTATGATGATGAGCCTTTGTCTCGTTTCTTGTGACGATGGCGAAAATGCAGAAACTACTCCTGCGGAAACTACTGCTGCGGATAATACTCCTGCAGGTACAACCAATGCGGATACTACTACGGAGCTTGATCCTTCTCAGACCACCGCTACTACACCCGAAGCTCCCCAAAAACCTGAAGTTGACGTGAAGACTGCTTCCGGTATTGCGGCTCTTATCAACGCTAACCTTGCGGATATGATCCCCACTGCGCCCGAAGGCGGCGAGCAGGGAGGCATAAATATCGGCAATATTCTCGGACAAATCGATCTTTCTGCAATAGACGTAAAAACTATTGTTGCCGATGCTATTAAGTTGCTTGACGGTACAAACGTTGCTATCGATAACGTTTCCGGCAGCCTTGTTGCAGGTCAGAATCTTCCCGAAAAATTCCAGCTTTCCAACAATTTCCTTTATATGTTCGGCAAGGATGAAAATGGTAACGACGTCAAGGCTATCGCGAAACTCACCGCTGACGGTGCGGGCTTTGTCGCCAGTGCTCCCGAAGGAGCAATGCCCCTGATGGATCCTGTCGCTTTTGAGGAGTTTTATGCCCAGATAGATGCGGCTATTGCAGAGTTTTCAACAGCAATTAAGGAGATTCCCGGTACCGAAATGAACATCGACGTTGCCGCTATCAAGGCAGCACTCACCGTAAAGGAAGACGACCTTGTTGATATGGGCAATGGCGTATGGCAGCTCAAGGCTACTTACGTAGTAAACGCAATAAAGACTGTTCTTGCTCAGTTTGGTGTAAAGGATGCCGATCTTGCGGATGCTAAAGAGCTTTTCGACCTTATCCTTGCAATGAATATGACCGCTGACCTTAGCAAGTATGAGACAAGCGGCGAGCTTACTCTCAAGCTTGAAATCCCCGAGATGCTCACCCTTACAATATATAGCTCCGCTACTGTCTACACCGTAAACTTTGTTGCAGGTCAGATCAAGGCTTCCCTTAACGCTACACTGAACGAAACGCGCAGCGAGATCACGTTCAGCGTAACCGAGCTT
>JAZNOD010000161.1:0-20897 GCA_045580585.1 Eubacteriales bacterium
AGAGATCCTTTGCCTTGAGAGAAAGATCCTTTGCCAACTGGTTTACCTTAAACTGTGAGCTTACTGCCATATTCCTTGTTATCCTCCTTGGGATACTATTTACATATTTTCAAGCTCCGTCTGCGCCGCCTTTGCAAATGCCTTCACAAATGAGGCGTCAGTGAGAGCCACGGCGGCACTTGCGCCGCCCCTTCCTATCGCCGCGCCAAGCTCCGCCGAATCGATGGGAAGAAATATTATTTGTTTTTCATAAAACGCGCAACGGTCACAAAGCCGTTTTTTCGTGTTATCCGAGGCATCAGATGCTACGGCAACGAGAAGAGCCTTTCGCTCCTTGAGAGCGTCGCAAACTATCTGCGTTCCCGCCACGAGGCGTCTTGCCCTTCTTGCAAGTCCGAGAACGCCAAGCACTCTGCGTGCAGACTCCTGCGTCAGTTCGATAGGTCGCGTATCCATCACTCGCCTGCCTCAAGCTCTGCCTCGATAGCATCAAAGACCTCCTCGGATATCGTAACACCGAGTGTGGCGGCGATCCTGCCGTTCTTTCTCGCCTTTTTAAGGCAAGCGGTCTTTTTGCATATATATGCGCCTCTGCCCGATTTTTTGCCCGTTATATCAAGGCTTATCTCTCCATCGGGGGAGCGAACCACTCTGATGAGCGAGGGCTTTGGCAAATGCTCGTTACAGCCGAGGCATTGCCTTACGGGAATGCGGCGCGCAGGTCTTTGCTCGCCTGCCATATTATTCCGCCTTTATATCGACCTTACAGCCTGTAAGGCGTGCGGCAAGACGGGCGTTCTGTCCCTCGCGTCCGATCGCGAGAGAGAGCTGATCCGCGGCAACCGTTATCTGAGCTGTGCGCTCGTCAAGCATAACGACCTTCTTTATATCCGCGGGGGCAAGCGCCGCCGTGATGTACTCGTCCATGTTTTCGCTGTAACGGACGATGTCCACCTTCTCACCGCCAAGCTCATCGAGAATAGTATTGATTCTGATACCTCTGTTACCGATACAAGCGCCAACGGGGTCAACGTTCTCGTCGCGGGACATTACCGCAAGCTTTGTTCTTGAGCCTGCCTCACGCGCAACACCCTTGATGATAACCGTTCCGTCCGCGATCTCGGGAACCTCAAGCTCAAACATACGGCGTACAAGACCCGGATGCGCCCTTGAAATTGTAACAAGCGGACCCTTTTCCTCGCGATTTACCTCAAGGATATATACCTTTATCTTGTCACCTACAACGAGATGCTCGCCGGGGATCTGCTCGCTGACGCGAAGCAGGGCGTTTCCGTTTCCTGTGAATATAACGGCGTCGCCCGTCTGGGGATCGACCTTTGAAACGGTGGCGGTGATTATCTCCTCACGCTTCTTTTCGTAAGCGTCGCGAGCGATCTTTCTTTCCGCCTCACGGATCGCCTGAATGATAACGGACTTTGCCGCACCTGCGGAGAGACGGCGGAAATTCTTGGTCTTTACCTCGGTTTCAAGGACCTTGCCGACGGTCATTCGCTTGTTATGCGTTCTTGCTTCCTCAAGAGATATCTCTATCTCGGGATTTTCAACCTCGGCAACAACAGTCTTTTGTTGGTAAACACGGACGCCCTTTTTGTTGGGATCTATCAGAACACGGACGTTGGTATTGTTTCCGTATTCCTTTTTATAAGCGGCAACAAGAGCCGCCTCGATCTTTTCAAGCATATAATCGTGGGGTATCCCCGTCTTTTTTTCCAGCTCCTCAAGGGCAGCGAAGAATTCTGAGTTCATTTGACTCTTTTTCCTTTCAGATTATGTGTTTTACTAAAGCTCATATATTTGAGAAATCAAAAAGAAGCTTCATTTTTGAAATGGCGGCATAAGGAAGCGCAAGCTCCTGTCCGTCCCTTGATATTTGCACCTCGCCGTCGGCGTTCATACCGCCGAGTATACCGACGATAACGCGGCTTCCGTAAAGCGGCGCAAAAAGCCTTGCCTCCACCTTTTCACCCGTGAGTGCCTCAATGTGTCGGGGCAACGTGATATCGCGCTCCACACCGGGAGAGGATACCTGAAGATAATAAGCGTTTTCGATCGGGTCAGCTTCATCAAGAAGCGGGTCAAGCGCGCGATGCACTCTCTCGCAATCCTCAATGTTTACCGCGCCGTCGCGCCCCGTGTCAAGAGTTATGCGCAAAACGTAGTCCGCGCCCTCACGCAGATAGTCTATATCCCAAAGGGTGCACCCCTCGTCCGCAACGGCTTTCTCGACCAGCGGCTTGACCTTTAAGGCAACGCCGGTTAGTTCTTTTTTCATTTTTCTTCCTTAAAAATCGTATTTCCGATAGCAAAATTAAAAGTGGGTTCATCGCCCACTCCTTACCCTACTCTATCATACTGTAACAAGTATAACACATTATTTTATTAATTGCAAGAGATTTTAAATATTTTTTTAGCTTCTATCAAAAATTTTCCTCATTTTATAAACAATTCGTTACAAAAAGTATATACATTTTACTTAAAACTATGATATAATTACATATATAAATATCTTTAAAGGGGGAGACACGCATGAAAAAAGAAAAACTCTTCGTCTGCCCCGCTTATATTGAAAAAATAATCGAGCGTATTGAAAGCGCGGGATACGAAGCCTTTGTCGTGGGCGGCGCTGTGCGGGACAGCTTGCTCGGGCGTACGCCGCACGATTACGACGTTGCCACCTCTGCCACACCCGAGGAAAGCGCCGCTATCTTCTCCGACATGCGCACCATACCCACGGGCATTGCCCACGGAACGCTGACCGTCCTATCCGACTCTCACCCCGTGGAGATAACCACCTTCCGCATAGACGGCAATTATTCCGACGGCAGACACCCCGACGCCGTGAGCTTTTCGCGCAGGCTTTGCGACGACCTCGCACGGCGCGATTTTACCGTAAACGCTCTGGCGTGGTCACAAAAAACGGGAATTGTTGACCTTTTCGGCGGCAGGGCGGACCTTGCTTCGGGAACAATACGCGCGGTTGGAGATCCTGCGTTACGGTTTGAAGAGGATGCTCTTCGGATACTGCGCGCCTTCCGATTTGCCGCAAAGCTCGGCTTTTCGATAGAAAAGGAAACCTTTTGCGCCGCCGTTCGTCTTAAAGACAGACTTGCGCTCATATCCGCGGAGAGGATCGCATCCGAGCTGTGCGGACTGCTGTGCGCGCCCTTCCCCGCGGATGCGCTGGCGCAAATGAACAACGCCGGCATTCTCACGCTTATTCTCGGAGTTGACGTCCCCCGCGAAAACATATCGCGCGTAGGCCGCTTGCCCGAAGGCGCGCGGCTTGAATTGCGGCTTGGTGCGCTCCTGCGCTCAACGGACAACGTGAAAAAAACGCTTGGGGGGCTTCGTCTCTCGAACAAGATATGTGCCGACGCCGCCGAAATAGCCTCAACATACCCACCAAAAGAATGCTCCGACTATGCGCTGCGCCGCTTTGCCTCGGCACACGCGACGGCGCGGGAGATTATTTTACTCGATGAAGATACAGACGCGCTCGCGCGCTTTGACGGGCTGATGGCGCAAAAACCGCCGCTTCGGATATCGGAGCTTGCCATAGGCGGAAATGAGCTTTCGTCAGCAGGAATTGCGCACGGCAGAGAGCTTGGCGAGCTTCTCTCCCTTCTGCTCGGCGAGGTACTCAAAGACCCCCGAAAAAACACCGCCGACTCACTCCTTTGCCTCGCGCGGCAATATAAGGAGGGCAAAAAATGAGCGCAAGATACGAAATAATCCGCGATTTTAGCGGCAACTGCCACTTTGAGCTTCGCACAGGTGCATCCATGCCCCTGCTGACGGGCGGCAACCGCGCAAGCCTCACCCTGTGCCGCGGAAGTATTGCCTCGGCGCGAATAATATGCGACGCTCCCCTTGAGGACACGCGCGGATACACGGGCACCGCCACGGACGTGCTGAAATTTCCCAAATACCGGTTTGAGCGAATGCCATCGGGCAGATATACCTACTCTTTATGGGCGAAAAACGGCAAAAAGCTCGCCGTAGGCCCCCCAATGGGCACTATCTCCGCGGCGCTCGACGCACTTTCCGCCACGCGCAGAGAGGCAAGATACGCGCCCGTTTCAGAAAAAATAAGCGGAATATGACCGCACCAAGATACAGCAAGGAAAGGATACCATCATGCAAGAACAGCTCCCCACTCCCGCAGAAAAAACTGAAAAAAGACGGCGTTTTCTGATAAATTTCACCTATTTCGTTTTACTGTTTGCCATCTCCATCTTCATCGTAAGATACGCCCTTGGCGCACTTATGCCGTTCATTATCGCGCTGATAGTGACACTCATACTGCGCCCCGCGGTTCGTTTAATAAAAAACAAAATAGGAATAAAAAGCCGCTTGGTCGAGCCCGTGCTGGCTATCCTCTTTTATTGCACGATAGGAGTAATAGCCGCGCTCATAGTGTTTGAGGTAGCTAAATCGCTCGGTTCAATCATTTCCTATCTCCCCTCGTTTTACTCTAACAGCGTTTCGCCCACACTTTCGTCCGCAATTTCCGCAATAAACGGAGTCCTTGACAGACTTGACCTGAACTACACACTGTCCACAGGCACTATACTTTCTTCCCTCGGCAGTGCCATCACTTCTTTGTCGGGCGCAATAATCTCAAGCGCAGGCGATATCGCCCTTGCCACTCCGTCGTTTTTGATAAACGTAGTCATAACCGTGGTAGCAACCGTATTTATGCTGATGGACCTTGACCTCTTGGTCAAATTCGCAAACCACCAGCTATCGGAGAAAAACTCCTTGCTCGTGCATAACGTTCTACTTAGGTTGAAATTTGTAATTAAGAAATATATCCTCTCGTATGCGGCAATAATGTTAATAACCTTTGCGGAAATATGGGTGGGACTGAGCATTCTTGGCGTGACGAATGCCGCCCTGATCGCCGCCATCATCGCCGCATTCGACATTCTCCCCGTCGTTGGCGCATCCCTCGTGATACTGCCGTGGGCGGCAATTTCCCTCATCACAGGTAACATCGGACTCGCCATCGGACTCATCGTACTCCTCGCCATCCTCGCTGTGGTCAGAAACATCATCGAACCGAAGATCGTCGGTTCAAGCGTCGGAATGCACCCCCTGCTCACACTTTTCTCCATGCTCGTCGGCAGCTTTATCTACGGCCCGATAGGAATCCTGCTTATGCCCGTCAGCATGGCGCTTATCCAAAACCTTGTTGACGGCGGCATTCTCCACCTTTATAAAACTCTTGAAAAAGAGGAGACCGAGGAAAAACCGAGCAAGCTCAACGCATTTATCAACAGCATTTTTGACAAGTGCGCCGCCGCGGTAGTAAGCTTTTTCAAAAAGATTTTTAAAAGAAAAAAGAAATCGGATGCACGCTCCGACAACAAAAAAATAAACAACAAGAAAGGAAACGACAATGGCTAATATCGACAACACCGCCCTGTTTAAAATCAGCTACGGCCTGTATGCCCTCACCACCAACGACTCCGCACGCGACAACGCAATGATACTCAACACCGCCGTTCAGCTCACCGACACCCCCCTGCAGCTCGCAATTTGTATAAACAATAACAACTATTCCTGCGAGACCGTCCGCAAGACGGGCAAAATGAACCTAAATTGCCTTGACACACGCGCAACGTTCGACCTTTTCAAAAAATTCGGCTTTGCAAGCGGCAAGGATACCGACAAGCTCGCAGGCGAGAGCTTTTCTCGCAGCGAAAACGGACTCGCCGTGATAAACGAATACTCCAACGCCTTTATATCGCTGACGGTCGAATCCTATCTCAACCTTGGCACGCACACCCTTTTCATCTGCCGCGTAAGCGAGGCGCAAAACCTCGGCGGCGAGGCATCGATGACGTATGAATATTACCACAAGAACGTAAAGCCCAAGCCCGAGGCTAAACCCACAGAGAAAAAACGTTACGTTTGTCGTATTTGCGGATACGTACACGAGGGCGAGGAGCTTCCCGCCGATTTCATCTGCCCTTGGTGCGGACACGGCGTGGCGGATTTTGAAGAAATGTAAACAGAATACACACCTGATTCCACAAAATAGGGGTGAGCCAAATGCGGTTGCATTTGGCTCACCCCGTGTTTTTGGAAATCCGAAACTGTTGTTGTTTTTCAAAACAGCCCATAATACAAAAACAGGCGCAGAGCGCCTGTTTTTTATGTTAGCTAATTATTGCTAATTAGTCCTCTTTCTTGCGAGCGATTGCTACTGCGCCAGCGGCTGCAACAGCAACGATTGCGAGAGAAATGCTGGAGCCGCATCCGCCTTCGCTAGCTGCTGCGGTGGTAGCAGGAGCTGCGGTGGTAGCAGGAGCTGCAGTGGTAGCAGGAGCCTTAGTGGTAGCGGGAGCTGCGGAAGACTCGGGAGCTGCGGAAGACTCGGGAGCTGCAGAAGACTCGGGAGCTGCAGAAGACTCGGGAGCTACAGAGGACTCGCCACCCTCGCCCTCAGTTTCCTGGGGAACAACGATCTCAGGAGCAGGAGCAGTCTTAGCACCGGCTACGATAGCGTCGAAAGCAGCCTGGCAAGCAACCTGGTCAAGAGTAGTGAAGCCGGTAGCACCCTCTACGAGAGTGGAAGCGAACTCACCGATAACGTTCATACCATGGAGGTAAGAGCAATCGGTAAGGGTAATAACGCCGAGACCGTCCTTGGTGTATCCGTTGAAGGGGTCAGCGGAAGAGTAAGCAGAACCGTCAGCGGTAGCGTCGTTGTCCATAACGCCCATTACTACGCAGTTGTTCATAGCGATGGTTACGTTGGAGGAAGAGAATCTGGGGCAGATACCTGCGGAACCGTACTTAGCACCGGTCTTGTCACCGCCGGTGAGCTTCTCGCCGGTAGTAGCATCCTTGATGGGGTTCTGGTCGATGGTACCGGAGTTTGCGCAGTAGCTGAAGGTGCCTTCTGCGCTGCCGTTAACCTGACCGATCATTCCGCCTGCATCGTTCTGTGCATAAACGTTACCGTTGTTGATGCAGTATCTGAAGTCAGCAGTAAGCTGAGCGTTAACGTTACCAACGATACCGCCGGCGTAGGAGTTGTTAGCGTAAACAACGCCGTTGTTTACAGCGTTTACGATGGTGAGGTAGGTGTGACCGGAAGCGTGACCGCAGTTACCTACGATACCGCCGGTCTGGTTTCTGGAGTACATGTTACCGTTGTTAACAACGTTGTAGATGTAGATCCAGTTCTCAGAGTCAGCATAGCCGAGAATGCCGGCGATGGGCTGCTGATCGGAGGGATGCTCGGTAACGTTTACGTTGTTGGTAACGCCGGAGATCCAGATAGGAAGATCAGCAGTGCTACCTGCAGCAAGACCTGCAACGGGGTTTACGTAGAATACTACGTCATTACCGTCAGCGTCCTTTGCCTGGTTAACGGTAAAGTCCTTGATGGTTGCGCCGCCACTGATCTCGGTGAAGAGACCTACGGAAGCGGTGATGGTGTGGTTACCACCGTCGAAGGTTCCGAAGAAGCCCTCAACAGAAACGGTTGCAGCACTGTCAGCAGTGAGCTTGTAGTTACCTTCGCCGTAAGCTGCGTTTGCAGCTGCTGCGAACTCATCCCAAGTTGCGAATTCCTGGGGAGCATCGGCGGAAGCAAAAATGCTCATGGGAAGAGCCATTGCTGCGATCATTGCGATAGCAATGATGATGGAAAGTGTCTTTTTCATTTCTTTTTTTCCTTTCAAAGGTTTTATGGGTATTAGTATTTTATCACTATTTTGGACATTTGTCAATACAAAAAACGAAAACTAATCTTCATATTTATATGTTTTTACAGAATTTTTTTCAAAAAAACATATTTCCTTAACAAAAAGCACAAAGAAAAATAACGGGGGGTGAGCACCAAATGCGTTTTGCATTCGTCTCACCCCCTTTTCGCGGCGGCTATGTATTCTTAATCAAAGATTTTGCACCCGCCGTCCGTTTTATGGTTTGGAGATTGTAATCAGTCCTCTTTCTTGCGAGCGATTGCTACTGCGCCGACGGCTGCAACAGCAACGATTGCAAGAGAAATGCTGGAGCCGCATCCGCCTTCGCTAGCTGCTGCAGCGGTAGCAGGAGCTGCGGTGGTAGCAGGAGCTGCGGTGGTAGCAGGAGCCTTAGTGGTAGCGGGAGCTGCAGAAGACTCGGGAGCTGCAGAAGACTCGGGAGCTGCGGAGGACTCGGGAGCCGCGGAGGACTCGGGAGCCGCGGAGGACTCGGGAGCTGCGGAGGACTCGGGAGCTGCGGAGGACTCGGGAGCTGCGGAGGACTCGGGAGCCGCGGTGGTAGCCTCTACGAAAGGATCAGCCTTTGCGTTTTCCTTAGCTGCAAGCATAGTGTCGATCTGAGCGTCGATAGCAACCTTATCAGCGGTCTTGAAGCCCGTGCCGGTGGTAGCTGTGATAGCCTGCTCACCGTAAACTGCCATGCCGTGGAGATATACGCTGTCGGTAACGGTAACAGAGCCGCCGTTAGCATATCCGTTGAAGGGGTCGGTGGAAGCCTTCTCGGTAGCGTTGCTGTCACCTACGAGGGTGGTAGCTACTACGCAGTTCTTGATGTTGATAACGGAGGAAGCCTCGTTGCTTCTTGCAACGATACCCGACGCACCGTACTTAGTTGCGGTCTTGTCCTCACCTGCAAGCTTCTTGCCCTCGGAGTCAATTACGGGGTTGTTGGTGATGGTACCCTTTGCAACGCAGTTGGAAATGGTGATGTTAGCAATACCGTTGATATCGCCGATGATACCGCCTGCATCGTTCTCGGCAGTTACGTTGCCGTTGTTGAAGCAGTAGTCAAGAATTCCCTCAAGACCTGCGTTGGAGTTACCGATGATACCGCCCGCGTAGTTCTTGGTGGAGTATACCTCACCGTTGTTTACTACGTTAGCTGCGTGTATGTAGAGAGTGCCGCTTGCGTGGCCTGCGTTACCGATGATACCGCCGGTCTGGTCGTCGGAGCGCATATCGCCGTTGTTTACGATCTTGTTAAGAACCACGTAGTTATCGGAGTCGGTTCTGCCGATGATGCCTGCAACGGGGTCCTGATTGAAGGACGTGGTCTCGAAAACGTCAACGTTGTTGGTTACGTTCTCAACGATGATGGGCATATCCTCGGAGCTTCCCGAAGCGAGGTCGATGATGGGAGCGCGGTACATCTTGAACTCAACGGGGTTACCCTCCTCGTCAGTAGCAGCCGCGTTGGGGTCCTGAACGGTGGTGAAGTTCTTGATAACGGCACCGCCGCCAACGTCCATGAACATGGTGGAAGAAAGGTAGATGGTGTGACCGTTGCCGTCGAAGGTTCCGAAGAAGCCCTCTACTGCGGTATCGCAGTAAACGTCAGCGGTGAGCTTGTAATTGCCCTCGCCAAAGCTGTCGGCAACAAGAAGAACGAAATCCATCCAATCGTTTACCTCGACAACTTCTGCTGCGGATGCAAAAATGCTCATGGGAACGAGCATAGCGGCGATCATTGCGATTGCGATGATCATAGAAAGTGTCTTTTTCATTTCATAAATTCCTTTCAAAAATTTTTTTCGAAATTTTGGGACGTATTTATTTTATCATTCTTTTCATGCTTTGTCAAGCAAAAAATGAAAAACGCAATATTAACCGCCCCAATGCGCCATACGGGGACAAAAACTGTTCGCGCAGCGTTACTGCGCGGACAGTTTTTCTTCCTTATTTAATATATCAACCGAAATTTCCCGTCACTCTCGGGTCCTGCGCCATCTCCATCTCCATAAGCTGTTGCTTGGTGATGAGAACGTTTCGCGGCTTGGTTCCGTTTGCGGCGGACACGAATCCGAGTGCTTCCATACGGTCGATGATCTTGCCCGCCCTGCCAAAGCCTATGGAGAGCTTTCGCTGCAGGAAGGACGTTGCCACAGTACCGTTATCCACAGCTATGCGCAGTGCCTGCGTAAAGAGGGGATCGGCATCCCGAATAGCGATCTCGCCTGAATCGACCTCGCCGCCGCCCTTTTTGTCGGATGCGGCAAGACGCTCTGTCTCGCGCTCAATTTCAGACATAAATTCGCTATCGTACTCGACCTTGCAGGAATTCGCCTTGATAAATTCCGTGACAGCCTCAACCTCGTCATCGGCAACGAACGCGCCCTGCACACGCATCGGCTTTGTAGCTCCGATGGGGGCGTAGAGCATATCGCCCTTACCAATGAGCTTTTCCGCGCCGCCCATATCCATAATTACGCGCGAGTCCGTCTGCGACGCGACCGCAAAGGATATGCGCGAGGGAACGTTTGCCTTGATAAGTCCCGTAATAACGTCAACGGACGGTCTTTGCGTACCTATAATTATATGGATACCCGCCGCGCGCGCCTTTTGCGCCAGACGGATAATGGACGTTTCGACCTCGTTGTGAGCAGTCATCATAAGATCGGCAAGCTCGTCGATGAAGATAACGAGCTTCGGCAGGGGGACGAAATCGGGATCGTCCGCCGCCATCACACGGTTATACGCATCGATATCGCGCACACCGACTTCCTCAAGAAGCTCATATCGATGCTCCATCTCATTAACCGCGGCATTCAGCGTACCTGCCGCCTTTTTCATGTCCGTAACCACGGGCACTTTGAGGTGAGGAAGCTTGTTATACATGCCCATTTCTATCTTTTTCGGGTCTATCATGATGAACTGCACCTCATCGGGGCGCGCCTTATACAGAAGCGAGAGAATGATGCAGTTCATGCAAACCGATTTACCCGATCCCGTCGTACCTGCGATAAGCAGGTGGGGCATTTTGGCGATATCGAAAAATATCATATTTCCGCCAACGTCCTTGCCAAGGCAGGCGGACAGGCGCGAGGGCATATTGCGAAACTTTTCGGACTCGATAAGCTCGCGGATAAACACCGTCGCGCGGCATTTATTCGGCACTTCAACACCCACGGCGCTCTTATTCGGAATGGGCGCCTCGATGCGCACGGCAGTAGCAAGCTCAAGCGCTATATCGTCCGAGAGATTGGCAATTGAGCGTACTCTCGTGCCTGACTCGGGATACAATTCGTAGCGCGTGATCGTCGGTCCGCGCGAATACTCTATCTTGTTTATTTTTACGTTGAAGGATGCAAGCTTGTTCATCAATTTCTGCGCGTTGGTGCGCAGTTCGGCGGCAACGTCCTCTTTCGACGGATTTTCCACCTCGTGAAGCAGATCTATGCTCGGATAAATATACGCGGCAAGCTGTTCCGTGCGTGATTTTCGCATAGCAGAGGGATCTACCACGTCGGGAGCAACGTCAAGCGCGGCACTGTCGCCGTCGGTTATCTGCGTAAGAGTAAGCTCCAGCTCCTGCTTCGGCTCCGCGTGCGCTTGAGGCGCGTGAGTCTGCGGAACGGGCGCTTGCGGTGCGGGAAGCGGTGTTACAACGGCGGGAGGTTCCGCCGCCGAAGGCTCTTTCTCGCCAAATATATCGTCAAGCACGCTGTACGTATCCTCCATACTCCTTGCGTCCTGCGCCGTACGCACGGGGGCGGGAGTAACGGGGATCGGTGCGGCGGGTTCGGGAATGATCTCACTAACGGGCGGCTCTGTGGGCGGGGCAGGCATCGGAACGGGCTCGGGCGTTTTTTCCACGCTTCCGCGTACCTCGTCAGCCGAAAAATCATACTCTTCAAGCTCGTCCATGCCGTCGTTCATATCGACAGGCGCGGTTTTTTTCTTCTTTCTTTGGCTTTTCCTGTATTCTTCCTCGCGCTCGCGCTCTATCTCCTCTTGCTCAGCAAGAGCCGCGGCACGTTTTTCTCTCTCAAGCATAAACTTGTATTTAATAGCGGTCCACACGTATCTCGGCGTGACCCCCACAAGGAACATAACACCCACGGCGATAGTGGCAATAAGGACTATCAGCGTGCCCACAAAGCCGATATGACAGCGGAAAAGTCCGCCGAAAAATCCGCCGAGGAAGCCGCCGCCGACAAGCTCAAGTCCGTAGCTCCAGTTGCTAACGGCACTGCCCGTGCCGAAAATGGACGCACCCCAATCGCCCCAGGTGTATGTGCTTTCGTTAATGGCGGGGATAGTGCAAACGTGGACGAGCGCGGCGATAAAGAAAAGCATTATCGCGGAAAGCGTGACCTTCCACAAGACCATATTCATGTCAACGTATTTACGCCAGAATATCGCCAGATTTATAAGGAATGCGGGGATGAGAAATGCGGGCCACCCAAAGAAACCGCAAAGCAGATTGCGAAGCAGTCCGCCTATCACTCCCATCGCGCCGTCGATCCTCGCCAGCAGATAGCAGGCGGTCAAAAATATAGCGGAAACTATTAATATAAAAGGAATAAACTGATGCACAAATCCCGAGGATTCGGGTACGGCTTCGATCTTCTCCTTCTTTTTGGAGGCAGCAGTCTTTTTCTCCACACCGCCATCCTTCTTTTTTGTAACAGCGCGGCTGTTGGCGGCGGTGGTTCTTTTTTTATTTTCAGCCAATTTATTATCCTTCCCCGATGTATTGTCTTAGCTTTGGGATGACATACTAAAACAGCAAGACATCTCCATCGTAAAATCTATAATTAAAATTATTATATCATATTTTTCTAAAAAATACAACACTTAACAAAAAACAAGCACGAGAGAATTTTTCAAGAGGTTATCACATGAAACGTCACAGCAAGGTCGCAAAGGACACGGCTACCCTTATCGTAGGGGCGGCGGCAGGATTTATAAACGGGCTTTTGGGCGCAGGGGGCGGAATACTGCTCGTCCGCGCGGCAAAGTACCTTTTTCCGGAAAGCTCCTCACAGCCGCGCGACGTTTTTGCATCCGCGCTTGCGGTAATGCTGCCCATATCCGCCGCTTCGGTCGCGTTTTACAGCCTTCGCGGAAACGCAATTCCGCTTGAGCTTTCGCGCTTCGCGCTACCCGCCGTACTCGGCGGCACGGGCGGAGCAATGCTGCTCTCGGTAATAGAGCCGCATCTGCTAAAGCTGATATTCGCCGCGCTTACGGTGTGGTCGGGAATAATGATGCTTCGCTAAAACGCGGAAAGGAAATGCAATGATTGATTTTTTCGTAGCTCTCGGGGTAGCTCTGCTGTCGGGGTTGGGAGTCGGAAGCGGCGGATTGCTCGTAGTATGGCTGACGCTCCGACGCGGACTCGGTCAGGTGGCGGCACAGGGCATAAATCTCTTTTTCTTTCTGTTTTCGTCCGGTGCGTCGACCGCCGTAAATTGCTTTCGCCGCCGTATTGCGTGGCGGCAGGTAATACTGCTCAGCATCGGCGGTATCGCGGGGGCGGCGGCAGGCTACGCGGTACTGAATATGCTTGACCCATCTGTGTTAAAAAAGCTCTTTGGCGCGATGCTTATGCTCACGGGCGCACCCGCGCTGTGGCGCACTCTGCCGCACCTGAAAAAAGAAAAAACGGAACGCAAAACGAGCGATCCGTAACACGGTTTATTTTTACACCACACCATTTATCATTATATCACAAACCAAAACAAATGTAAAGAGAAATTTGGTCTCTTTTACCAAATTCTCTTTTTTAATAAAAAATTATTGTAAACTTTGTACAATTTGTGTATTGCAAAAGCCAAAAATATGTGCTATAATATAGACACAGGAAAGGAAGGTACGGTCCAATGTACAACTAATCCCACGGCATTCGGCAGCGACGTAAGTTCAAGTGTAGCGGACAGGGAGTAAAAAGCCGAGACCTGAAGGCTGTAACGGCGGATTACAGATTTACGGTTCTCACATTTAAGGATAGATAAGTCCATACCTAAAACGATAAGTCAAGCCCGAATCCAAAAACGCCAAACGCCTTTTCAAATCAAGCAAAGGGCATATCAATGAAAGCGAGGTACAAAAAATGATGTTAGATATCAAGGGTGAAGCGAAATGACCCTTGGTTGCGGAGATAAAATCCTGCAATCAAGGGTCATTTCTTTTTTGCGCAAAAATTTTA
The DNA here is from genome assembly GCA_045580585.1 of Eubacteriales bacterium. Taxonomy (GTDB): domain Bacteria; phylum Bacillota; class Clostridia; order Oscillospirales; family CAG-272; genus CAG-390. The sequence continues at coordinate 13,954 of JAZNOD010000161.1, forward strand.
CTCCCTTGCGCTAAAAAGCTGTTGAAATCACACGCGTTTTGTTATATAATATATACTGTAAATTTATGTTTTATTAAGGTTTGATATGAGTATTATTATAAACGACAAGCCCGCAACTGACCTCTCTACCGAGGATTTTGATTATTTTCTCCCCGAGGAGCAAATAGCGCAACACCCCCTTGAGCCGCGCGATTCCTCGCGCCTGATGGTGATAGACCGCGAAAGCGGCGATATCGCCCACAAGCATTTTTATGACGTTGCCGACTACCTTCGCGAAGGCGACACGCTCGTTATAAACGACTCGCGCGTTATACCCGCGCGCCTCTACGGTCATGCCGAGGGGCGTCCCGAGGCGGCGGTGGAGCTTTTATTGCTCCGTCAGCGCGGCGACAATGAATGGGAAACGCTCGTAAAGCCGGGCAAACGCGCGCGCCTCGGCGCAAAAATGGTCTTTGGCGGCGGCGGCATGATAGCCACCGTCGTTGACATCGTCGAGGAAGGCAACCGCATCATTCACATCGATTTCGACAAGAATAAATACGAAAACATCTACTCTATGCTCTCCGAGATAGGCGTAATGCCCCTTCCCCCTTATATCACGGAGAAGCTGAGTGACCGCGAACGTTATCAAACGGTGTACGCGCGCGAAAACGGCTCTGCCGCCGCACCGACGGCAGGACTGCATTTCACACCCGAACTGCTTGAAAAGATTCGAAAAAAGGGCGTCGAGATAGTACCCGTTATGCTCCACGTAGGGCTTGGCACCTTCCGCCCCGTCAAGGAAGACAGAGTGGACAAGCACGTAATGCACTCGGAATACTTTTCCGTCAGCGAGCAAGCGGCGCAGACCATCAACAGCCGACGCGCGCGGGGCGGAAGGACGATATGCGTCGGCACGACCTCGTGCCGCACGCTCGAAAGCGCGTCGGACGAGAACGGCACGGTGCGCGCGATGAGCGCGGACACGGGCATTTTCATCTACCCCGGATATAGATTCAAGGCGACGGACGCCCTGATAACCAATTTCCACCTGCCGAAAAGCACGCTTCTTATGCTTGTAAGCGCGCTTTACGACCGCGAAAAAATGCTTAACGCCTACGAGACTGCCGTTAAGGAAAAATACCGCTTTTTCTCCTTTGGCGACGCGATGCTTATTCAGTAGAAAGCAGCGTTGCTCTTGACAACCGTAGTAATCTGTGTTATACTGATTTTGTGAGTGGGGACGGCACCCATAACAAAAAACGGAGTCACAAAACAATGCAAATTTAATTACAAGGGGGCGACACCCATCGAAAAAAACGTAATTGTAGTTGACGAGCAAGGAAATGAATATGGAGCGACCTATCCCAAGCGGGCAAAAGGTCTTGTTAAATCAGGCAGGGCACGCTTCGTAGACGAAAATAAAATATGCCTTGCGTGTCCGCCGAATGAATATTTGGAGGATAATAAAATGGCTGAAAATATTGTTGAAACAACAAAAGCAGAAGAGATAACGACTGAAAATATCTCGTTGGACTACATTTTTACACAGATCGATAAAATCGTTTCAAATACAGCGCATATCACAGAGGCGTTAGAAATTTTGAAAAGCATACAATCGGTAGATTCCGGAGATATTGGTACAGAGGAAAAAGCAAAAGGAATTGCGGATGTTGTAAGAGCTCGCGAAACAACAAATCAGCAGCTTTTGGCTTTTTACACAAAAGTCTATACCGATCTTACGGCTCCAAAAAAGGACCCGATAACGACAAAATTGGAACTGATAAGAGATCTTCGCTTATCAACGCTCATAAAATTAAAGGGCTGTTACTGTGAAGACGAATTGGCGGAGCGTGCCGACACCATCATGTGTGATATTTCGAGCTTTTGCAACGACATTTTTTTCGACAGAAAATAAAATCTAACTGATTTTTTCCCGAGGTAAAAATCCTCGGGAATTTTTAAAAACATATTGACAAAATCACGATACCGTGATACAATATAAGTAAAAACACACCGGGGGAACGGTCATGCCTGTATTGTCAAGATTTTACGGAATTGTCATCAGAATGTATTTTTTGCAAAGCGAGCATAATCCACCGCATATTCACGCTATTTATAACGAAGACGTTGCCGCGATCGATTTTATGACGTGAACGGTGCTTTAAGGACATCTTCCGAATAAAGCACTGAATATGGCGCAGGAATGGATAGCCTTGCACAGAGATACTCTTGCGGAAATTTGGAAAACGCAGGAGTTCAAGAAGATTCCGCCGCTTGAATGATAGGAGGAATAACGATGTTTCATAAGATTAAAAACGTTTCTCCCCTTCCCGAATACAGATTAAGCGTTCAATTTTCGGAGGGAATAACTAAAATTTACGACGTAAAGCCCTTGTTTAAAAAAATCCCTTCGTTTGCAAAATTAAACGGAAATTGCGCCGAGTTTAATTGTGTCAGCGTTGATGTTGGCGGGTACGGTATCGTGTGGGACGACGACCTTGACCTGTCTTGCGACGAGCTTTGGGAAAACGGAGTGCAAGTTGATACTCCGTTTGACGGATTGATGGCGTTCAGCGATGCCACGGAGCTTTGGGGGCTTAACGAAAGCACGCTCCGCAAAGCCGTCACCTACGGAAAGCTTGTCAACGGCGTTGACGTTTGCAAATTCGGCAAGCAATGGGTGGTTTCCGTCGAAGCGATGAAACGCGAATACGGAAACGCACACAAAAGAATATAAATTCCTATAAATTAATTTTTTGCGAGCTAAAAGCATTTAAAATTATTCATCAAATCGCATTTATTAATTCAACCGTAAAAATGAAAATTTCCGAGCAAAGCGCGGAAATTCTCCTAAACTTTGCACCTTGCACGCTTGTCAAAGGCAAGCGCTTGCATATTTGCACTAAAATAAATTCCGGATTCGAGAAAAAATGCCAAACTACACACTTAAAATATGGCTCAGCTCCATACCCGATGAGCTTCCGAGGCTCCCCTCGCTCGTTGATGCGCACATGATCGCGTCCCCGATAGAGCCGATCGAAAAAAACTCTATTCCCTCAAAAATACTCACCGCCGCCCCCGACATCAATGCAGTGCTTACCGTCAGCGCGGAAGGAACGCTTACCGAGGCGGCATGCAACACCGTAAAAAAATTCGCAAACGCACTTTGCTCAACTTACGGCGGCATTACCGAGGAAGAGGACGGCACGCTCGGCGCGCCCGCAATTCCGTATGACTTTCCAAAGATAAATCTCTACTCCGAAATGCTCACCATCGCGCTGTGGTACGAGCCGTCACGCGGCTTTGATTGCTTTGCCGATGACTTTGTCGCGGCACTTGAGGAAGAGCTGTCCTGCGCACTCCCCCTCACCTACGGAAAGGAAGATACTCCGTACTCGCGCGAAGGATTCATAGAATATCTCAAAGCGGAAAGCATGCCCGTATGGCACCCCGCCTGCCCCGCCGCATCCGTCGGAATAAGCGATGCCGCGCGGCGCGAGAGCGACTACGAGGGCTATCGCGCCTCTCGCGTCGCCATTGAGCTACCCGCAGAATTATACCTCATAGAAGACTGGGCAATAGTCGCACGCAGAGTGCTGATCCGCCTTTGCGAGCTTACCGATGCCTTTTTCGGTCAGATAACGCTCGGTGAATGCCCCGTCAGCGCGTGGTGGTGGCAGGGTATTCCCGCCGAGCTTGGCGCAGCGTGCTATTTCGGAGCGCCGTACGCCGAGCTTATCCCCGACTGCGAGCTGATAGGCACACGCACGAACAAGGGCTACACCTTTACAGAGCCGAACGGCCCGCGCGTACCCGACGAGCTTATTTCCTTCAAAAAGAGCCGAATGCGCCAAAAAAAGACCGACTACCCCTACTACGATAATTTCACCGCAGCACAAAAAATTCCGCTTAAATAAACACCCGAAAGGAGCGTCCATGAAGCGACCTATACTTGCCATAGTGGGCGCAACCGCCTCGGGCAAAAGCTCACTCGCCCTTCGCCTTGCCCCCGTGCTTGGCGGCGAGATAATCGCCTGCGACTCAATGCAGATATACGAAAAAATGGACGTCGGCACGGCAAAGCCGACAGCCGAGGAACGCAAAGCAGTTCCGCACCACATGGTAGATTTTCTGCCGCCCGACACGCCGTTTTCCTGCGCGGAATACGCCGAACGCGCGCTTGACGCTGTGGATGACGTCTACAGCCGCGAAAAACTCCCCATCGTTGCCGGCGGAACGGGGCTTTACCTTGACTCGTTGCTCTTTGAGCGTCCCTACGCCGTCAGCGAGGGGGCGAGCGAGCTTCGCGGCGAGCTTGCGGAATTTGCAAAAGCAAACGGCGCACACGCACTGTGGCTGGAGCTTTTGCGCGTCGACCCCGAAAGCGCAGAAAAAACGCACGAAAACAACGTGCGCCGCGTTATACGCGCGCTTGAAATATACCGCATTGCGGGCATTCCCAAAAGTCAGCTTGACAAGATGGGCGCAGAAGCGCGGTTTCACCACGCCGTGATCTGCCTGCGCTATCCTGACCGCAATTTCCTGCTGCGCAGGATAGAGCAAAGAGTCGACGCAATGCTCGCGGGCGGTCTGCTTGACGAAACGCGCGAGCTTTTGCGCCTTGGCGTGTTCGAAAACACCGACTCCACGGCGGCAAAGGCGATAGGCTACAAAGAGATGCTCGGCTATATCAGGAGTGAGATGAGCCTTGAGGAGTGCCGCGAGGCACTTATCACCGCCACACGTCAATACGCCAAACGGCAGATGACGTGGTTTGGCGCAAAGGACTACGTAAACATGATAGACGTCACCGAGGACGAGCCCGATCCTTTTGACAATGCACTCGCCCTTGCAAAACAACTCTTAAATCAGTAAATTTTACAGAAAGGCAATATTGGTATGCCACGAAGGGAATACAACGCGCTCTCTACATTTCGCGCGCAGGACAGAGCGCGAAAACGACGGCAGCGGCTCGATCTTTCATATATTTTTACCGCGCTGGTGCAAATATTCGTTGCGCTTGGCGCAATAGCTCTGGTGGTATACTTCGGATACCACACGGTAACGACGTTTACCAGCCCCGTAACGACCGCCCCCGCGTACACGGTAGAGCATTCGGCATACACCGACTCTACGGCATATATCATTCGTGATGAATCCCCTATAAAAACGTCCTTTGCCTCGGGCTTTGCCGATTATCGCGTGAGCAACGGCGAGCGTGTCGGAAAGGGCGAGATAATCTGCGACGTTTACCCCGCGGCAGAGGAAGCTCTGCGCGAGCAGATAGCCGCCATCGACGGCGAGATAGCTCTGCTTGAGGACGTGCTGGCATCCGCCGCCACGTCGGGAAGTATATCCGCCGTAGGAAAGCGTGTCTCCGCTGACTACTCCGCGCTAATGTCCGACCTCTACGGCGGAGAGCTTGCCGACGCGGTAAAGCTCTCTGACTCACTGCGAGGCTCGCTGACCGCGCTCGCGGCGCTGTCGGGCGAGGCGGACAACGTAAAAGAGCACCTGACAGAGCTTAAAGCACAGCGAGCCGCCGCGCTGACAATGCTCGGCGGAAGCATAGGAAAGACGAGCGCGCCGTCCATCGGATACTTTTTCTCCGAATGCGATGGGTATGAGCGCGTTTTTACGCCCGAGCTGGTTAAAAAATTCAGCACCGAGGCGTTTTACACCGCTGTGAACACCGCGCCCGAGCAGGCATCCTTTATCGGCAAGATAGTCCACTCCGCCAAATGGTACGTAGCCGCGCCAATGAGCGCGAAGCAGAGCAAAAACTACACCTTGGGGCAAAGCTATCGCCTGACCTTCCCCGACAATGGCGGATACGTCATAAAAATGACTCTTGAAAAGTTCGCCTACGATGAGGAGGGCGGCGCAATACTGCTGTTTTCCTCATCCGACATTCCTGCCGACTTCCTGTACATGCGCGCCCAACGGGTGCGAGTGGAATACCGCGTTTTCAACGGATATCGCATACCCATCGAGGCGGTGCGGCATTATGACGGCATGACGGGAGTGTATACACTGCACGGCGGCTACGTTTACTTCCGCCGAATAAACGTCCTTTACGAGGGCGAGGGCTACTACATCGTTTCAAAATACGCCGACATCGAAAAAGGTAAGCCAAAAACGTTCCGCGTGCTTGGCTTCAACCCCGAAGGCGTACTGCGCGAATACGACTCCATCTTTGCCGAGGCGGAAAAGCTCGGACTTGAAAAAACCGTTCACGATAACGGCGGAACGCCGTTAAAATACGGCTACTCCGCGCCGTATTTCTACCACCTTGCCGACCTTGAGGAGATAATCATAGTCGGCAACGACCTATATCACGGAAAGGTGCTTAATTGATGCAAGACCTGAAACAACGCTATATGGCGGTAAAAGCAGCCGTAGCCGATGCCGCAACAGCCTCGGGCAGACACGCGGATGACGTAGAGCTTATCGCGGCTGTGAAATACGCCACCGCCGAGGAGATAACCTTCTTACACAAAGAATGCGGACTCTGCCACATCGGTGAAAACCGCGTCCAACAGCTCCTTGAGCATTATGAGGCTATGGAGTGCCGCGACGAGATGAAAATACACTTTATCGGCTCCTTGCAAAAAAATAAGGTGAAGTACATCATCGACAAGGTGTGCCTTATCCACTCGCTCGACTCCCTCTCCCTTGCCGCCGAAATAGAAAAGCAAGCGGCAAAGCGCGGTATCGTAACGGACGTACTCGTTGAGATAAACAGCGGCAGAGGGGAAGCAAAGGGCGGCGTTATGCCCGAGGATGCGGAAGCTTTTTGCCTTGCTCTTTCGGCATTTGAGCACGTGCGCCTGCGCGGTTTTATGACAATGGCGCCAAAATGTGAAAAAAAAGAAGAATATTTTAATTATTTTCAAGAAACTTCACAACTTGTTCTTGACATTTGGCAAGAAAAACTTCATAATATATATAAGCCTGTCTTG
>JAZNOD010000162.1:0-14539 GCA_045580585.1 Eubacteriales bacterium
TTCCATCGTCGGCTCACTCAACTGGGGCGGCATTGGTCTTTTCAAATTTGACACTGTAGCGTGGATATGCGGCGGTCAGGACTCGCTCTGGGCGCGCATCATCTACACCGTCGTGGGACTTGCGGGACTTTGGTGCATCTCATTGCTTTTCAGAGAGAGAGAAGACATAGTAAGTTCCAATAATATGTAAACAAAAAAGGGAGCCAAATGCGTTTTACATTTGACTCCCTTACTTTATTCCTCGCTCACGTAGGGCGTGACGTCCTCCGCCGCCAGCTTCTGCGGTGTGAGTCTGCCCTTGGTTCGCTCGTAATATTGAATATTGTTGCGAAGCATAAAAAGAAATTGATTGTTCACGCTCCTGCCCTCCTCACGGCTGATTATGAGCAGCTTGCGCAAAAGCTCCTCGGAGAGCTTAACTTCCACTTTATAGTTATTTTTCATTTCTTTCTCCTATTTTTCAATTCTGCTCTTGATAATGGCGGCTGCGGTATCCACCGCCTCGCACCTGTCGGCAAATCTTTTATCGGCGCTCAACGCCCCAAATTCAACCCGTTGGGTGAGATTGTCAAAGAGATAATCGTTCATATTCCCCCAGCCGTAAAGCGAGGATAGCTCTATCGAAAGCGAATCCACAAGCTTTTTTGCTATAAGACGGGCATCTCCCTCGGTAGGGGCGATAGTCTTGACAATTTTCTCGCGCGCATCCTGACAAGCCTCGGAGAAAAATGAAAAAACATCCCCGACAAGCGCGCCATTAGTTATTCCGTCGGGTACGGCAAGAACCGATGCCGTATCGATATCTATGGGAGTTACGTATTCCTTTTGATTGGCATTTGCCTTTGGCATGGGGAGATATATGCCTTCCCCGTTAGCCTCGGAAAGCTTTGAAAGAGTAAAAATTCCGCCTTCCTGCGTGATCGATGGCGACAATGCAAACAATGCACCATACGCCGCGGAATCGCCGTCCCCCGCAAGAGACACGGCGGGCAGTCCGCTGTCCCCTATTTTAAACAGCCTTCCGCCCAAGCCCTGATAGACAACAGAGATCCCCTTGGCACTCAATTCCGTGCTAAAGGACGAGTCAAGGCTCTTTGCCTTGTTGATAAGCACTTCAAGAGTAAAGCCGCCGTCAAGCACAAGTCTTGAAAGCTCGCCGTCAAGCACGTCAGCGCGGTAAAGAACGCCGTATGCCGAATCATATTTCGACTTGAGCGCATCCGAATAAATCATATACATACCGCCGCCAAAAGCGAGCGTGCGGTTTATATCATCCTCGCTCAAATGCGCGTCCGCCTCAATACCCGCCGCGGAAAGATCCTGCAAATGTCCCTCGCAAAAAAGTGTAACGGCATTTTTTGAGGTGAGCAACAATGCACCGTAATCATCGCCGCGTCCCGATAGCACAGCCGTGCGTACCGTTTTAACAATGTCGGTGTCGTTCCTCTCCGTTATCTTCATGCCAAACTTTTGCTCAAAAAGCTCGTTTCGCACGCCAAGGAAAGAGTCATTCCCCTCGCTCACAACGCGGTCCGCAGCATTTGAATCGCGAAGTATCAAAAACTCATCAAGCTCGGGCGGCGGTGCTTCGGTGGTAATCTCCGTATGCGGTGCGGTAGTAAGCGCACCCGTATCGGGTGCGGTAGTCTCAACTCCGCCGTCTCCCGAACAGGAAATAAGGGCGAGTGAGGCAGCTACGGCGAGCATCACCGATAAGATCCTTTTAATTTTCATATTTCACCAACGGGGCTTTCGCCCTTTTTATTTTTCACACACAAATCTCGGCAGTCTCGCTGAGAGGACACTTACCGTCTCGTGTTCAACGGTGTTAAGCCTTCTCGCAAGGTCTGATATCTGTCCGCGCTCACCCATGAGAGTAACCACGTCGCCGCGCTTTACGTCAAGGTCGCCCACGCTGACAAAGCATTGGTCCATACATACCTTACCAACTACGCATCCCTCTCCGATATACGTGCCGTCCTCGGAATGGATAACAACGCGGCTTCCGCTATATGCACGCAAAAATCCATCAGCGTATCCTATACCGACGGTAGCTATACGCTCTGCTCCATTTGCGCAGTGCGCACCGCCGTAACCAAGCTCCTCGCCATCCGAAAGTGTATGCACCTGAGCGACGCGCGCCTTTAATTTAAGCGCCCCCTCAAGGCTCAACGCCTTCTGTGACGGAACTCCCAAACCGTAAAGGATAATACCGACACGGCAAACGTCCGAATGAAATTCGGGGTAAAAGACCGTTGCGGCACTTCCGCAAAGATGTAGCTTGTCAAAGTGAACGCCGCGCTCCGAAAGCTCTTTCGCCGTCTTATAGAATCGTTCTGCCTGACGCCTCGTATGCGCCTCGCCGTCCTCGCTTCTTTCGTCGGCACGCGCAAAATGAGTAAACGCACCCTTGACGCAAAGTCCGTCCAGCTCAACCGTTCGGCATATCTGCTCCACCGTCTCTTTTCTTTGCTCGTCACTATTTGCGCAAAAACCGAGTCGGTTCATTCCCGTATTTATCTTGACGTGTACTGAAAGCTTCGCGCCTTGCGCCAGAGCTTCCTGCGACAGCTCCCTTGCATAATCGAGCGAAAAAACGCTCTGGGTTATGCGGTAACGCAAAAGCTCCGAAACATTGCTGGCAGGTGTGTAGCTAAGCAAAAGTATCTCGGCATCAACGCCCATTTTGTCGCAAACGCCCCTGATAGCCGCCGCCTCATCAATTCCGACCGAACAGAAGAAACGGCACCCCTCAAGCGCAAGAGCCTCTGCAAGCGCCTGCGCGCCATGACCGTACCCCTCTGCCTTGATAACGCCCGCAACCGATGCGTGAGAACCGTTTTCTTTTATATAATCGCAAATAGCACGGTAATTACGCCGAATTGCCGCCGTGTTTATTTCTATCCATGCCCGCGATTTATTCAGAAAGGGCAAAGCGGAGTACACCCTGTACGAACTTTTCATATTTCCTCCAAAAAAGAAACTTCAATATATTATATCATAAAAAACTTGTTCTTGCAATATATTGATTACAGAAACACTTGACCGAGGGAAAAATGAGGCGTTTTTTCAGTATTTTTTTATCCATTATAAGCGTTTTGGCTCTGTTTTTTTGCTCGGGATGCGCACCGATAGAGGCACCGAGCGACGTGCTGGCATATCAGAAGGATGCCGCCACCGCCACCGTTTCGGGAAACATCGGAGAGCTTGAGTTTTCCGCCGTCATCACGCTGTGTGGGGGTGATAACGTCAGCGAGCGTGATTTTACCGTGGAATACACCGCCCCTGCCGCACTGTGCGGAATCGTTGTCAGTAGGTGCGGCGACGTGTACGAGGCAAAACTTGACACGGTGCGAATTACGGGCAAAACCGCCTTGCGACTTTCAAGACCTGCCGAAGCGTTTGCGCTTGGCGGTGAAATATCACAAATAAGTACAAAAGAAAGCGAAACGCTCATATCTCTCCCAAACGCCGAGGTCAGCATGAAAAGCTCTGCCCCGACACGTATTAAGGTGATAAGCGAGGACGGCGTTGAGATGATATTGAAAATTGAAAAATATATAAAGGAAGGTGATAAACAATGATAAGAGAAGTGCTGTCCGCCATAATTGCGGCACTCATGGCAATGTCGTTCGTGATCGGAATACGCCCCGAGGACACAGGCATTGCGGACGGCTACGCGGCAATAGAGACAACGCCCGCCGCCGAGGATACGACCGCAACCGTGCAAGAAAGCGAGACCGATGCGCAAAGTACCGCACCCACCCCCGAAACAACCGCGGGCGCAACCGACACAGTGCCGATTCCAAAATATCCCGCAAGCGCCCAAACCATACGGCTATACATAAACGGCAGACAAGCACCCGAAGGCTTTGCCGCCGCCATCAACGGCATTGCATATGCTCCGATAGAGAGCTTTTGCGCGCTCCTGTCATCGGGCAACATAAGTGCGGAAGCAGGCGAGCCGTATATTTGCTCCGAGGGCAGATGTATCCCCTGCTCCGTCTCGGATATATCGGTAAAAGTGCTTGACGTATCGGGAGTTCTCTGCGCGCCCGTATCCGCGCTCGCATCGGCATCGGGGCAGAGCGTGAGCCGCAAGGAAGCGGGGGAAATTATAATAAGCGGCACGCCAAGCTTTCCTTCCGCAAAAACGGTATACGGCGAGGAAGACCTCTATTGGCTCTCGCGCATCATATCCGCCGAGGCGCGCGGAGAATGCTTTGAGGGACAGCTTGCCGTGGGATGCGTAGTTATAAACCGCACAGCGCACGACTCCTTCCCCGACACTATATACGACGTAATATACGACAATAAATTCGGCGTGCAATTCACCCCCGCGCACAGCGGAAGCGTGAAAAACGAGCCCACTGATTCGGCTGTGCGCGCCGCCAAGCTGTGCCTTGAGGGATTTTCGCTGTCGGACAGCATACTGTTCTTTTTTAACAGCTCCATTGCCGCAGGCTCATGGATAACGGCAAACCGCACCTTCACCGTAACCATCGGGAATCACGATTTTTACTCATAAAACAAGCCATCTGTGTCTCACAGATGGCTTGTTTTATTAAAATTTCCTTTTTTTCAGCGCAAAATAGAGCACAAGTCCACCGATATACGCGCAGACTACCTCGCCCGCGCCGACGGATAGGGCAAGAAGCCACCACGCCGTTTCAATGCCATAGGCGTAGGAAAGCACAAACGGCACTATCACCACGTTGGCAAGAACGTAGGGCAAAAGCGCAACGAAGGGAGCCTTCCTCAGCGCGTACGCGCCAAGTATACCGATAAGCGATGCAAGCGAGCCGAAAATGACGTCGGGCACAGCACAGCCCGTGAGAAGATTCGCGAGAAAGCACCCCACACTCACGCCCGGTATCGCCGCAGGCGTGAAAAGCCCGAGGGCGCAAAGTGCCTCGCTTATCCTGACCTGAATTGCCCCGGACGCAAGTCCGAGTGCGTTTGAAAGATAGGTAAGCGCAACGTAGGCGGCGGCTATGACCGCCGATGTGCAGACAAAGCGCGTCCGCATAGTAGTTTTTGTTTTCATTTTTCTACTTCCTTAGTTTTGTTTTAGGTGAGGATGGTTTCGAACTCACCAAGAGGTATTTTAGCACTTTTTTAAAAAAGTGTCAAGATAATTGCAAAATTCTATTGCAATCGCGAAAAAAAAGTGCTATGATATACACAATGTAAACAGAGTAGGTTGGTCTGCGTACAGTGCCGTGGGGACGGGGAGTTGTCCCGCGGACGAAGCCATATGGCGCGGTAGCCCCTCCGCATCCCGCTGTTGCCGAAGCATATCGCCTCCGGTCGCAAGAGAGTCTGTTTGCGAAAGGAGGTTTTTTATTATGGAAAAAAGAAAACGCGGACTAAAAAGCGTCCGCACACTTACCACCGCCGCTATGCTCACAGCGTTGAGCGTTGTCATCGGCATCTTTTGCAAGAATTTTCTGAACTTTGGCAACGGTCTGTTCAGAATTACCTTTGAGAATTTTCCAATAATACTCTCGGGCATAATGTTCGGGCCTGTCGTTGGCGCATGCGTAGGCGCGGCATCCGACGTGGTAAGCTATTTTCTGTCCACGCAATCCCTTGCAATAACGCCCATCGTGACCATCGGCGCGGCACTTATCGGTGCGGTGTCGGGTGTTGTCTCGCACTATATCGTCAAAAAAGAGGGCGTGTGGCGCATAATTCTCTCCGCGCTGTCTGCTCACGCTGTCGGCTCGATGATAGTAAAATCCTTTGGTCTTTACGTTTACTACGGCTGGGCAGTGCTTGTGCGTGTACCGCTTTATATCGTTATCGCCGCCGTTGAGATAATTCTTATGTGTTTCATTTTCAAAAACAAGGCTTTTTCAAAGCTCATCTACGGCAAGGGAGGCTCAAAATGACCTGCGAGGAAGCGATAAAGTATATTCATTCGATAAATTGGACGTTTACAAAGCCCGGACTTGAGCGCATCAGCGAGCTTTGCGAGAGGCTTGGCAACCCGCAAAATGAGCTGCGATTTATCCACGTTGCGGGAACTAACGGAAAGGGCTCGTTTTGCTCGATGCTCGATTGCGTGCTTCGTGCCGCAGGCTGCAAAACGGGACTGTTCACCTCGCCGTATATCTCGGAGTTTAACGAACGCATACGCTTTTGCGGTGAGAATATCGACGGCGGCGAGCTTGCCGAAATAACCGAATACGTAAAGCCGTTCGCCGATGCGATGACGGACAAGCCGACAGAATTTGAGCTTATCACCGCTATCGGACTTGAATATTTCAAGCGCAAGGGCTGTGACGTAGTTGTGCTTGAGGCAGGAATGGGCGGCAGGCTTGACTCGACAAACATCATCCCCGCCGCCATCCTATCCGTGATAACGGGCATATCGCTTGAACACACGGCGTACCTCGGAGATACGATTGAAAAAATAGCCGCTGAAAAAGCGGGAATAATAAAAAAGAACGGTACTGTGCTTTTTGGCGGCAACGGCGAGAATGCCGCGCGCGTTATTTCAAAGCGCGCCGCCGAGATGAGCGCGGACTACCGTTTTGCTGACAAATCCACGCTGAATATACTTCACTCCGACCTTTTCGGAAGCGTTTTTGACTACGGCGGGCGAAAAAATATAGAAATTTCCCTATCGGGGCTTTATCAGCCCTGCAACGCCGCAAACGTTATCTCGGCGGTGGATATCCTTAACGAAAAAGGCTTTTCCATATCCGACGACGCATTACGCCAAGGATTGCTTGCGGCTCGCTGGCAGGCGAGATTTGAGGTAATATCAAAAACTCCCCTGATAATTTTTGACGGAGCGCACAATCCCGAAGGTATCGAAAAAGCAGTAGAGAGCGTGAAATACTATTTCGGTGAGCAAAAGATCCTTGTCCTCACAGGCGTGATGAAGGACAAAAACTACCGCTATATCTCGGAGCGTCTGTCCGAGATAGCGGCATCAGCGCTGACTATCACCCCCGACAATCCGCGCGCGCTTGACGCAAGTGAATACGCCAAGGTGCTTACGGAAATAGGCGTGGACGCCACAGCATACGCCACACCCACCGAGGCTGTAAAGGCAGGAAAGGCTCTCGCAATGGAGAAAAATCTCCCACTCATCTGTCTTGGCTCGCTGTATATGTACAAGGAAATTGCGGATAGTATATAATGTTTAAAAGGCGGAGAACGTTTTTTGCGCGTTCTCTGCCCTTTTTTAATATTTTTTCCCGCTTAATGCGCCTCCGCGCTCTTTCGTAAGACCGAGGCACGCCTTTCGGCGCGTTTTAGCTTATACAACTCCTCGGTCGCAAGTCTTGCGCGTGTTACGCTTCCGTCCTGCTCGCGCGGGAAGCAATAATAAAGCCGTTCCTTGTCACCTATGCAGATAACGTCGCCCTTCTCGTACCAATAAAGGTCGGCGTTGAGCCCGTGAGAGGCAAGTGGGGATTGAAAATACTCAAGCTTTCCATCGCCGCCTGTGAGATGAAAGCCGTCAGCGTCGTGGACGAGCCTTCCGTTTCCTATCATATACACACTTCTGAAATCGGCAAGAATGCCTATCTCCACCTCGGTGTCAAGGCGGTACGTTCCCGATTCAAGAGATTGGCGCACGCATTCGCGCTGCCAATGATACCAAGCGGGAATATGCGAAAAGCGCGTCTCCCCCTCGGTAGCGGTGAGTCTGCCCAGAGTTCCAAGCTCATACGTCTTGCCGCACTTTTTGCACCTGAGCAACGTCCCCTTGCCCTCCATGGAAAAATCAGTTTCGCACTCGGGGCAACGGTAAAGGACCCTGTGAAGTCCGTCCGCGCGAAAATCCTCGGTTATCTCCACTCCGTTTTCGTACTGGTTTTTGAAATTATCAAAGGCAAACGCCGCCGCAATGCCCGCATCAAGCTCCGACGAGGGAAGCGCCGCCACCTCCTCGGCTGAAAACAAACACCGCATCTTTGCGGTAACGTTCACCCTACGTGTTTGCAAATAGTTGTAAAGAGGATCATACAAAAACGCGCCGTCCGTCATAACGGTGACTACGGGTACTCCCAGCTTTTTGACGAGAAGTCCCAATTTTTGAGGTATAGTCGTTGAGCAACCGTCAAAGCTGTACCCTGCCTCGGGATACATAAGTACGCTGGTCTTTTTTTCATGCAGAGCGCAGTAAATATCGCTGATAAGCGAGAAATCGCCCACAAATTTCTGTGTGGGCGTACAACCGAGCGCACGCATGAGCCACGCCTTTCCAACGAAAGCATCGGCGGTCGTCACTATACAATAAGGCTTTGGATAAAATATGGCTGATGCTATCTTCAGGTCAATAAAGCTCGAATGGTTCATAAGAATTAGGTAAGGTCCTTTTCCTGCCTTTTCCATATTTTCCTTATCATACTTGAAATGCGTTTTTCGCAGTTCAAATCCCGAAAGAATACGCATGGCAGTGCGAAAAAGTATATCGGGAGAGTGTGGCTTTTTACGTTTGTACGGTTTTACAGCCAGCGCCTTCTCGACGGAAACCCTTTTTAGCTTTATTTTCATTTTTGTCTCCTTGCATGTTTTCGCACTAATTATACAACATTTCGAGCAACATTTCAATATAAAAAATCTGCCGTTTGAAAAACAGCAGATCTTTTATATCAAATTACTTAAGAATCTTTATTGCACCGAGCAAAGGAAGTTCTTTAGCCTTACCCTTAACAGCGTTGTAGATACCAAAAATCATTTCTGCCACGAAAACGAGGGAGAGAATGCCAAAAACTGTGGGGAAGAAGGTTCCGACAACGGGAATGAGACCAAGAAGCCATCCGAGCAAGCCCGTAACTACGCCGTAAGCAAGACCCGCAAGGCAAAGAACGAGTCCCTGATTTGCATGATACTTAGCATAGGGGGAATTTTTAGCCGCAAAAATGGGGATAAGAACGAGAAGTCCTATGTACGAAAGAACAGCCATTACCTTGTTCTTTGCCTTATCCTCAGCCGCATAGCTATCAGACGTATCGGGGGTATCAACAAGCATTTTAAAAGCATCGCCAACGTTTTCAGTCTCAAAAATCTGCTTGAAGTTTACGTTAAGCTTAAGCTCGATGTTCTGTTTCTCTTTTTTGGGGGCAGAATTTGTCTGTGCTCCCTCGATAGGCGCACCGCAAGCAGTACAAAAGCTTACGTTATCCTCAACTGCAGCACCGCATTTTGTGCAAAAAGCCATAATATATCTCCTTGAATATAAATTTTAGCATTAATATAAGCAATGCTCTTTTATATTATAAAACACTTTTGCAAATTAGTCAATACTTTTTTGCAATTTTTACAGCAATTCCGCTATATCGTATATGAGTCTTTCGGTCTTTTCCCAGCCAAGACAGGGGTCTGTGATGGATTTTCCCCACACCTCGTCCTCGCCTATCTTTTGACAGCCATCCTCAAGATAGCTCTCTATCATCAGTCCCTTGACAAGCGATTTAATATCGGCAGAATGGCGGCGGCTGTGGAGAACTTCCTTGGCTATCCTTATCTGTTCAAGATACTTCTTGCCCGAATTTGCGTGGTTTGTGTCGACTATCGCGGCAGGGTTTGCAAGTCCCGATTTCGCATAAACCTCGGAAAGTCCGATAAGGTCCTCGTAGTGATAGTTGGGCAAGGACTGACCGTGCTTGTTGACGTATCCGCGCATGATAGCGTGAGCGAGGGGATTACCCTCGGTATTGACCTCCCAACCGCGGAAAATGAAGGTATGCTTGTGTTGCGCGGCGGTAATGGCGTTCATCATTACGGAAATATCGCCGCCCGTGGGGTTTTTCATACCTACGGGAATGTCAAGTCCGCTGGACGTGAGACGGTGGTCCTGATTTTCAACGGAGCGCGCGCCTACGGCAACGTAAGAAAGAAGGTCGGAAAGGTAGCGGTAGTTCGCGGGATAGAGCATCTCATCCGCACAGCCAAAGCCGGTTTCCGAAAGGGCGCGCATATGCAGCTTTCTGATGGCAACGACGCCCGCAAACATATCGGGTTTTTCGTGGGGATTTGGCTGGTGAAGCATTCCCTTATATCCGTCGCCCGTGGTACGTGGCTTATTGGTGTATATGCGCGGAATTATGAGTATTTTATCAGCAACCTTCCCCTGCACCTCGCGCAGACGCATGATGTACTCTATAACAGCATCCTCGCGGTCAGCAGAGCACGGACCGATGATGAGAAGGAAACGGTCAGACGCGCCCGTAAAGACCTTTTTAATCTCCATATCCGTTTTTTCCTTGGCTATTGCCATATCACCCGTGAGGGGGTACATCTCCTTTACCTCCATAGGTATGGGGAGCTTTCTTACGAATTCCATAGTTTTTCTCCTGTTCTTATTTTTTATCGAATTTAGTTCGTCTTTCGGATGACAAACGCATCGTGGCGCGCATTGAGTCCGTATCTCCTGCCTCAAGGTCGCGGCGAAAACGTTCAAATTCACGGCTGAAGGCATCCATTTGTTCAAGCAGAGCCTCCTTGTTGAGCATAAACAGCTCACTCCACATAAGGTCGTTTATCTTTGATATTCTGGTCAGGTCACGGAACGAGTCACCCGTGTATTTTTCCATTCCTTCGCAATCAGTACACGTCATCAGCGTGACGGCGATAACGTGCGTAAGCTGCGAAAGAAACGCTATCATCTCATCGTGCTTTTCCGTCGTCAGCTCGGTTATTCTTGCAAATCCGAGTATCTCGCCAAGCTCACGGCAGGTGGCAATAGCGCGTGGGGTGTTCACCGCCGTGGGGGTGACGATGTAGTTTGCCCCGTTGAATACGGCGGCGTCGCTGTATTCCACTCCGCTGCGCTCTTTGCCGGCCATTGGGTGCGCGGCAATAAATTCCACGTCGGGGCGCAGAATGCTCTGCACCTTCTTTACAACACCGCCCTTAACGCCCGTAACGTCCGTGATTATCGTTCCCGCACGGAAAAGTGACTGATTTTCCTCTATCCATTTGATAAATATCTCGGGATAAAGCGCAAACACCACGATGTCCGCCTCGGCAACGAGGCTCGGCTCTACCTTCGTAGTACCGTAAGATATCATTTTGCGCTCAAGCGCGTATTTTATACTCTCCTCGTTTCTGGTAATACAGCTTACCGTATAACCGGCGCGTGTAAGAGCCTGCGCATAGCTTCCGCCTATAACGCCAAGACCGACTATTAAAAATTTTGTATTTTTTGTAATTATTGAACCGTTCATTCTGTTACCTTTATTTTTACACCGAGAGAGGCAAGGTCGTCAAAGAATGCGGGGTAGCTCTTTTTGATTGCTTCCGCGCCTTCTATCTCACCGCCTACGAGCGTGAGCAGGACCGCAAGCGACATTACGATACGATGATCGCCGTAGCCGCAAAGCACCTCGTCGGGCGCATGGAAGCCGGCAGGGTAGACAACGATGCTGTCGTCATACACCGTTACGGATGCTCCGAATTTCGAAAGCTCCCTTGCCATGACCTCTCCGCGGTCGCTCTCCTTTATCTTGAGCCGCGCGGTTCCCGTGAATATTCCGCCGTGCTTTGCCGCCGCAAGTGCCATAAGTATCGGCCCGAGGTCGGGGCAATTTCCTATCGGCAGGGTTGGAATACCGTTTGCAACCGCACTAAAATACTTTGTGTATATCCTGTCCCCCTGAAGGCTGTCGGGACAAAGACCGTCTATCTCCACCTCTCCGCCGAGAACACCGAGTGCGGCAAAGAAAGCCGCGCCCGAATAGTCGCCCTCAACTCGCACGTCAGCCGCGCGGTACCGCTGTGAACCGCGGATAAACAGCGTGTGGTCGTCGCTCCACTCAACCTCAATACCAAAGCGGCGAAGCGCCATAACGGTAAGGTCAAGGTACGAACGGCTTACAACGGGAGGTATAATGCTTATTTTGCTGTCCCCCTCGACAAGAGGAAGCGCAAAGAGAAGTCCGCTGATAAACTGACTGCTGACGTCACCGGGTATCTTATATTCGCCCGAGCGCAGAGGACCGCGCAGGACGATGCTCGTACCGTCAAGCAGATAGGTGTAGCCGAACTCACGGCTCAGCTCCTCGTAGATGCTCATCGGACGGCGCATAAGAGATGGTGCGCCCGTCATCATCACGTTTCTGCCCGAAACAAGACAGATGGGAAGCATAAACCTGAGTGTACTGCCACTCTCGCGGCAAACAAGCGGAGCTGACGGAGTGGCTGTGCGCATATCCGCGCCCATTACGGTGACGGTGTCACCGTCCCTTTTCCACTTGACGCCGAGCGCGCCAAGGCATTCGAGAGTTGCCTCGACGTCGTCGCAATCCGACATACCCGATATCACGCTCTTTCCCTCGCTCATCGCGGCACAAAGCAAAAGGCGGTGTGCCATGCTCTTTGACGGCGGCGCAGTAATGCGCCCACGCGCTGCAGAGGGAAATATCTTTACCTTCATTTTGCGCACTTTTCAATAAGGGCGTCGATGGCTTGCAGATAGCCGTCAGTTCCCTTACCGTTGATGAGCATAAAGCAAGAGTCGCGGATATAGCTTACCCTGCGGAAATACTCTCTCTCGTGTACCTTGGAGATATGCACCTCAACCGCGGGGATCAGCACGGAATTGAGCGCGTCGCGCAAAGCTATGCTCGTATGCGTATACGCACCTGCGTTGATAACGATACCGTCTACCTTTGCAAAGTACGCCTCCTGGATCTTATCCACAAGCGCGCCCTCGTGATTGGACTGATAATTTTCTACCTCTATTCCCTTTTCTGCGGCGTATGCGTTTATCTTTGCGCAGAGATCGTCATAGGTCTCGCGTCCGTAGATGTCGGGCTCGCGAATACCGAGCATATTGAGATTAGGGCCGTTAAGTACAAGAATTTTCATATTATTTTTCTCCTTTTTCAAAATGGCGTCGACCGCGTGGCTCACCACGCCGTCGGTTCTTATTATTTCATCCGCGCACGCGCGGTATCTGTTTATTCTCGCGGCATAAAGCGCGCGTATTTTTTCCGCGCTTGAGGCAAGCGGTCTGTCCTCGGTGGGAAGAAGCTGCTCAAGCGGTCTGTCAAGGAAAATGAGCCTGCCGTTTCTGCGCAGAAGGCGTAGATTTTCATCTCGCAGGATAGCGCCGCCCCCCGTTGCGATAACGGCGCCCGTAAGCGGAGATACTCTCCGGCGCAGAACGCGCGTTTCGGTATCACGAAAGCCAGCCTCGCCCTCCTTTGCAAATATATCGCTTATCGGCATTCCCCTGTCTGCTATTATCTCGGCATCAAGGTCGTAAAGCTCCCTGCCAAGCTCGGCGGCAAGAGAGGCGCCGATGGTGCTTTTCCCGCACGCGGGCATACCCACAAGCACGATGTTCTCACGCCGCGCAAGTATCTTGGCATATATCCCGTCAAGCGTTTCGGCTGGATATTTTCTGCCCGTAAATATCTCCGAGGCGGCAACGCCCTGAGCCACGAGCATGTAAAGTCCGCCCTCGGCACGTATTCCGCGCTTTTTCGCCTGAAGTACAAGGTCCGTGCGAAGCGGATTGTATACCGCATCAAGCACGCGTCTGACGCGCGGAAGCTTTGCAAGGTCCACGGGCGCTCCGTCGCAATTTGGGAACATTCCCACGGGCGTGGTGTTTATAAGTATCTCGGCATCGGCGTGAAGCTCATACGCCTCCTCGTAGGTCAGCGTACCGCCGCGCGCGGTGCGGCTGAGCACCACTATCTCACGCGCGCCGCCGTCCCTCGCTACCGCACGCGCGGTCTTTGAAGTTCCGCCCGTGCCGCAGATAAGTACTTTTTTGCCCGAAAACTCGATTCCTATCTTATTAGCAAGTTCCTTCATACCGAAGAAATCGGTATTGTAGCCGTAGAGTTTTCCGTCACGGTTCACAATGGTGTTTACCGCGCCTATCTCCGCCGCCTGCGGTGAAATTTCATCTAAATACGGGATGACCGCTTCCTTATACGGTATCGTCACGTTGATAGCGGCAAAATCCCGCTTTTTCATAAACCCGTCAAGCTCCGAGGGAGCAATGGCGCAAAGCTCGTACTCGTGTGTATCGAGCATTGCGTGTATCTCGGGAGAAAAGCTATGCCCGATGCGCTCTGCTATAAGTCCGTATTTCATTTTGCGGCCTCCGAAAGATAATCCGTACCGTACCGCGCGGTGAGCATATCCGCAAGCACGAGGGCGGTAACGCTGTCGATGACGATTCGGGCGCGATGAACGATGCATGGGTCGTGTCTGCCGTGAACACAGATAGTTGTGTCCTCCATCGTTTCGGCGTTCACCGTAAGCTGTTCTTTTGCGATAGACGGCGTGGGCTTTACGGCGCAGCGGAATATTATCGGCATTCCGTTTGTAATACCGCCGTTGATGCCGCCGTTGTTGTTTGTCAGCGAATTTGGCACGCCGCGGCACATACGCCAAGCGTCGTTTGCCTCGCTTCCGCGCATATCGGCAAAGCCAAAGCCCGCGCCAAACTCAATGCCCTTGACAGCGGGAACGGAGAACACCGCGTGAGAGATGAGACTCTCAACGCTGTCGAACCACGGCTCTCCAACGCCTGCGGGCATACCCGTGACGGCAG
>JAZNOD010000163.1:0-4978 GCA_045580585.1 Eubacteriales bacterium
ACGAGCAAAACCGCTACTGTGAGTAAACTAATAATCTTTTTCATCTTCAAAATCTCCTTTGATTTATTATTGACTTTTTTCTGTCGGATTCTCTCGGCTACGGTTAAATTTTATCGCCAAGCTGTAAAATCCGTAACCAAATCGGTGTAAAATCGATGTAAAATCATCCGAAATATGCAGAAAAGTCAGCTGTTTTCCAACCTCTCGTAATCGACTTCCGACCGACACCGAATTGCAAGAGCAGTTCATTGTTCATTGACGTTTTTAAGGTTATTTATCGCTCTTCTTCCGATGAGAAATATTTTTCGGAGTGAATTCGGAATTTCCACCTCGGTTTTGGGCAGTTTTGTGAGAAAATCTCTCGAAATATCCGCCGAATTTGACCGAGGCTCATATTTTTCCCCCAGTGTCCGGTCGGTTTACATAGGTATCTATTTTGTCAAAAAAATGTAAAACAAGAAAGAAACGCGAAGGAATAACGCGAAAGGGTGCGCAAAATAGCGAAATAAATGCGCAAAATATGCGCAACCATATTGATTTTCTGCGCAAAACGTGCTATACTATGCGCGAGGTGATTCAAATGACACTGAAAGAACTCCGTATATCCAAGGGCCTCGGACAAAGCGAGTGCGCAAAGCTTCTTGGAATGTCGAGAAGAAATTATCAGAATTATGAGAATGACGAAAGCAAAGTAAACACCGCAAAATATCACGCGATCTACAAACGGCTTGAATCCTACGGAAGCAACGTCGCTATCACGGCTTCTGCCGCAAACTCGGATTTTTACACCAGCGTAGTAACAGGCGTTGGCTTGCAAGCGTTTTCCAAACAAGTTGCCAAATACAAAAAAAGAGACTGCTACAAGAAGCTGAAAAAGTTCGTTGAATCCGACTACGACGGAAAAATCTGTATTTTGTACGGCCTTCGCCGAACGGGCAAGACTACGCTTCTGTTTCAGATGATGGGCGAGCTTCCCGCGGAACAGACAGCATACATCAAAATTCAGACTCTTGACAATATGTCAAAGCTGACGAAGGACCTCGACCGTCTTTTCAAAAACAGTTATAAGTACGTATTCATTGACGAGATCACATTGATGGAGGATTTTATCGGCACGGCTGCCGTTCTCTCCGACGTGTTCGGTATGATGGGAATGAAGATCATCGTGTCGGGTACCGATTCTCTTGGCTTTGCTATGGCGAATCGCGACGAGCTTTACGACAGAAGCGTAATGATCCACACATCCTTTATCCCATTTCGAGAGTATGCAAGGCTTTTGGATATTCGCAGCGTTGACCGTTATATCGAATACGGCGGCACATTGAAAATGGAGAATATGAGCTTTGACGATCCCGACGCAACGTTTGACGAAGTATCCTTCCGCGACGACGAGAGCACGAGAAAGTATATAGATACCGCCATTAGCCGCAACATTCAGCATACTCTGAAAAACGATCACTATGGGGAATATTTCAATCAGCTTCGTGAGCTTTACGACAAGGGCGAGTTGACAAACGTCATTAACCGCATCGTCGAGAGTATGAACCATCGCTTCCTGCTACGTGTAGTGCAGGAGGATTTTAAATCTCACGACTTGGGTTCGGCAAAAGAACTGCTTCTGCACGATTTTCCCGCAAAACGCGCAACGGTCCTTTACGATATTGACGAAAAAAAGGTCGTAGAACGTTTGAAATCGATCATAGAGGTAAAGGAAAGGTCCGAAACAACGGTAGAGGTTACGCAGGAACATGTTGAAAAGGTCAAAAAGTACCTTTTGATGCTGGATCTCATCGTGAATTGCTCCGAGCGCTACGAAAGCGGAAAATGCGCGGAGTATACTGTGTTCGCTCAGCCGGGTATGCGTTATTCTATTGCCAAGGCGCTTGTTTATTCGCTTATGCAGGACGAATATTTCCGTTCGGTATCGGAGCTTGACAAGGAGTATATCGCCGCTAAGATTTTGGATGACGTCAAGGGCAGAATGCTCGAGGATATTGTGCTTCTTGAAACCTATAAATCCGCTTCACGAAATGAAGACGTGTTCAAATTCAAGTTCGATAACGGCGGCGAATTTGATATGGTGATCTATGATAAAAAGAAACACGATTGCCGCCTCTATGAGATCAAGCACAGCACCGAAATCGTTGAAAGGCAAACGCGGTATTTGAGAGATGCCGAAAGATGCCGGATCGTCGAAGCAAAATTCGGCACGATCGCAGGCAAATACGTTCTCTATCGCGGCAGCAACAAAACCGTTGACGGTGTAGAGTATTTGAACGTCGAACAGTTCTTGTGCGGACTGAAATAATATATGGAACAGCAAAGCGTGCGTTTGAAATTAACGTACGCTTTGCTTTTTTCTATTTCTCGTTATCCTCTGTTATCGACAATTCACCTCCGACACCGGATAAACGGGGTTAGTCATAGTTCGTTAACGTTTTTCAATTTCTTTATCGCTCTTCTGCCGATCAGGAATGATTTTTGGAGAGAATTTGGGATTTTCACCTCGGTTTTGGGCAGTTTTGCGAGAAAATCTCTCGAAATATCCGCTGAATTCAACCGAGGCTCGCATCGTACGACCGATTTCCGAACGGTTTAACACGAACGCGGCAAGAACACCAAAAAGAAAACCCCGTCGGGAGCAAAAAGTTTTTTGCTCCCGACGGGGTGATTTGTTGATTATTTTGCGCGGTTTTATTTCTGCTCGATGCTGAACGTTAGAGTCCAGCTTTCGTGAACCGAATCGCCGGCAACGGAATAACTGTTGCTTGCGTGGGCAACCGCAGGCTCCTGTCCGCTCACCACCGTAACGGTATGATGATCTACGTACACGTCTGCCTTGATGGTATTACCCTCTTTTACAACAGATTTAATTACAACTTTTATCCTATCTTCGTGAGGTAGCGGATACTCGGCACCCTCTACTAATTCGTATCGCTTTTCGCCGCTATCCTCGTTAAACCAAGTGCTTTCCTTGTCGTATTCATAGTCCCATTGCATTACTAACAAATATTTATCCATAAATGTCACCTCATTATTATTAATCAAAAAGAACTCGCGGATTTAATTCAGAGGGCGTTTGCCACTCGATATCGTGCTCCAAGAGATAGGATTTTTTTAGCGCCCATACCTCAAAGCAGGAGCCGTGTCCGTAGGTTGTACGGCTCTTTGCGACTTTTTCTTCTATTTCATCAATGACCGCAAGGTATTCATCACGCATTTCAACAGGATCGTGTTTCAGCGAACGACGGCGTTCTTTTCGTTCGTTTATGATCCGCTCGGCATCATCGGCATTCATAAGTTCTGTCGCAATGCCGGCAAGATCATTACAGTCATCATCAATATAAAAATTTCTTGCTTGCAAGGCGGCATAAAGATATCCGTCAATGCCATCGGTATCCGTACCGTATCGCTGTTTCAGTGTCAGCGCCAACACAAGAATTTGGTTATAGAACTTTGAAGACACCGCAAAGCGCCCCAAACTATCGTAGCGGTCGGCAACGTAGCCCAACACGGCGATGCTATCTACCAAGGTAGACTCATCGTTGTCCTCAGTCAGTTGTTCTTCCACAATATGCACGATTTCCTTGAGTGCAGGGACATCCTTATAAGTAGCGGCGGCATATTCGTGTTCTTTGCGACCTTCTATTTCCCCAAGTAATTTGGTCAGCCGCTTTTCGGTTTCTTTACTATAAGCCATTGGGTTTCCACCGCCCTTTCTCAATGCGGATTATAATCATCATCCGACCAAAGCCTGTCATCCTCATAGCGGTCGGCAAACTTCCTCGCTTTGCTGTTTTCCGGCACATCGAACCAGAGATCCGGTGAGCATTCATAAAATGCAGACCTACCGATCTCGTACACGCCGTCGGGAATCACGACGTCGCCGCCGCTGCCAAGGTATTTTTTCAAAACGCCGTCTTCAATTTCAAAAACTTTTGCGTTGCTCATAATTTAACCTTCTTTACTTATTCAGCGTAATATCGTAGATCGCGTAGGTGTGCGAGGCATCGTCTTCAACGGTGCATTCCAGGAAGAACAAAAGTCTTTCGCAATCCTCGCCAAGTTCCACGGTATAAGTGGTGGGCTTCATATCCTTGGAAAGCGTAATCTCTTTCACACATTCGTCGTCCGCACCGATCTTCAGTACCGTTTCATCCTCGGCGATGATGCTACTAACCTCCTCTTGCATGGCAACGGTGAAGGTAACCGAGGTGTAGCCGCTATCTGTTAGGTTTGCCAAAGCAAAGGCGGATTCGTGGGCCTCATCTGACGCCAAAATACCCAAAGCCGTCCAACCGAGTGCACTAAAAACAATGGTAGCATCCACCATATCCGAATCAAAGCTTAAGTGCACGCTGGTACGCAGCAGCACACCGCTGTAAATCTTTTCGTCGCCGATCATGAAATAGTTTTTCTTGGTCGAGCCGTCGTAATAGCCGTCCTCTACATCCACAGCGCCATAGTCGATATCCATGCGTCCGCCGCTGTGTACATCGTAGAAGCCGAAGGCTTCAATCAGATCACAAGTTTTACCGTAATCTGCGGGATTTCTCCCGGGGAAGAGATCGGTTTCCACATATCCATCGGGATAAGCGATCAGATTGACAATGCCCAATGCAGGGCGGTACATACTGCCGTTGGTTGCCTTACCCGATATAAATTCAAGATGCTGACAGCCCGTCACATCCACCACATATTTCTCAGGCAACATGGTACAATCCACCTCGATGGTCTTGATCAAAACACCGTCGGCGTAAATCTCGATCTGATCGTTCTTGTAAACGTCGCTGTTGGCAATATGACCTGCGGTGAAGGAAATCGTATCGTATTTGCCGCCCAAGTTGAAGGAAACACACGCAGGTCTGGTTTCCGCAATACTGTGGGATGCAAGGAGAATAATGCCTTCGCTATACTTCACGCCGCCCATGGAGAAGGTTGTGAAGCTGCTGGAGCCGTCAAACACGGCTTCCTCCAC
>JAZNOD010000164.1:0-3090 GCA_045580585.1 Eubacteriales bacterium
GGAAAGCTTGCACCACTTCACAAAGGACGAAAAGATCCCACTTTATAAGAAACTGCACACCGCGCTGAGGGCGAACGGCTACTTGATTCTGACCGATTATTTTGCCTTGTCCGATGACGAGGAACAGACGCACCGAAATAACCTGAACGCATTGAAAGCGGAGCAGGGAATCCGCGATGACGAGTTTTATCACTATGATACGCCGCTCACCGTACAGCACGAAATCGAAGCACTGCTTGAGGCCGGATTTGCATCGGTTGAGGTGCTCAATAATTGGGGAGCGACTTATACGATTAAGGCGGTTAAATAAAAGGAGAAAGACTATGAAAAGAGTACTTGATTTTCTGAAAAAAGCAGAGGTATATTATCTGGCAACCGTGGAGGGCGATCAGCCTCGTGTACGCCCTTTCGGCACGATCAACGAGTTTGAGGGCAAGCTCTACATACAGACGGGCAAGGTCAAGCCCACCTCAAAGCAGCTCGCGGCAAATCCCAAGGCGGAGATCTGCGCCTTTTGTGACGGCGCGTGGATTCGCGTAGCGTGCGAGCTCGTCGAGGACGACCGCTTTGGAGCGAAAAAATCCATGCTCGACGCCTATCCCAACCTTCGCGGTATGTACAACGAGAACGACGGCAACACGCAGGTGTTCTATATGCAGAACGCAACGGCAACCATCAGCTCCTTCGGCGGCGCACCCGTTGTAATTGAGTTCTGATATCACGGAAATGCAAAGAATTATAGTCATCGGCTGTCCCGGAAGTGGCAAAAGCAGACTTTCGCGGGCGTTGCATAACAAGACGGGTATTCCGCTGTATCACCTCGACATGATGTATTGGAACGCGGACAAAACCACGGTGGAAAAGAGCGTGTTTCTCGAACGGCTGTCTGCTGTGCTCAAAAAAGACGAGTGGATTATCGACGGCAATTACAGCTCGACGATGGAGCTGCGAATGGCGGCGTGCGATACGGTGATTTTCCTTGATTATCCGCTTGAGGTTTGCCTCGACGGCATCAAAGAACGCCGCGGAAAGTCACGAAGCGATATGCCGTGGATTGAAACCGAGGAAGATGCGGAATTCATCGAGTTTATCAAAAACTATAACGAGCAGCAAAAGCCCAAAGTGCTTGAATTGCTCGAAAAATACAGCGATAAAAGCATTGTGATTTTGGAGAGCAGAGAACAAGCGGATGCGTTCTTGAATGGAGAAGACCTATGAAATTGCAAGAAAAAGATGTCATAGATGTTGACTTTGATTTCACTACCGACACAAGCGATTTTTGGACAAATTTCTGGGATAACGACCCATACTTAGGATGTATAGGAAACGACCCCGATGCGTGTAGTAAAACATTAAAAAGATATCACCAATTATTATGGAGCAAAACATTGCCTAATGGGGAAAAGATGCTTTTAGACTCCAAGAATAATAATCAATATTTAGTGTGGAACGACTTTTCGTTTGGTAGCGATTCGATTCTTGTAACACTTAGATACAAGAGGAATCGTGATTTGCTCCAAAAGGTTAGCGAAACAATCCCGAATTATCATGAATTTATAGAAACCACATTACGAAAGTTTTATACTATAGGCGGTTCGATCATTTTTCCAAAACATAAAAACAGTATTAATCAAGTGCGCGGTTGCAATACCAAGATTTGTGATCGATGGGATTTGACGCTTGAATGTATTCGTAAATTTTATAATAGCGAGGAAAGTCCTTTATATTACGCGTTATGTGCGGATAAAGCGTTTTTCGATTTGTTTGTTGATTTTAAGGGATATGTTGATTTCTTTTATTTAAACGATTGTGTTTCTGCGGATTACAAAAAAGTAAATATATGGCTTGACAACAATGATTTTATTGTTTTGCCATTACCGGAATCGGTTGAAGATTATCTGATGTTAATAGATAAACAACTTTCGTTTTTGCAAGCACGAAACGAGAGAATACGTAGAGCAATACAAGAGGGAAACTATGATTTTAGAAACAGAACGCCTCACCCTTCGCCCGTGGCGCGAGAGTGACGCAGAGGATCTATACACATACGCAAGCGACCCCGAGGTAGGCCCACCTGCCGGGTGGCCGCCCCACACGAGCGTGGAGAACAGCCGCGAGATCATTCGCACGGTTCTGTCCGCGCCCGAGACCTATGCGGTGTGCCTAAAGGAAAATGGCAAACCAATCGGCAGTATTGGCTTTCACCGCAACGACCTTGCCGAAGCGGACGATGAATACGAGCTTGGCTATTGGATCGGAAAGCCATATTGGGGGCAGGGACTCATTCCCGAGGCCTCGCGTGAGATGCTCCGCTATGCATTCGAGGATCTCGGCATGAACCGCATCTGGTGCGGCTATTACGACGGCAACGAGAAAAGCCGCCGCGTGCAGGAAAAGCTGGGATTTGTCTATCAGCAGAGGACCGAGGGAATCGAGGTGTCGCTGCTCGGCGAGATCCGCACGGGACACTCGAATCTTATGACAAAAGAGCGTTGGCAGAAGGTTAGCCTGTTCCGCCAGCAGAAGAAATTACTCGATACTTTTCTGCAAAACGGCGCGATCTCCCGAGCGCAGTATGACAAGAGTCTCGGAGATCTGCGTGACTTGATGGAAACGCACGGGGTTGAATAAACAAAAAGGTACGAAAATGAAGATTGAAAACAACGTTCTGAAGCACTATCTGAAAAATGTATATTTCATCACCGGAACTGCATACGCCGGCAAGTCCACCACGGTCAAGATGCTTGCCGAGCGGTACGGCATGGTGTGCTGCGGTGAGAATTATCATATGGCGGTATCCGAATCCGTGGCAACACCCGAAACGCATCCGGATCTCTGCTACAACAAGAGCCTCTCCGATTGGCGAGAGTTTGTCACCCGCACGCCCGAGGAATACGAGCGGTGGATATATGCCGTCGGTCGCGAAGCGGCAGAGTTTGAAATAGCGGAACTGATCGCCATATCGCAAGACAAGAAGGTGATCGTGGATACAAATATTCCTCTTGATGTTCTCAAGGAAATCTCCGATTACAATCACGTCGCAGTCATGCTATCGCCGCAGTCCATGATCGTGGATCGCTTCTTTGACCG
>JAZNOD010000165.1:0-4136 GCA_045580585.1 Eubacteriales bacterium
GCTGAATGGATTGATAACGGACATAATAATTTTGACGATGTGAATACATGCATTTTGCGAATTGAACTAACACACGGATTACTGTTATCTCACGGAACTCGTTATGATATTGATTTTTCTAAGTGACTGACCAATTCCAATATGTCGAACAGATAAGAGCAGATGGATGACCCCATCTGCTTTCTTATTTTTGCATTCTGATATAAGGTCGGACGGGCGGAAAAACTTTGAACAAAATCGAACAATTTTGCAAAAAGGGCTTGGCGGGCGGCGGAGTACGCCGCAAAGCGGGGCAAAAAAGTAATTAGCCTCGCAAACGAAAAAAACGCGTAGCAAAGAGCAGACGGTCGCCCGTCTGCTCTTTGCTTTTTTATTAAATTTGTCTACCGTTAATCATTCAGGCGTTTCGCCAAATCAATAAGTATCTTCAAATTATCCTCGGACAAATTGCGCGATAGCTCGTACAATTCACGCACAAGCCGAGGATCGTCCATACTATCGTCAAAAAACTCTTTGGGTGTTACTCCAAGATATTCACAAATATAAAGAAACTCGCTCATAGAGGGCAATGCTCTTCCCGATGAAATACTCTGTATATAGCTTTTGCTATGACCTAAGTCGGTACTCATTCTGTACTCGGAAATATTCTTTTTCGTCCGCAAAATTGAAATGCGCTCTCGAATAAACTGTTGATCCATCGTTAACACCTCGCTTTTTATTATTGTATAATAATTTTAGCGGTAATATTCACGATGATTTTACCGATTATTATTGACAATTACCGATTTAATCGGTAAAATAGTCTATAATGTGCAAACTATTAACAGTAATTCGGTAGGAAAAAGAGTATGCTTAATATTTTCACAGTGGCTTTTTTCGGCCACCGATACGTAGATGATATATTAAAGGTCGAGTGCCTTCTGGAAAAGCATATACGGGAGATCATTGACGAAAACGAATACGTGGAATTTTTAGTGGGGCGCAACGGGGACTTCGACCAATGTGTATCTTCCACAGTGCTACGAGTTCGCAAAATCCACAGGGACGGCAACAGCGCCCTTGCGTTAGTGCTTCCGTACCCTTCGGCTGAATATATCAACAACGAAAAGACCTTCCACGATTACTATGACGACGTGGAGATATCCTACGCGGCATCGATTGCACACCCCAAATCCGCAATTCAAATCCGCAACCGCGAAATGATCGATCGCGCCGATCTTGTAATTTGCTACGTCGAGCGAGCGCGCGGCGGAGCTTGGCGGGCGGCGGAGTACGCCGCAAAGCGGGGCAAAAAAGTAATTAACCTCGCAAACGAAAAAAACGCGTAGCAAAGAGCAGACGGTCGCCCGTCTGCTCTTGCTTTTTACTCACTTTTTATCATACGCTGGGTTGAAGGCGTAGAAATTCTTGCTGTCAAGCTCATCCTGCGTTATCCGCATCGCATCACCGAAGCGCTGGAAATGCACTATCTCGCGCTCGCGCAGGTAGCGCAGAGGGTCGATAACGTCGGGGTCGTCGGTCAGGCGAATGAGGTTTTCGTACGTCGTGCGCGCCTTCTGCTCCGCCGCCTGATCCTCGGCAAGGTCGGTCAGAGGATCGCCCTTGACGCCGACGTACTTCATATCAAACGGCACGCCCGACGCGGCAACGGGGTAGTTGCCCGTGGTGTGGTCGACAAAGTAGTTTGCGTAGGGCGAGGCGAGTATCTCCTCGGGCGAGAGGTCGCGCGTGAGCTGATATAGTATCGCGCCCACGATCTCAAGGTGCGCAAGCTCTTCCGTACCGATGTCCGTAAGGAGCGAGGACACCTTCTTGTTCGGCATGCTGAAGCGCTGGTGCAGGTAGCGCATCGACGCGGCAAGCTCGCCGTCGGGCCCGCCAAGCTGGCTGATTATCAAATTTGCAAGCTTGGGGTTTGGCGTTTTTATCTTTACGGGATATTGCAGTTTTTTCTCATAGATCCACATTTTCCTATCCCCCCTCAGTTAGCGCAGTATTCCCACGGCGCGGGCATTTCGATGGATTTCTTCCACGAGATACCGTCCTCGCACGGTCCCCAAAAGGTCAGCGCGCCGCATTTCTTCTGGTACTCCGCGGCGAGCTTTACACGCTCGGCGCGAAGCTCGCAAATCTTTTTCTCGGCGGCGATGCACTCGGGGTAAACGTCGAGATACAGCGCAAGGTCGTAAATGGCGAAATCCACCTCGCGGAGCTTACAAAGAAGCTCCTTGCAAATTCCGCATTCGGAAGGCGAGGCGTTTTCGTTTCTCTGCATGGGGCGCATTCCGCCCTGTCTTGCACCGTAATTTGCGCCTCTATTGTAGTATTTGTTATCCACGGCATCCACCGCCCTTCACAGTTTTGCCCTCAAAGGGAAGGTCAAGCGCGGCAAAAACCGTACCGCGCGCTATAGCCTTAGTCGGCTCGTAGAGTCCCTCAAACTCCTGAAGAGGAGCGTAGACCGCCCCAAGCGGCTTGCCGACGAGTCCGTTTTTTGAGCCGACGGAGCTTCCGCAAGCATCGTGGCAGACGACCTCTGGACATATGGTTATGCGCTCGCAGGAGTCGCAAGAGCCGCGGGAGCCGCAGGACTCGCAAACGGGGCGGGCATTTTCCGCAGCGCCGCAAGAGGCGCACGAGCCCTTTGCCGCCCATGCCGACGCGGACGGACGGTATCCGACAGCGTAGGGCGGGCGGTTTGTGTTGTAGAATTTGTTCATTGAAGCTCTCCTTTTTCCGAAGCCGCGCGAATGATACGGCTTCACTAATAGGATATGAGAGGAGGGCAAAAAAGGACACAAAATGGAGAAAAAAGCGATTTTCGGCACAAAAATGCCATAAGATCCTCACAAATTTCTATCAAAACAATTTTTTTTGAATTTTTTTGAATTTTTTTCAAAAAAGGTATTGCATTTTACTTTTTTATATGCTATAATAACTTCGCTAAAAGGCCCGTTGGTCAAGCGGTTAAGACACTAGCCTCTCACGCTGGGAACATGGGTTCGATTCCCGTACGGGTCACCAACAGAAACAAATCCGAACTATTTCGTAAATCGAAATTGGTTCGGATTTGTTTTTTCTATAATTATTCGAATTAACGCAAAGCCGAGGATGAGCGCTTGATCATCCTCGGCTTGATATTTATCACGTAGCAGCGCCATGTGTAAGTAATAAAAATCATTCACAATTCAACACGTATCTCCGAAAGATTCTTCCAATCCCCCATGACAGCAACGGTCTTTTCATAGTACCCTTTTTTATAGAAAAGGCATTTTGAAAGATCCGCACCAAACTTATCTCCCGTCAATGTCAAGGCAATGGCTCGGCAACCTCCGACACAATGTTTGAAATACGGGCAGCTTCCGCACGTCTCATTCTTTTGCGCGAGAGTACTGACCGTCGTACAGACCTCGGATAAGTATCTCCCTGCCTGCAAAAGCGGTTGCAGACCGTCTTTTTTCACATTGCCGAGAATATCATTTTTCGCCTCGTAATACCCCGACATCTGCATACACGGAAATACGTTTCCGTTAGCCGCAACAGCGATCATACCTCTGTTGCCCCTGCAAACGGGGATGCTGCCGCGGTATTCTCCGACGCCGCATTCCACGGAACGGATGCGATATTTCTTATCCTTTGGGAAAACGGTGATCATTTGCCAGATATCAAGGTCCATCTGATGGTCTTCCGCGATATATTCTGAAACGAGCTTCAGCATTTCGTCAAAATATTCGTGAAGCTCCAGTGTCGCGCCCGCGGCATTTTGATTCCACCGCGGCACTTCTGTCGTGCGAATGACGCGTGTCTCCTCAATTCCGATACCTTCGAGAAGCTTCAGTGTCCGGAGCATGGAATCTAAATTCCATCTGTGAACGTTGGTTTGTGCCTTGACGCGGAATCCATTTTTCACGCAAAGACGGATGGCACGAAGCGCATCCTCCTCTGCTCCCTTTTTATTGCGAAGCCAATCGTGATGTCCAACACCGTCAAACGATATCTTGATCAGTGGGCGACATCCGATAGCGCTCATACGGTCGAGTGCCGTCTGATCGATATAATAGCCGTTCGTGTTCAATTCCTCCACGAACATACCGCGGCGGTAGATACTCTCCAAGATCTCAAAGAAATGCTTATGC
>JAZNOD010000166.1:0-2579 GCA_045580585.1 Eubacteriales bacterium
ACCGTAACCACAGTTGTCGCAAGCGCGACCGGTAAGGGAGTTCTTCATAACGGTGTAAGAAACACCTGCTTCACGAAGAGCCTTACGCATCTTGGTATCATCCTCAACGGTGATGCCCTGGTAGTTTACCACGACACCGGATGCGGAGTTTTTAATTTTCTCGGTAAGTTCGGCAACAACCTGCTGCTTCTGCTCAAGTATAGCATTGCTGGGCATTGTGTTTACCTCCTGGTGTAATTCGCGCCCCTAAAAAGGGCAAAAAAATATCCTTCTCCCGTGCATAGCGCACCCGAAGAAAGACATAAAACACAAGTATTAGTGAAAAAGTCCTCCTCGGCAGGGTGGCATACGCTTTTACGGGAACCTGCTGTCTTTGGATAACACAGATATTATACTCGCAAGAGGTGCCTTTGTCAAGCTTTTTTCTAAAAAAATTAAAAATTTTTTCTAAAAATTTGATTTTGGCTTGAAAACAAAAAATATTATATATATAAATGTAGTTTTTTTCTTGAAAGTTGCCGCTGTTTACGATTTGTTCATAATTTTGAGGTATAATTAAATAAATACAGTCTCTAACGAAAGGCTCTTGTGATGACCGAATATAATGAAATGCGCCGCACGTACGGCGATAAGATAAAAGTTTATGTTTACAGCGTTCTGGCTATTTCCGCCCTTGCGGCATTTTTGCGCATAGTTGCGCTGATATTTAACTATGATTACATTATCGGGTATTACGACGGCGGTTTTCTCGTTACCGTTATGAACGCCGTTTGCGTTCTTGGATGTGCCTGGGGGCTTTCCTCGTTTTTCTTGCTCCCCAAGGTATGCCCCTGCGCGGAAGTGAACCCGCGTCCGAATTTGATCGCGCTGTATTTTTGCGCTTTTGTGTTTGCGGCGGATGCGCTTTATTCATTTGCGGGAATGCTTGCCTCATCTGAATTTTTTAATGTTTTTGATGCTCCCAATGCCACTAAAACGGAAAAAGTTCTGGCGGTAACGGCAATTTTCGGAGCGCTGGCATCTCTTGCTGCTGCTTTGTACTTTTTCAGAAGAGCATCGGGCAAGTCTGCCAAAGGATTCGACGTAGTTTTGGGCTTTTTGCCAATCGTCCGCATGCTTTCGGGCGTATTTACCGTTTATTTTAATATGGAAGTACCGATGAACAGCTCCCACAAGGTTTTGATAGAATGGGCTTTCATCATATCCATGGTTTTCCTTCTTCATGAGAATAGATTCTTTGCTCCCGTTAACAGACGTCCGCGTGCATATCTCGGCTTTGGACTCGTTGCCATGATCCTTACGGCATCGGCGGGCATCGGCGGACTGTTTTCGTATTTCAGCGGGCTCCTTGACCAAGGAAAATTCTGCGTGGAGTCTCTCATCTGCCTTACTCTGTTTGTTCACGTAAGCGCAAGTCTCCTTTCGTATGCGAAACAGCTCGGCACAACAGAGAA
Organism: Eubacteriales bacterium; assembly: GCA_045580585.1. Lineage (GTDB taxonomy): Bacteria > Bacillota > Clostridia > Oscillospirales > CAG-272 > CAG-390. The sequence goes on from JAZNOD010000166.1 coordinate 1,455, forward strand.
AGAAGAAGTTTCCGATGAATCTGCCGAAACTGTGGAGACTGTCGAATAATTTTCTACCTAATATATAATATATATAGCTTTATTGAATCATCGCGCGACCATAATGAATTTTTTCGGAGGAAGCCGTGTCTGCTGAATTTGCCGTTGAAAGAATAAGGTGGCTCCACAAAAGAATAAAGGACGGATATTTTCCTAACGCAAAGCGCCTCGCGGAGAGGTTCTCAATATCTCAACGCCAGGCACAAAGAGATGTTGATTATCTGCGCACCGAGCTTGGCGCGCCGCTTGAGTTTTGCCGTATCCGCAAGGGATACCGATACTCGGAGCCGTTTGAACTTGGCGCATCGATAGAACGGGGCGACGGTGATGATTACGTAGACCTTTTTGCCGCGGCGGAGGAGAAAGAAGGCGGCGCTGCCATTCAAATGAGTATCCCGTATACTGCGGTTCTTGAAATATCCGACAAGCTTGCGGCTCTCGGTCTTGGGCGATTTGTTAAAAGCCGTGCGCGCGGTAGTAATAGGTATAATTGCGAATTTTATAACGTTGGATTTTTCCTCGGTGCTTTGCTTGCGGCAGAATCGGAGATAACCATAGTAGAGCCGACGTGGCTTCGTGAGCGCCTTTGTGAGGCACTTGATAGGCTCGCAAAGGCAAATTTGCTCACCGAAAACACAGAAAATTAATAAAAAATCAGTTTTTTTCAAAAAGAGACGGAATTCCGTCTCTTTTTGAATGCTGAATCAGGGAAAAATGCAAAAAAACAAGCATTATTTGTGATAATTGCACAAAAACAATAACGATTATTTCTATAAATTTCTCCCCTTTGCCATATTGCATATTATGGAGAAATATAGTATAATAACAGAGCTTGATGTGCGAAAAAAGCGTTGAAGCGAAAGGTTGCCGCCTGAACAGCGGGGAATTTTCGCGGAGTAAGTCCGCCAAGGGTGAAAATCTTTGGGCAATCGGGCGAAAAAAGGCAGCTTCAAGCACCGAGTGACCGAGGTTCATAGGTCGCCTCGGGGTTCGACCTTGTTGTCGTACAGCCCGAAATTCGTGTCGCGCCGTCAGACGTGACGGGACGCGGGGGCGAGTTTCGGATTTTGTATGGCAATAAGAGGG
>JAZNOD010000167.1:0-1635 GCA_045580585.1 Eubacteriales bacterium
TTATCTTTTGGATGACGGCAAGGAAATTGACGTAAACGTGATCAGAGAGCCTGTCGATATATCAAAGTACGGCAAGGCGTTTATCAAGAAAAAGCTTACGGATAAACTGATGCTTGAAAAATATCCTTGCGCTGAAATCAGAACTCTAGTCGCACAGAAGAAACTAGATAAAGTTGATAAAGGCTTCGATTTATTCATTTTTCTTTTTACCCCTTTTATTGGATTTAGTGATTTGCTAAACAGCATTAGGCTGCTTGGTTCTGAATATTATCTGGTAAATGAGAATGGTTTGCAATTTTTTGTTGTTGTTAATTATAAGGAAGGGTATATCGAGAGTCGCAGGGTGGCAGAGCCTCACGATATGCGAAAGGGAGAAAAATTTTCCGTTGGCGATTTGATCTTCACCGATTGTGGCGCACTAATGGCTAAATAAGACGTATTTATATCGCATTCGCCTTGAAAAACCGCGCGTTATGTGATATAATATCTTCAATAAATAAAAGGACAAGGAAAAATGAATCTTTGTGACGTTAAAACTATAAAGGACGTAATGTCGATATTCGGGCTTACGTTCCGAAAGGAATTCGGTCAGAACTTCCTTACGGATAAATCGGTGGTTGAGGCGATTGCCGACTCCTGCGCCGCGGCAAACACAAAAACCGTGCTGGAGATAGGCGCGGGCTGCGGCTCGCTCACGCACGAGCTTGCTCTGCGATATGAAAAGGTCATTGCTATTGAGATCGACCGCGGGCTTATTCCGCTTCTCGGTTACACGCTTGGTGAGCATAAAAACGTTGAGGTGATTTGCGGCGACGTAATGAAAACGGATATCCGCGCACTCCTCGGTGATGCTTTCGAGCGCGGCGGCGTTTCGGTCTGCGCCAATCTCCCGTATTACATCACTACCCCCATTCTTCTTGAACTTTTAGGCTCGGGACTTCCCTTTGATTGCATCACGGTAATGATACAGTCCGAGGTTGCGGACCGCCTTTGCGCCACGGCAGGACACAGAGATTACGGCTCTGTTACGGCTTACCTTAATTATTTTGGCACGTGCCAAAAACTCCTTAAAGTTCCCGCGGGCAAATTCTTACCGCCGCCAAAGGTGGACTCCACCGTTGTGCGCATTGACCTTTATAAGGACAAACCGTACAAACCGCTTGATGAAGCACTCTTTTTCAGAACGCTCCGTGCCGCCTTCGAGCAACGCCGCAAGACCTTGCCAAACGCACTTTCGGCAGGAATCAGCGAGCTTTCAAAGGACGAACTAACCGAGGCGATTCTCGCGTGCGGTTTTGCCGCAAACATTCGCGGCGAGGTACTGTCCACCTCGGATTTCGTTAAGCTCTCTGATGAGATATATAAGCGAATGAAATAAGCAAAAAGCTCTTATGGAAAGTCATAAGAGCTTTTCGCTTATTTATAGTTTACAATAGCGCAGAACATCTCAACGGCTTCGGCGTGCTTTTTAAGGGTTGAGTCCTTGTTGATGACAGAACCCATCGAGTTTGTGTTGCGAATGCAGAGCAGGGTATCGTCTGGTAAGTATTGGAATTCCTCGGCGTACGCCTTGGCAAAGGCAGTATTTTTAAACGTCACGGCGTATGCGCTGTACGCATCGTCGGGAGTGTTGCC
>JAZNOD010000168.1:0-4387 GCA_045580585.1 Eubacteriales bacterium
TATTTTGGGCAACTTCAGATATGGCGGCTCTACTACCTTTGACTACTGCATAAATATGGGTAGCATCACCCAGTCGGGAAGTAGCACAAACACTACTTACGGTGCAGCGGGAATTCTCGGTTGCATTCGTGACGAGGTGGCGACCTCTACAAATATCTTTACCCACTGTATCAACACGGGTGCACTCACCGCATCTACAGATCGCACGGGTCCCCTTTGTCTCGATGCAAATTCATCAAGGATCACTTATTCCGATTGCTATTATGTTTCAGGTTCGGATGAAAACATCAGCGGAGCATCCCCCATTCTTGCCGGTAACGCCGATTTCGCTGCTGAGCACGGCATTGAGCTGACTCTTGCGGCACTTGATTTTGCCATTGTGCGTCAAGATGGACAGATCTATATCATCTACGGCTCATCTGCCGCTTTTGCGAGCGCAGTGGCTCATTTTGATGATAAATATATAGATAGCACTACCAACAAGATAACCATAAGCGAAGGTACTGTCGATATTGTTAGATCCGAGTACGAATATTCGGGCATTCAGATAAACGGCGTATTTCTTTGCGACTACGTTATAGTTTATCCCGCTGATTGCGATCTTGTAACCTATTACGCGGGTTATGCGCTTGCTGATGACCTTAGACTCAGTTCGGGAATCGATTTGAAGGTCGTTCCCGATACTACCGCGGAGACCGATTACGAAATACTTATCGGTGTTACCAACCGTCAGGAATCTATCGACGCTTCCAAAGTATCCATTCAGGATGACGAGTACATACTTTGCATCGACGGCACAAAGATCGTTATGCAGGGTAAGGATTATATGGTTGCAGGCGGCGCGAGCGCGCTGATCCACTCATATATCGACGTTGATGCGGACGGTAATATTATCAACCTTCCCACTTCTCCCGTTCCTAAGACATTCCGTTTCCAAAGACCTACTTCCGCTATACTCATGATAGGCGACGGTATGGGACAGAACCACATCGATATGGCGAAGAATAACGGACTTGAGGCGTTTGTCGCAGAGAGTCTGCAGAACTTCTCTTGGTGTACTACGCACTCAACGTCAGTGACTCTCGGCAACGCAACTTATACCGATAGTGCGGCTTCGGGTACTGCTCTTGCTACGGGTCATAAGACTCTTAACAACTACGTTGGAGTTGATGAAAACGGTAATATTCTTACCAACGTTCGTGAGATGGCATACGCCTCTGGCGCAAAGACCGCAATACTCACCACCGACGTTATTACAGGTGCAACTCCCGCATCCTTCCTTTGCCATAATGAAAGCCGTAGTGCTACCTCGGCTCTTCAATCTGAGATCGACGCTCTTATTGATGCTAAGATGGTAGATTACTGCGTGGGCACTAATGACGCGGACGATCTTACCGAGCGTACCCGCGATGCTCTCGCGGCAGTTTCTGGCAATGACAGCACGTTCTTTGCTATGATCGAGGGTGCTTACATCGATAAGTATTCTCACTCAAACGCAACTTCTGACGTTATTCACTGTGTGGAACGTTTTAACGATTCTATCGCGTATACGATAGCATTCACTGTTCTGCATCCAGAAACCGTTCTTGTCATTACCGCTGACCACGAGTGCGGTGGACTCACGGACAAATTCGCATTCACCTCTCTTAACCATACCAATACAAACGTTCCCGTGTTTGCGCTCGGTAACACTGATTCTCTCATTACCTCTGATACCATCGACAATACCGACATCGGCTCTTTCATCGGTCAGATATTTACCAAGACCGAGAGCGAAGGACTTGAGTACACTCTCAATGACGAGGGTACCGGCTATGTGGTTTCAGGAGCAGAGAATTGCACCGATACCAAGGTTATCATTCCCGCAACACATAACGGACTTCCTGTCGTTGCTATTGGAAAAGGCGTGTTCGAAAACAATACTAAAATCACCGCCGTTTACATTCCTGCAAGCATTACGTCTATTGAAACCTCTGCGTTTGCAGGTGCTACCGCCCTTGAAGCGATCTATTACTCAGCCTCAACGGATCAATGGGATCTGGTGAGCAAAGACTCCGGTTGGGACAGCGGATCTGGAAATTATACGGTCTACTGTTTTGACGGAGATGCATTGGGGCTCGCTTTCTTCACCTTTGCCACGGGTATGGACCTAACGGGGGTTGAATACGACAAAACTAATAGGTACTTGCGATTGGATAAGCTATTGACCGCAGACGAGATCGCGGAGCTGTTTGAGGATAGTAATCTGAGCTTTGCAACCGCATCGGGGGCTAACGCTTCAGACCAATCGCTTGGCACAGGTTACACCGTGACCTCGGAAATTGAATCGAAAACGCAAACGCTAACGCTAATTGTTCTTGGCGACATTGTGGGCGATGGAGTTATAGACTCCTCTGATAGTCTTGCAATGTCGCAGTCGATGACGTCGGGTAAGGCGCTTACCGGAATTTACGCCGAGGCTGCCGATTGCAACGAGGACGGTTTGCATACGAGTGCCGACCTTCTTACGATCAAACTCCGGATCAAAGGCGAATAAACTAAATATTATTTGGGTGCTGATTCATTCAGCGAAGAACCAAAACACACGAATAAATTAACAAAGAAAAGACCGCTTTTTCCGTCTGATATGACGGAGAAAGCGGTTTTTAAGGTAGAGATCCTCGCGAATTTCGATTTTTACGTGTGTTTTTTAGCCGCGCTTTGGTTTTTGTCGGCGTATATCTATACGCCGACGGAAACCAAAGCGCGGCTTCTGCATCTTAATTACTCTGCCCCTTTTTATCAAAAGAAGTTTTTTGAGTGGATATTTTTACTTGTAATATTATCACCGCTTTTGCGAATATATAATAGTGACAAGGGTCAGCTCGGAGGTGCGCTGTGAGAGAGAAAAAACACAAAGTTTTAGTTGAGGGCAACAGCCTTTATATTGAAACGAGGCAATTTTGTATTTTTTCAGAGGATGGCGTCGCCGTAGCGCAGACGAGGATAGATGTACCGTCAATGGATTCGCGAGGTATAGCCGCTGAATATTTCCGTAAGCTCTCACAAGCTCAAGAGAAATATGTAAACGATTCGCTTGGACCGCGTGCCAAGGAAGAGTATGAAGCGGATAGTGATCCGCGAAAGCGTTTTCTTTTTAAAAAGTATCGCTACACAGCAAAAATTGATATAACCTATCAGAATGATGAGTGTATTTCTATTTTTACTGAAGCGAAACTTACGCGCGGCGGAGTTTTACTGTCCGCCGGACGAAAAGGTATTATCTTTTCTGCGGGAGGGATAGTTCCTTCCATTGAATTCGGTGTGAGAAAACTGCCTGCTGATGAGGTAATACTTCTCAACTCCGACGCTGTCCCTTGTCGTCACAAATATGGTAGCAGCGGATCTTGCAGCGTACAACCCATAAAAACAAAAAGAGCGAGATAAAAGGAAAAGAAATGGACATACTTAAATACCGATATGATGCAGAAAACCTTAAAGTTGCACTAAAATGCAGATACTTGCGTATATGTCCCTACGGCTTTATGAACACCAACGGCAACTACTCTCCGCGCGAAATCGTCAGTTTCGTGAGAAAAGCGGATTTTGCGAAGCTTCCTAAAAATCTATCATCGGCGGCATCGATGGCGCTTGAGGAGTTAAAGGATAGCGAAAGCGCGCGTGTGTGCGATCTCATGATAGATAGAGCAGCTATGGCAGACGCTATTTTAGAAAGCGCTTTAGTCGCTCGTTTATGCCCTCAAGAAGATGTTTCTTCTTATTATATCGCAAAGTAGAAAAGCAAAAAAAGAAAGTAATATCCACAAAATGCTCATTTCCAAACAGACCTGCCCAAGGAAATTATTGGATACGTTTGAATAATCCCATATGTTAAGGTAAAGTAGCTTGTTAAGGATGAGCCCTGCCGCCAACTCAAGCACGCTGATGAATATTCCGCCGATTACGGCTTTGAATATAAGCGGGAGCCGTCGAAAGGCGATTTGCGATTCAATATAATAAAAGGAAATAAAACAAATCGAGCCGCAAACCGCCATACTTACGTGTGACCATCCGCGCCATAATACCTCGAGAGCGAAGTACGTAACTCCGCCGATTATGCCCACTAAAAGATATTCAATCGTCTTTCTCTGTAAAATTGATGCGATAATAGTGCTTTTTGAAGTCATTTGCGCCTCCTTCGGGGGTGATTTTTATTATTTTGGACATTGTTTTGGCAATTTAAAAAGAAATTTCAAAAAATCAAAAAAAATTAAAAAAAATTCAAAAAAAGTATTGACAAAAGGGGAAGGAAGCGGTATAATATAAAAGCTGTCCGCGAGAAGGACTGCGAAGGTCATTGAAAATTGAACAACAGACGAAGAAGTACAAGCACACAAAGAAGTGCGAG
>JAZNOD010000169.1:0-12092 GCA_045580585.1 Eubacteriales bacterium
GCAGGCGATCGTCGGGATCGCGCTTTTGTTGCTTTCGTGGTGGCTTTGGTCTGCCGTATTTGGGGAGCTTGTTAAAATACTGTGATTCATTATGTAAAACAAGGGTGAGTCAAATGCGTTTTTGCATTTGACTCACCCTTGTTTTTATTTGAGATACGGCTTTTTTCTGCCGCCGCTGTAATAGATAAAGTAGTTTGGCGTTTTTATCATTTCTCTTGCAAATATCAAAAATGCCGCAAAAGACGGTGTGGGTCTGAAATTATATACCGTTTGTATCTCATCGTCCATCTCTATTTGCGTTTTGTAGATCAAATTATATTTTTCGAGAACAATAAGTATCTGCTTTGCCTTATCTACGTCAATTTTCAGCTTGTTGACAAGCAGGTTTTCGGTAAACGCTTTGTCGCCCGCACGCTTGTGCAGCATAACGCAGGCGTAAAAAACGTCCGCGTCCGAGAAATCCTTGAAAAAGGCGGGGTAGTCGATGCCGTTGAAATACGCCGCATCGGTGTCCTTCGTTTCGGGTACTATCAAAAAATATTGCAGGCGGTTTGCAATGCCCATTCGGGTAAAGCCGTAGTCGGACATCATTGACGAATAGCGTTGCGCTTTTTCGTCAAGCTCGTTTTCGTAGTCCTCGATACTGCCGCGTTCTATCGAATTCTTGTCAGCCATCAGGGCGCGCTCCATATCCCAGCAGTAGTTGAATATCTGCTTGAACTGTTGCTCGGGCGGCGCGGAGTTGACCTTTTCTATCAGGGCGGACTGCAGATCGCTGTAATCCGTAACGCTCCGTCCGAACAAAAAATCTACGGATACCGAAAAGAAATCGGCTATTTTGGGCAAAAGCTCAATATCGGGTGCACCGCCGTTTTCCCATTTGGAAACCGCTTGGGTGCTGACTCCGACAAAGCTTGCAAGCTCGTCCTGCTTTACCCCTCTTTCTTTGCGCAAAGCCGCAATTCTTTTCCCCATCGTTTCGATGCCCATAACAGTTCTCCTTTGAAATATTGAAAGCCTTTTTTGCTGTATATAGTATAACACAAACGGCGGTTGATTTCAATGGAGACGGTGTTGATAAAATCAAACGGCGGTTGAATTATTTACCAAATATACGCTGTTTTGCAAAAGGAGATTGCAATTTTACCGTTTTTTCAAAGCATATTGTATTTGCGTTGAAAAGAATGTATAATAAAAACAGAAATTTTGCAAGGCGGTACGGTATGAATCGGTATCTTAAAAATTTAAAGAAAATAGAGTTCGTTGTAACGAATGCCTGCACGGGACGGTGCAAGCATTGCTCCGAGGGAGAGCACGCCGCTTGCGGCGAGCATATCGATCCGCGCGTTGCCGCGGATGCGGTGCGCAAGATCGCGGCAGGGTACGATATTAAAACGGTCATGACCTTTGGCGGAGAGCCGCTTTTGTACCCCGAGGCGGTCTTTGCCGTTATGAGTGCCGCAAGGGAGATGAATATACCAAAGCGTCAGGTCATCACCAACGGTTATTTTTCAAAAAATGCGGAAAGAACAGGCGAAATTGCGGCGCGGCTTGCCGAGTGCGGCGTAAACGACCTGCGACTTTCTGTTGACGCCTTTCATCAGGAGAGCATTCCGCTTGATACGGTGCGGCTTTTTACCGAGCAAGCACTGCGGTGCGGTATTCCGCTTCAGCTTCAGCCCGCGTGGCTCGTAAGCTCCGCAGACGACAATCCGTACAACCGCAAAACGCGCGAGATACTTGATAGCTTTGCCGATATGGACGTTGGAGAGAATGAGGGAAACGTCGTTTTTCCCGAGGGGAATGCGCTTAAATATCTTGCCGAATATTTTACGGACACTCTGCCCGAAAACCCATACGTTGAGGACCCGCGCGACGTGCGCTGCGTGTCGTTTTCACCGAACGGCGACGTTCTTGACGGCAACGTCTATCGGCGCGATATTATGGAAATTATCAGAAATTATACCCCATAAACGGCAAAAACGGACATCCTAACGATGTCCGTTTTTTGCTTATGCGGCGCGGTGCAAGGCGGTTTTATTCCGCGCCGTTTTTTTCGTTGCGCTTGAACTCAAGGATATCGCCCGGCTGGCAGTCGAGAACGTCGCATATTGCCTCAAGAGTTGAAAAACGTATAGCGCTTATCTTTCCCGTCTTTATTTTGGATAGGTTGACGTTTGCTATCCCCACTTTTTCGGATAATTCGTTCAATGACATTTTTCTGTCCGCCATAATGCGGTCAAGGCGTAAAATTATTGCCATACCACACCTCACAGAGTTTCGTCGGAAAGCTTTTGAAGTTGCATGCCGTATTCAAAGACATAAGCGAGCAAATACACGACCAGCGCGGCGGCTATCCAGCCGCCGAAATCCGAGGTCGTCATGATTTTGCACGAGAGGATGTAGTCGTTTTGGAATATATGTCCGTATTTTCCGATAAATAGAGCAAATGCACCGGTGAGTGCTATCTGCGCGACCGTGTAGCACAAACCGAATATGATAATTATGTTTCCGAGCTTTCGTACGTCTGTGCCTATGGTTTCAATAAACGGCTCACCGTTTTTAATGGGGAGCATAATGCTCTTTAGTTTTTTGCAGATAAGCGCGGCGAATGCACAGCTGATCGCTATATTCAACATTTCAGCCAGCATGACGAGCCTTAATTCAAGGCTTTGACTGTCGATGGTTTCACTGTTTAAGGAAAATTCCAATATTCCGAGCTGCAAGGTGTCGGCGGGAACGTCCAAAATAAAAAATAGCGCTGATGCTATTATGGATGCGCAAAATGCAAATAAAGCGAGGAAAAATAAAATGTTAAAAAGATTGTACAGTATGCTTGCAGATTTTTTTAGATTTTTCATAATTACTGCTCCTGACGTTGTATTGTGATGACAGTATAGCACGAGATTTTATGTTTGTCAAGAGTTTTTTAACGATAAACGTTAATTTTTTTATTTTTAGCGTGGTTTGTCTGCTTAATAGTAAAACGAAATGTCGCATTTGTAAAACGAAGTGCAACAATTGTAAGCGAAACGCAAGTTTGTAAATTCAAATGCACGGTTTGTAAGCGAAACGCAAGTTTTGTAAGTAAAATGCAACATTTGTAAACGAAACGCAAGGGATAAAACGGCGGTCAAGGTATCAAAAGGGCGCACCCAACAAGAGGTAGGTTGAAATTTCAAATTTTTGAAATCCAAAACGCTACCCCGAATGCACCACAATATGAGGGTATCCGCCGTTAAATTTTCGTTATCTTCTAAACAGTTTAGGTGTCATCACGACACATCTGGGATCTGCTTGAGAATACGTGAAGCTTGGCACAGCTATCCCGATGCACACAGGCGTTGTAACCGTTTGCTCCGTAGCCGGAGCGTTCAATAAGAGAATGTTTTCTGACTTCTCCGGAAATGGCGGAACGGTCTTTCCCAAGTTTCTTGGCGGTCTCGCCAAAAGATTTTCTGCCCGAAAGACAAAAAACCGAAATCTGTTGTCAAAACTACCGGTTTTCTGTCTCTTATTGGTGTATAATTACCTCGCCTTTTAGTTTGTTTTGCGATTTAATTAAAAAGCAAGCGGATGCTCAATACCTTTTCGGCAAAAAGCATCCGCTTTTCTTTTTTAGGCTATTTTAATGAGACAGGCACTTTTGGCTTTACCTTTGGCGGCTGTTTTTAATTGATTTCAAACACATCGACAATACCAACAGGCAAAGAGCCGGATAGTAAGTTCCCATGCAGGCGTTATATGCCCAGCTAAACAGCTCAGCGAAGCAATCCAGCGACAGCATCATATCCGAAAATAAGAACAAAGCACTCGCCAGAGCGATCGTTTTGTTGACGGTATTTTTCTCCCTTATAAGATTACCTACCGCTTTTCCGAGCATCGTAGAGAGTATAAGAGTATAGATGATAGCCACCATACGGATTGTCTCTGAGCCAAACGCAAACGACGGGCAGAACGTAAAAAACAAAATACCTACAAGGAAGAGTGCACCGCTAACGATATAATCAAGCTTTTGTATTTTTTGTATAAAGCAATACGCCGACACGAAGCAAACGTGTCCGATAGCGAACATTGCCGCGCCTACGATAAAATTGTATTCGATCAGCACGTCTCCGAGAAAGGCGAAAATAACTCCTACCGCCATACTTATATAGAAATTCTTATTATCCGCCTTATTCGCCAAAGAATAAATAAGGTTAATGACTCCAAGCAAAGCGAACAGGGTGCTGCATACGCATTTCAGCGCAAAGTCAAAGCCGTTGCTTTGGTAAAAGTAGTTCAGTACAAAAAGCGCAGAAATAATAATGATATTCACAGCCAACAATAGCTTTTGTGTTTTCTTCATGAATTACCTCAAAAAAATATGCAATAACTTTTCGTAAAATTTGTTATCATACGGCTGATAGCGCATTGGCAGGTCGAGCCACGTCTTTTTATCAACAATGGATTTATAGTGCGAAAAGGTATCAAATCCCTCCTTGCCGTGATACGAGCCCATTCCGCTTTCTCCCACGCCGCCAAAGCCCATTTCGCTTGTGGCAAGGTGAATGACAACGTCGTTGATACAACCGCCGCCGTAGGAAAGCTCGGTGGTCACACGCTTTATATGTTTTTTGTCGCTTGTAAACAGGTAGAGCGCAAGGGGTTTATCTTTGCCTTTAAGCTCGTCAATTACCGCATCAAAATCGTCAAACGCAAGGATCGGCATAATGGGTCCGAAGATCTCCTCACCCATAACCGCATCGTCGTACGTCACGTTATCCATCACGGTGGGAGCTATCTGACAGGTATCGAGGTTCGTGTTTGCGCCGATGACTACCTTCTCTTTATCTATCAATCCGCAAATTCTCGCAAAATGCTTTTCATTGATGATCTTGCCGTAATACTTGCTTGCGAGGGGATCTTCACCGTACTGCTTTTTGATTTGCTCAACGACGGCCCTGACAAATTCATCCTTGACCGAGCTCTCGCAGAGGACATAGTCGGGAGCAACGCAGGTCTGACCGCAGTTAAGATATTTTCCGAACACGATACGCTTTGCGGCAAGCTTTACGTTTGCGCTCGCATCTACGATACAAGGACTTTTTCCGCCAAGCTCCAATACAACAGGAGTCAGATGCTCTGCCGCATGGCGAAGCACCTCCTTACCTACTGCCTGACTACCCGTAAAGAACACAAAATCGAATTTCTGATCAAGAAGTGCGGTGTTTTCGGCTCTGCCGCCCATAACTACCGCTATGTATTCGGGTGCAAAGCATTCCGCAATGATCTTTTCCACGATTTTACCTGTGGCGGGGGAATATGCGCTCGGCTTCACGATTGCCGTATTGCCCGCGGCGATAGCGTTAGCCAAGGGATCGAGTGCTAAAAGAAACGGATAGTTCCAAGGGCTCATAATGAGCGTGTTTCCGTATGGCACGGGCTGTTTATAGCTACGCGAACGGAACTGTGCCAGCGGTGTTGCGACCGTCTTTCTTTTTGCGAATTTCTTCGTGTGCTTGATCATATAGGAGATCTCCGTCAGTACCAAGCCGCTTTCGCACATAAAGCCTTCGAAATGGCTTTTGCCAAGATCGCTTGTAAGCGCATCATTAACTTCGTTTTGATATTTTTTTACCGTTTCATATAGCTTTTTGAGTTGCTCAATACGGAATTTGACGGGAATTGTCGCTCCGCTTCTGTAATATGCCCGCTGTTTTTCAAGCAAGCTCTGTATTTCTTGGTTTGTCATTTGCTGTTGCTCCGATCTGCAATTTGATAATAAAAGCTCTCAAGCTCTTTTCTTGCGGTGAGATACGCGCGCGGCGGCTTTTCAGTTCGCATTTGGAAATCTTCCGCGTGGCAGGCTTAGGATAGCTGCGAGAATTTTCGGAAATCGCAAATGAGAACCGTTAAAATCTGTCTAACGTTAAAATTATACTCCTTAAGGGAATCTGACTTTTGTAGTATACAACAAAGAATTTGAAGCGTCAATAGTGGAGTTCCAAAACTTGCCTTCCTCAATGATGAAGTATTCCATATAGATAAACCGTTGGGCGGTTTCCAAGTCTTCAAGCAAACGGTGATGCATATCCTCGCCAAGAGGAAAATATTCCTGCTTGGTATCGGTAAACAAATGCGCTTCCGCAATACCCGTCAGCATCTTTGCCTGAGAAGCAATTGTGGGATTTTCTTTCTCGAGTACAGAAAACAACTCGCCGTCATCCTATTTATAGCCCTTACTTTTTAAAGCATCCAAGCGTTTAATAAATCGCTTCTAAAACATAAAATAAAGCATAAAGCCGGCAATGGGGATAATCAGAACAAACAGTAACCACGGTACTTTATAATCGGGGTTATCATCGGAGGCGATAATGCGGAGCACGCAAAATATTTCCGTTTCCCACGCTGCAAGATAAAAGTACGGAACATAATAACAGAGCGCGGTCACGATTCCGATAATAGCGAGAGCCTCAAGAATTGTAATAAAAACAGCGATCACATATTGGACGGGGATACAAGAATGCTCACGTTAGGTATGCTTTTTGCCGTCAAAATAGCTGTATTTTCGTTTCATTAAACCGCCCCATAAAACGCCAAAAAGCGAGACGGCTAAAAGCCGTTTCGCTTACCGTTCTTTTATATTTCGGGAACGATATAATTTCTTTCATTGAGTGCGGCTTCGATGCGGTCAAGGACCGCTTCGTTTTCCGCGCGAACCGTGTGATAGTGATATCCGCCCGTTATGTGCATAAGCTCCGTCGACTTTCCCGTTCTGACACCTTCCATAAACTGCTTTACGTGCATCATAGAAAAGATGTTAAGCGGTGCTTCGACCTTTCCGTACACCTTATGCCACACGAACACGTCGACCACCGTGCCGCCAAGCCCTACTATACACGAAAGCTCGTCCTCGGTCTGTTCGGTAGTGTGCTTCAGCTTGAACACCCTCTCGGCAAGAGGATTTTTCTGCATCACGTAGCCGCGGCTCGTTGAGAGGATCTCGTATCCCGTTCCCTTAAGCACGGTGATATCCTGCACGATGATCTGGCGAGAGATATTGAATTTCTGCGCAAGCGCGCTTCCCGAAACAGGCTCCTTGGATGATAAAAGCAAGTTAACGATTGCTTTTCTTCTTTCGGCTACCTTCATAACTCCTCCTTATATCGCGTGGAGGTTTTTCAGAGAAAGGTCAAGAATGGGAGAAGAGTGCGTCAGCGCACCGCTTGAAATGTAATCAACACCGATGTCCACAAGGCGTGCCACGTTTTCTCTCGTTACGTTTCCGCTGCACTCGGTCTCCGCTTTTCCTCGGCAAAGCTCAACTGCCTTTTTCATATCCTCAACACTCATATTGTCAAGCATAATGATATCCGCGCCCGCTTCAAGAGCGTCGTTTAACATATCAAGGTTTTCAACCTCTACCTCTATCTTACGGACGAAGGGCGCGTATTCCTTTGCCATTCTGACAGCTTCCTTCACGCCGCCTGCCGCGCCGATGTGGTTATCCTTGAGAAGGATTCCGTCGCTGAGGTTGTATCTGTGGTTATATCCGCCGCCGACCTTGACCGAGTATTTTTCAAAAATACGCATATTTGGAGTGGTCTTTCTGGTGTCGAGAAGCTTCGTACCCGTGCCCTTGAGAAGATCCGCTATCTCTCTTGTGTAGGTTGCAATACCGCTCATTCTCTGCAAATAGTTAAGCGCAGTTCTCTCACCCGAAAGAAGCACGCGAATGTCACCGCGGACAAGACCTATCTTCTCACCGTTTTTTACACTGTCACCGTCCTTGCAGTAGAAGATGACCTCTGTTTTCTCATCAAGAAGCTCAAATACTCTCTTGAACACCTCAAGCCCCGCTATTACGCCGTCCTGCTTGCATATGAGGTCGACCTCTCCCGCCTGACAGCGCGGCATAACGGAGTTTGTGGTGATGTCCTCGCTCGTGATATCCTCGCGCAGAGCCTGCAAGATCAGCTCGTCTGCGTTCATCTTCATCGTAATATTATTCATGGCTGTTTTTCTCCTTTTCGATCGCCGCAAGAACGGCTGCTTTATACTCTTCTTTGTAATTTTCGTACTTTGATTCGTCAACTGAGATTTCAAGCTCGCCCTCAAGCGCCGTGTAGCCATCCGCGATGTGGTGTGCGGCACGCTTTGCAAACACGAGACTTTCAAGAAGTGAGTTGCTCGCAAGTCGGTTTCTGCCGTGAACACCGTTGCAAGCCGTTTCTCCTGCGGCATAAAGACGCTCCATAGAGGTCTTACTGTACCTGTCAACGTCAATGCCGCCCATAAAATAATGCTGTGAGGGCACTACGGGGATGGGCTCCTTCGTCACGTCGTAGCCCTCGTCAAGACAACGCTGATAAATATTAGGGAAGTGCGTCCTTATCTCATCCTCGGGAATGGGTGCCATTGAGAGCCAGACGTGCTTGCTGCCTTCCTTTTTCATTTCGGCAAAAATTGCGTTTGCTACCACGTCGCGAGGCAAAAGCTCATTGACAAATCGCTCGCCCTTGGAGTTGAGCAGGATCGCGCCCTCGCCGCGCACCGACTCGGAGATCAGAAACTCGCGGCTTCCTTCCTTTTCGGTATAAAGTGTAGTGGGGTGGATCTGAATATAGTCAATATGCTGTAACTTAATATCGTATTTGAGCGCAAGAGCTATCGCGTCGCCCGTCAGGTGCTTGTAGTTTGTGGAATGCTCGAAAATACCGCCGATGCCGCCCGTTGCAAGCACGGTATAATCCGCCCCGATGGCAGAATACACACCGTTCTCATCGTGTCCGATGATGCCGCGGCATTCATTGTTCTCACAAATGAGGTCCACCATCGTATAATTTTCGATGATGGTGATATTCTCCCTCGCTCTTGCCGTTTCAAGCAGGTGAGATGTTATCTCCTTGCCCGTTTCATCCTCGTGAAATAGAATACGCTGATTGGAATGCGCGCCCTCTCGGGTGTAAACGAACTCCTCGCCGTTCTTCTCAAAGCGAACGCCGTAGGAGACGAGGTCTGAAATGACCTCTTGAGACGAGTGGATCATGATATGTACGGAGTCGGGATTGTTCTCGTAATGTCCCGCCTTCATCGTATCCTCGTAAAAGGAATCGTAATCCGCCTCGTCACGCAAAACGCAGATACCGCCCTGAGCAAGGAAAGAGTCGCTCCTGCGTGCTTTATTCTTCGTTACTACTATTATGTTCTTGTCCTTCGGCAGATTAAGGGCGCAATACAAGCCTGCCACACCGCTGCCGACAATTAAAACGTCAGTTTTCATTTCTTACCTTCCTAATTCAAGCATCCTGTCAAGCGGCCCTATCGCCTCACGCGCGACCGCTTCATCAACAAGTACCTCGTTGTCCTCTTTTTCAAGTACGGACAGAATGTTCCCGAGCGTATTGAGTTTCATATCCACGCAACACGGACGGGGGTTGGGATAATAAAACCTCTTTTGCGGGTTATCCGTTATAAGCTGATAATCAACGCCGTCCTCGGTGCAAATAATGAATTCATCAAGCGGACTTTTTGACACGTAGTCGATGATCTCCGCAGTGCTGCCTACGTAATCCGATATTTCAAGCAATTCAGGCTCGCACTCGGGGTGAATGAGTATCGGCGCCGTTGGATGCTCACGCTTTTGCTCAAGAAGCTGCTCTTTGGTAATGGCTGCGTGTATCGGACAGCAACCGTCGTTTATGATGATATTCTTTTCGGGGACTTGCGCCGCCACGAATCTGCCGAGATTTCTGTCGGGGATAAAGAAAATATTTTTATTAGGCAGTGCCTTGACGATTTTTACCGCGCCCGACGAGGTCACGCAAACGTCGCTCTGACGCTTCAGCTCCGCCGTGGAGTTTATGTAGCAGACGACCGCAAGGTCGGCATACTTATCGCGCATCTCCTTGATCTTCCCCTCGGCGACCATGTGCGCCATCGGGCAACCCGCAGTAAGATCGGGCATCAGCACTTTTTTGTCGGGATTTAGTATCTTCGCGCTCTCGCCCATAAAAGAAACGCCGCAAAATACGATGATATCCGCCGCGCTGTTTTTGGCGACCTTGGCAAGGTAGAAGGAATCGCCCACGTAGTCGGCGATGCTCTGCGCCTCGGCGGGCGCGTAGTAGTGCGCAAGGATGACGGCGTTTTTTTCTTTTTTTAACTTCAATATCTGTTCTCTGAGTTGATTTTCCATTTAAGACCTCTTGGGTTTATCAATTAACGCCGATATTTTACCACAAATTTTGTCAGGTGTCAAGTTTGCTGTAAAGTTTTTTGCCGCTTTGAGCCATTTTTATCACAAAAACACATAAAAAGCCTCTTTTAAAACGCAAGATTTGTTTAATATACCTTGCAATGACCGCGGGTAAGAAACAAAAGCCCTTTTCCTTGATGAATTTATTTCATATGAAATAAAATAGGGGCTTTTTACCCCTTTTTTATTGCTTTTTCCCGTATTTTGTGATATAATATTTTTTAACGCAAAATCCAAAAGAGGTGACACTTCTCTATGACCCTTGCAAAGCCCCGTTCACGCGCACAAGAAGCGCAAATCGATATGACCGAGGGCAGTATCGTAAAAAAACTTATTAAATTCACCCTACCCATTCTCGTAGGAAACCTCTTTCAACAACTGTATAATATGGTGGACACCTTCGTTATCGGACAGACGGGCATCGACGATGCCTACGCCGCTGTCGGAAGTGTCGCCCCCGTTATCAATATCCTTATCGGCTTTTTCCTCGGTCTTTCAAGCGGTGCGGGAGTAGTTATCTCCCAGTACTACGGCGCAAAGGATGAGGAAGGCGTGCGCCGCGCGGCGCATACCTCTATCGCCATTACGCTCGTTATGGGCGTTTTCATCACGATCGCGGGCGTGCTTTTCACGCCGCTGATGGTCGAGCTGATGCTCGGTAAGGACGGAAGCGTCTACCCTTACGCAAAAACCTACCTTATTATATATTTCGCAGGTGTTATCGGTCTTATGGTCTATAACATCGGCGCGGGAATTCTCCGCGCTGTCGGCGACTCGCGCCACCCCTTCTACTTCCTCGTCGTTTCCGCCGTCACGAATATAGTTCTTGACGTGCTGTTCGTTTTCGGCTTCGGTATGGACGTTGACGGCGTTGCGCTTGCTACGGTTATCGCGCAATGTCTCTCCGCGGTGCTTACGGTGATCACACTCCTGCGCAACGACACGTGGGTGCGCCTCATCCCCCGACAGATACGGGTAGATAAAAAAATACTCCGCCGGATATTCTCCATAGGCTTGCCTGCCGCAATACAAATGGCACTTACCGCATTTTCCAACGTGTTCGTGCAGTCCTACATCGGCGGAGTTGACGGCATACCGCAAAAGGTTGCGCTCGGCGCGTGGACGTCCTATTCAAAGATAGACCAGCTTCTCTTTTTGCCCGCGCAGTCCTTGGGACTTGCGATAACCACCTTCGTCGGGCAAAACCTCGGCAACGGCGATATCAAAAGGGCAAAGCGCGGAACGAATATTGCCTATCTTATGGCGACCGCCGCATCTATCGTGGCGATAATACCTATAATCTTTTTTGCGGAAAGCATAGCACCTGTTTTCAATGCCACTCCCGAGATTGCCGAAAACGCCGCAATGCTTCTGCGCCGTATAACGCCGTTCTACCTTTTCTGTTGCGTAAATCAGGTATACGCCGCCGCCCTGCGCGGTGCGGGACATACGAAGATCCCTATGGTTATAATGCTCTCCGCCTTTGTAGGATTTAGACAAATATACCTTTTCATCGTTTCAAACTACGTTTCGAACACGCTGATGTGGCTCGGTATGGCGTACCCCGCAGGCTGGGCGCTCAATTCCACCTCGGTCTACCTATACTACCGCTTCTGTAACTTCGGAAAATTCAGAATCACTAAAAAGCAGAGCGAGACTTGAAGTCGTTGTTAATTTATAATATAATAATATATATAACTTAAGGAGTAAAAAATGAAAGCTGTAATGTACGGAGCCGGTAATATCGGCAGAGGCTTTATCGCAAAGCGCTTCTTCCTTTCCGGAGCGCACACCACCTTTATCGACGTTAACGCCGACCTCGTGGCAGGCATCGCCGCCGCAGGAAGATACC
>JAZNOD010000170.1:0-4039 GCA_045580585.1 Eubacteriales bacterium
GTTGTAGCTCTTGGCGGAACCGTTATCGCTTCCAAGAAGAAATTCAACTAATTAAAACATAAACACAGGCGCACCCCCTTCGGGTGCGCCTGTGACTTTTTACCCTGCGCGCTTTTGGCGTTTTTGTAGTTGACACCCATCCTACATCCGTGTTATAATAAAGCATAAACAAAATCGAGGGTATATATTAATGAGAGAAATTTCTTTTGACACCATAGCCGCCGTATCCACGCCGAAGGGAAAGGGCGGGGTTGCGCTCATCCGCATTTCAGGCGGCGACGCGGCAAAGGTCGCCGAGCGCATATTCCGTCCCGCATCGGGCGGTACGCTTTCGCAAAAACGCACGCGGAGCGCCATTTTCGGCAAAATATTTACCCCCGACGGCAGTCTGTGCATCGACGAAGGACTTGCCGTGCTTTTTCGCGCCCCTGCGTCCTTTACGGGCGAGGACACCGTGGAGATCTGCTGTCACGGCGGCGCGCTCGTAACGCGCCGCGTGCTTGAGGCTTGCCTTGGCGCGGGCGCACGCCACGCCGAGGCGGGCGAATTCACACGCCGCGCCTTTGCATCGGGCAAGATCGGACTTGACGAAGCCGAAGCACTCGGACTTTTGCTCGATGCGGGGACTGATGCACAGCTCAGACTCTCACGAAGCGGTATGTCGGGCAAGCTCGGCACAGCGTGCGCAGAGCTGCGCGACGAGATAAGCGCCCTGCTGACCGATATCTACGCACGGGTGGACTTTCCCGAGGAAGACCTCGGCTCTATTTCAGCCGAGGAAACGCGCGCGCGGATCGGCACGCTGATAGAAAAAACCGCATCTCTTGCCGCCACCTACCGCACGGGACGAGCCGTGGCACAGGGCATTCCCGCCGTTATCTGCGGCAGGACCAATGCGGGCAAAAGCAGCTTTTATAATCTTCTCGTCGGAGAGGACGAGGCAATAGTCACCGATATTGCGGGAACTACGCGCGACGTGCTTTGTGCCACCGTCGCGTTTGGCGACGTTACACTGCGCCTTTTTGACACCGCGGGGATCCGCGCTGAATCTGCCGACGAGGTAGAATCCATCGGGATCAAGCGCGCGCTTGAAAAAATAGACGGTGCGGAGCTTGTTTTCTACGTGATAGACTCCACCCGTGCGCCCGACGCGGACGATGCCGCGCTCGCCGAACGCCTTCTCTCTCACGGCGGTCAGGTCATAGCGGTCCTTAACAAGGTGGATGCCCCCCCGTCCCGCGAAGCCGAGGAGCTGTTCTCACGCTTTGGCTTGCGCGCACGCCTCTCCGCACTCACGGGCGAGGGCAAGGACAATCTTGAAGCACTCGTTTCCTCGCTCTTTATCGACGGCGAGCTTGACATTTCCGCCGATGCGATAGTTATGGGCGCGCGTCAGTACGACGCCATTGCGCGCGCAAAGGACGCTCTCGCCGCCGCCGCCGACACCATCGACAGCGGCTTTCCGCCCGATATTGCAGGCGTGTGCCTTGAAGATGCCGCAGGTGCGCTCGGTGAGCTTGACGGCAGAGCCGACACCGTCCGCGCCGACCTTATTGACGGAATATTCTCAAAATTCTGCGTGGGTAAATAAAATGAAAAAAATATCCTTCCTCTTGGCGATAGCATTGCTCATGTCCGTCCTTACCGCCTGCGCGAACGCGCCGCAGGACGGCGCGCCCACGCAAACGCCGCATCAGGAGCAAAGCTATACTCCGCCCCAAACCACGATTCCCGAAACCACACTGCCGAGTACCACGGTTCCAGAAACAACAATTCCCGAAACAACAATTCCCGAAATCACAATACCCGAAAAAACCCAAAGGAGCGTTTCATCGTTCGAGAGGCTATCGGCGCTCGCCATGGATCGGAGCCTCATACCCGAAACCGTGATACATATAGTCGAACCGCTAAAAATGCTCTCCGCCGTGCGCTTTAGTGTTCCCGTTTCCTTCTCGATAGAGGCGGACGTTACCTTTGATCACCCCATAGTGATAGAAACGGACGCGGCGCTGAGCATTGATATATCCGTCTCGGGTGCCGTGCAAACGACTGCGCCCGATTTCATAATAGACGCGCCCAACTGCGACCTGACGTGGCTTTCGGGCGCGCCGTATACCGACGAGGAACAGGCGGCAAGTCTGCTGAACGTCAAATCGTACAACGGCACAGATCTGCGCGAAAAATACGGCATCGGCGGCGATGGAACAAAGAAAATAACCTCTTTTTCGCTGACTGCCAAGGAAAATCCCCTGCTTGACTCGGATATCGAGTGGAGCATTCAGGGCAACACCCTGTTCACCGCGCTGTCCTACCTTGTAAATTATCACGCGCTTGAAGACGCCGCCGCGCGTATCGAGCTTGACGACGGAAACGTTATTACAAAAAAGCTCGACCTTTCCCAAAGCGAGCAAACGCTCTGCATTGAGGACGGCAATGGCGGCAAGAGAAATTATAAGATAGTGACCGAGCGCATTACGTACAATCTGCCCGTATTTTACATAGACATTGACGGCGGCAAAGAGGTCACCTCGCGCGAGGAATATCTGCGCGCGAAAATACGCGTGGACACAGCGAACGCCGCAGGGGACTTCCCCGCGCTTGACAGCACCGAGGTGAATATCCGCGGCAGGGGGCATTTCAGTTGGAATTTTGACAAAACGCCGTACAAGCTAAAATTTGACGAAAAAACATCCGTAATGGGCATGAGCGCCGCAAAGGATTGGGTGCTGCTTGCAAATTACGTTGACAGAAGCCTGATACAGAATTACGTGGCGCTGGAGATGGGTAAGGTGATGACGAATATCCCCTACCACTCCACGCAATACCCCGTTGACGTTTTCGTAAACGGCACGTACCGCGGTGTATATACCTTTGGCGAACAGCTTGAGGTCAAAAAGGCGCGCATCGACCTTGAGGAAAGCTATACCGACGTAGACACCGATTACCTGCTCGAAATTGGCGGAAACGACGAGGGCGACGTGCTTGGGCGCGATTTTTTCCATTCTTTTACGCTCAAATACGTAAAAATAAAGCACCCCGACAGCGATAAGCTGACCGAGGAGCAGTTGAATTATCTGTTTGATTACGTCGCAAAAGCCGACCTTGCGGTAAAATCGCTCGAAAATTACGAGGAATATATAGATATCGACAGCCTTATCGACTGGGTTATCATACACGAGCTGACGTACAATCTCGATTGCTGTTTCAGGCGAAGCTGCTATCTCATAAAGGAGAAGGGCGGCAAGCTGAAAATGGGCCCGATATGGGATTTTGACCTCGGCTTTGGCAGTTATTACAGGTACAAGACCGACAATTGGGCGACCGTCGGCGAGGACGGCGGCTACGTTTGGGTGACGTGGATGAATTATCTGATGAAGGACGAGGCGTTCATGGAGAAATTCAAGGCACGCTGGAACGAGATAAAAGAGCCCCTGCTGAAAAAAGCACTTGACAGCGTTGCGACCATGTCGAAACTGGTTGCCCCGTCCGCCGAGATGAATTTTAAGGTGTGGGACATTCTCGGCAAGAACGTCTCCTCACAGCCAAGCTCGCACAAAAAATACGATACGTACGAAAAAATGGTCGACCGCTTGGAAGATTTCTTGAAAAACCGCTATAAATGGATGGATAAACAGCTAAATCCGTAATAAAAACAAAAAATCACGCCTAAAAGGGGTGTATCATCCGCAACTTGTTGCGGTATATTATCAATGCGAAGTGTTGTATATCATCAGCCCGAAGGGCTGGATATCATCAAGCCGCAGGCAAGATGCACGCTGGCGCGTGATGAGATACAAGGGCGGCAAGCCGCCCTTGATGATATCCACGACTGCGTCGTGATGATATGCCAAGCCTTTGGCTTGCGCCTGCGGCTTGGATAAAAAATAACGACTCGCCAGAGCGTCTGCATAATTAGCGGTAAAATGAAATTAGCCACCACGGTTTTCGTGGTGGCTTTTTGATATACGGAAAGCAAAGAAGATAAATTTCTACTGTAGCCAAAGATTATTATATGAGCCTCGATAATTAAAATAATGCT
>JAZNOD010000171.1:0-5226 GCA_045580585.1 Eubacteriales bacterium
CAAGCCCGTGGGCATCGTCTATCAGGCAGAAGTCGGTAAGGTTATCGACAACGCCGCCGACCTTTCCTTCGATGACCTTATTGACCTTGTCTTCTCGGTCAAGGAGCCCTACCGCAAAAATGCCGTATTCATCCTTTCGGAGGATACCGAAGTGAGATTGAGAAAGCTTGGTCTGTATGACGGTAAGCCTGCTTGGCGTAAAGCCTTGAATGAGGATGAACTGGACACGCTTCTTGGTTATCCCGTTTACGTTACAAACGAGATGCCCGATGCCGATGCCGGCAATAAGCCTGTGCTCTTCGGTGACTTCTCCTATTTCTGGATTGGCGAACGTGGCAAGCGCAGCGTGAAGCGTCTTGTGGAGCGTTATGCCGACCACGGTCAGGTTGCTTACATCACCTCCGAGCGTGTAGATGCAAAGCTCGTTCTGCCCGAAGCCGTCAAGTGCCTTGAGGTAAAGGCATAATTACCATTACGGGAGAGTAGCCCCCGTGGTTGCTCTCCCACCACGTAGAAAGGAGACATTTATATGAAACCGCAAGATAAAATTGCAATCGATAACCTTCGTATGGAAGGCAAGTCCGCCGGGGACATCGCCCTCATCCTTCATCTCTCACCCAACACCGTGCGCTCTCATATCCGCCGTCATCCCGACCTCCCCGGTGCTCGTCGTTGTATGACTTGCGGTGCATTTGTGGCGCAACCCACGGGGAGACGTGAAAAGAAGTTCTGCTCGGATAAGTGCCGTATGGCTTGGTGGAACTCCCACCCCGAGGCAATCAACAAAAAAGCATATTACACCCTCGTTTGCGAGGAGTGCGGAAAGGAGTTTGTGAGCTATGGAAACAACCGTCGTAAATACTGCTGTCGCACGTGTTACCTTGCTTCCCGTCGAGCGAGATCCGTATGACCCTACCCAGCGTATCCTCTATCACACCTCCGTTTCTCTCGTCGAAAGGCTTGTAAAAAGAGGCATTCTAACCGCCTCCGATTACAAGAAAGCCATTGACGTATTGAACAAAAAGTACGGCATATCTTCGGATAGTATTTTCGCAGAAATTGCTTGACTTTCAGGGCGTTTAGAGTGATATATATAGTACCCTAAAAATGATACAAAGGAGGATTCTATGACAAGAAAAATCGAGCAAGTGCGTTTTGCCGAAAGCGCACCCAAGAAAAAGAGAGTGGCTGCCTACGCCAGAGTCTCAAGCGGAAAGGATGCGATGCTCCACTCGCTATCGGCGCAGGTCAGCTATTACAGCGACTACATTCAAAACAACGGCTGGGAGTATGCAGGCGTTTATGCCGACGAGGCAATCACCGGAACCAAGGACAAGCGTGACGGTTTCCAAAAGCTCCTTGACGAATGCCGAAACGGCAACGTGGATATGGTCATCACCAAATCGATCAGCCGATTCGCACGAAACACGGTCACGCTTCTCACCACGGTGCGAGAGTTGAAGGAGCTGGGCGTTGACGTGTACTTTGAAGAGCAGAACATCCATACGGCAAGTGCTGACGGCGAGCTGATGCTCACCATCCTTGCTTCCTACGCCCAGGAGGAGAGCCTTTCGGTCAGCGAGAATATGAAGTGGCGCATCAAGAAGAACTTTGAGGACGGCAAGCCTTGGAGCGGATTCGTCCTTGGTTACCGCTGTGAAAACGGACAGTATGTTATCGTTCCCGAGGAAGCAGAGGTGGTTCGGCGCATTTATCGTGAGTACCTGGACGGCTTGGGCGCAACCGCTATTATGAAAGGTCTTAACGATGACGGCATTCGCACAAGAACAGGAAAGCCTTGGCGCATCGGTGGCATTCTCAAGGTTCTGAAGAATTACAATTACACGGGCAACCTTCTCTTACAAAAGACATACAGCGAGAACCACCTCAACAAGCGCAAGATGATAAACTGCGGAGAACAACCGCAGTACCACGTTGAGGGAGCGCACGAAGCCATCATCGACATTGCTACCTTTGAGGCGGTGCAAGAGGAGATCCACCGCAGAGCAGAATACTATACGGCAAAGAAACCGAGTGCCGGAACCTATACCTTTACGGGGCTTATCAGGTGTTCGGTCTGCGGAAAGAAATACAGGCGCAAGACCACCGCTTCCGGTATCATTTGGGTATGCACCACCTACAACACCCACGGCAAAAAGGCTTGTGCCTCCAAGGCGATTCCCGAAAGCACTCTTTACGAGCTGACCGCAGATATCCCTATGGGTGATTTAACGGCTATCCAAGCCGAGAAGGACAACACCTTGGTGTTCTGCTTCAAGGATGGCTCTCAAACCGTTAAACGATGGAAAGACCGCTCCCGTGCCGAGAGCTGGACGGACGAGATGAAAGAAAGAGCTCGACAGCTCAGAATGGCGCAGATAGCAAAGAAATAAAGGAGGAGCATTATGGCAGCCAAGAATGTAACCGTTATCCCAGCAACCATAAGTCAGCGGACAAGAAAATCGGCGCAAGCACAAACACGCCGTAAGGTGGCTGGCTACGCTCGTGTTTCCACCGACAGCGAGGAGCAGGTCACCTCATATGAGGCACAGGTCGATTATTACACACAGTTTATCAAGGCGAACCCCGAATGGGAGTTTGTCAAGGTCTATACCGACGAGGGTATCTCCGGCACGAACACCAAGAAGCGTGAGGGCTTCAATCAAATGGTCGCAGATGCCATCTCGGGTAAGATAGACCTTATCATTACCAAGTCGGTCAGCCGTTTTGCAAGAAACACCGTTGACAGCCTTACCACCATACGAAAGCTCAAAGAAAAAGGCGTTGAGGTCTTCTTTGAAAAGGAGAACATATGGACATTCGACTCCAAGGGAGAGCTTCTTCTTACAATAATGTCATCACTTGCGCAAGAGGAAAGCCGTTCCATTTCCGAGAACATCACCTGGGGCAAGCGTAAGCAGTTTGCGGACGGCAAGGTCAGTCTTCCGTATAAACAATTTCTCGGTTACCGCAAGGGCGCAAACGGTCTGCCCGAGATCGTACCCGAAGAAGCCGAAATCGTAAGGCTGATATACCGCCTATTTATGGAGGGCAAGTCAACAAGCTTTATCGCAAAGTATCTCACCGAAAGCGGAATACCAACTCCCGGCGGTAAGAAAAACTGGCAATTCAGTACCATCGAGAGCATTCTTACGAACGAAAAATACAAGGGTGATGCCAGGCTTCAAAAGACTTTCACCACCGACTACCTCACCAAGAAGATGAAGGTCAATGAGGGCGAGGTTCCGCAGTATTACGTAGAGAACAGCCATCCTGCCATTATAGACGCAAGAGCTTGGGATATGGTTCAAGGGGAGTTGCGCCGACGGAAGGAATCCACACACCGAAACCTCTCGCAGAGTCCATTCTCCGGTAGAGTATTTTGCGGTGATTGCGGTGAGCCATACGGTCCCAAGGTGTGGCACTCCAACAGCCAATACCGCCGTGTGATATGGCAATGCAACCATAAGTTCAAGGGTGCGGAGAAATGCACTACACCCCACTTGACCGAGGATGCGCTCAAGGAATATACGAGGCAGGCATTGAGTTTCCTCATTGAGAACCGTGAAGCCTTGATTGAGGACGGCAGACTTATAAAGCAAGCCCTCTCCGATCACACCGAAATCGACGCCGAACTGCAATCGGTAATCGCCGAAATGGAGGTGGTGGCAGGGCTGATTGAAAAAAGCATCGCCATCAATGCAATAACGGCTCTCGACCAAGACGAATACGCCAAAACCTATGAGAGCCTTACCGAACGCTACCAAGCCCTACAGAAGCGTTATACGACTCTCACACGGCAGAGGGAGGATAAGCAATTCAAGGCGGACGAGCTTGGCGGCTTCCTATTTGAGCTTGGCGAGCTTGATCTCCTCGACACCGAATGGAAGGACAGCCGATTCCGCGCCATTGTAGAGCGCATCACCGTTCACAATGACGGACGGCTTGTGTTCACCTTCACAAACGGCAGCGAGGAGACGGTGATGATGTAATGAATAGCTTTTTACGAAGAGCCGGCTATAAAGGTCGGCTTTTTTTTGCTTTCAGAAGATTGAAAAATTCATAAAAATATGATATAATATAAATTACAATTACGAACCGTTATTGCCTTGAATTTAGCAAATCTAATAACTTAAAATGCGAGGTGGAATTGTGGAACATATAAAATCTTTCTTTGAATCTGTTTGGAGCCTAAATACGGATCAAATTGCCATCATATCTTTACTCGTAACATTGCTTCTTTTTGTCGCCGGAAAAAGATCTGAGAATAAAATCAAAATATATGAAACGCGAAAAGAAGAGTATCAAAAACTGATTGATTTCTTTTTGGAAATATTCTCTTCGGTAAATAAAGGCAATACTCAAGTCCCCCAAGATGATAAAACTAAAAAAAGATTTTTAGATATGGGAGCTTCATTGGCAATTTATGGATCAAAAAAACTTTATAAAACATATTGCTTTTACCGCCTCATTTCCCTTGATGAAAACATTCAAAAAAGCAGATGGTATTCCAAGGATATGGGAATGTATTGCCTTGGCGAAATGTTTAAAATAATGAGAAAAGAAGTCGGACTGAACAAAGAGCTTTTTCAGGTTGATGTGCCTGATGTCCTATCGTTTTATATTACCGATTTTATGAAGCCAGAATTCAAGAAAAATTTCTACAAATATCATTTTCGAAAGTTTTTGATAAAATCTTCGATATTTTGGGGGAAGGTTGAAGATTTTATTCCTCTTGTATGGATCTCCAATTACATCATTAAGCCTTTGTTCTTGACTATATTCTGCATTATTAGATTTCCAATCAAGTTGTTAATTGTTACACCAATTAAGCAAATAAAAAAGAGTAGAGCGAACAAAAATAAATAACGTGAGCAGAATGGTGAACTTTAAAAACATTTATTTGTAATTTAACGAATACCAATCTTTTAACGATAGGAAGGCACTACACCTTGACGGGGAGTAGTGCTTTTCTGCATTTTAAGGCTTCCGAGGCACAAGATATAGGCACCGCAAATACCGAAATGCACCACAAAAGTAAAAAAGCCCTTGATTTACAAGGACTTTCGGCTAATATTTAACGACAAAAAGAAAACAGTAGGTCGATACGATTGTATCAATCTACTGTTCCTTATTTGGTTGCGGAGGTGGGACTTGAACCACACGACCTCCGGGTTATGAGCCCGACGAGCTACCAACTGCTCCACTCCGCGATATATAATTCTG
>JAZNOD010000172.1:0-12177 GCA_045580585.1 Eubacteriales bacterium
ACGTGAATGTATGCGTGCGCATCTTTCCGATCTCATCCCCGGCGATATTCTTAAAGTAAAAATTACGCATCTTGAGAGCTTTGGTGCGTTTGCGGACATAGGGTGCGGAATATCGGCGCTGTTGCCAGTTGATTCACTTTCAGTTTCAAGAATATCACACCCTCGCGACCGTCTTGTATGCGGCTCGTACGTTTACGCCGTGGTGAAAAGCATTGACGAAAGCAGCGGCAGATTCTTCCTGTCGCAAAAAGAACTCCTTGGAACTTGGGAAGAAAACGCGGCGTTATTTACTGCAGGGCAAACCGTGGCGGGCATAATAAGGAGTATTGAAAGCTACGGCATATTCGTTGAGCTGACTCCCAATCTCGCAGGACTCGCGGAGCTGCGCTCCGACGGAGCAATGAATGATATTTGCATAGGCGATACGGCGGCGGTATACATAAAAAGCATGATACCCGAAAGAATGAAGGTCAAGCTGATACTGATAGACACCCATCCATCGCCAGCGGAGCTTGCGCCTACCAAATACTTCATCGAACCGGAGCGCACGCAGCATTTAAACTCGTGGCAATATTCCCCCTCATCATCATCTCGCGTAATAAGAACAGTATTCTGATAAAAAGAAGGGAGTCAAATGCAAAAACGCATTTGATTCCCTTGCTTTTACGCCTTAGTCAGCTTTGCGTAGCTTCCCATGAGTTTTTTGGTTCCCACTCTATCAAATATTATCTCGTAAAGCTTGTCCGAGCCCATTACCTTGACGGACAGCACCTCGCCCTCGCCGAACGCGGGATGCTTTACGCGGTCCCCCGGAGCGAAGGACGGGATATCCTTTCGCGCAGACGGAGTTGCGACGGGGCGGTTGACGGTAAGGACGTCAGCCTTCGGCGCACTTCCCTGCCCGCCGTTGGTTGAAATATACACTCGGGGCTTTTCTGTGGAATAACTTCCCCAAGAAGAATATTCAGAGGAAAATCCGCGATTTTTCTTCTTTTCTTTTTTGTTGATAAGTTCCTCGGGAATATCGGCAATAAAGCGGGATGGGGGATTTCGCATCGTTCTGCCGTAAAGCAAACGGCAATCGGTGTGATATAGGTACAGCTCTTTTTTAGCGCGTGTCAGAGCAACGTAGGCAAGCCTGCGCTCCTCCTCAAGCTCTGATGGATCAATAAGCGACTGACTGCCGGGAAAAATGCCCTCCTCGAGACCCGGAATAATAACGACGGGAAACTCAAGTCCCTTGGAACTATGTATAGTCATAAGGACGGCGGCGTCTGCGCTTTCGTCAAATCTGTCCACGTCGGCAACAAGCGCGGTTTCCTCAAGGAAGCCCGTCAGCGTCGGCTCTTCGTTATTATTCATATACTCGATAACACCGGAGACAAATTCCTCTATGTTTTCAAGTCTGTCCTTCTCCGCCTCGCCAGCAGCCACAAGCATCTGTCGGTATCCGCTTTCATCAAGAACAGCGTTTGTAAACACGTCAAGAGGGCAACCGCCGTCAAGCATCGAACGGAGCTTGTTTATCATCTCCGCAAAGGCCATAAGAGTTCTTGCTCCGCGCGAGAGTGCGACGTATTTATCGGCATTACACATTACCTCAAACATCGTAATGCCGTTTTCATCCGCGATCGCCTCAACTGCGGCGATGGTGGTATCGCCTATCTTCCGCTTAGGCTCGTTGATGATCCTCTTAAGTCTTACGCGGTCTGACGTATTATTGATAAACTGAAGATATGCAACGACGTCTTTTATTTCCTTGCGGTCGCCAAAGCGAAGTCCGCCGTAGATCCTGTAGGGCAATCCGCTTTTAGCAAACGTTCGCTCGATGGTGCTTGACTGCGCGTTTACACGGTAGAGTATCGCAAAATCACGGTAGCTGTACTGATTTTTCGACACAAGACGGGTAATGAGGTCGGCTATCTTCCTTGCCTCTTCATTCTGATCCTCGCACTCCTCAAGCTTTATTTTTTCACCGTCCTCGCTGTCAGTCCAAAGGCGCTTCGGACGGCGTTTGGTATTTTTTGAGATCACCGCGTTTGCGGCGTTCAATATAACGGCTGATGAACGGTAATTCTGCTCCAGCTTTATAACCTTGGCATCGGGATACGTTGAATCAAAGCCGAGGATGTTTTCGACTGTTGCGCCGCGGAAGCGATAAATGCTCTGATCATCGTCTCCAACGACCATGATATTGCGCCACTCTGAGGCAAGCAACGAACAAAGCTCAAACTGTGCGTGGTTAGTATCCTGATACTCATCAACGCATATATATTTGAACTTATTAGCATAATATCGGCGCACATCGTCCTCACGGCGAAGCAAAAATACCGTTTGCATAATGATATCGTCAAAATCAAGAGCATTCGATTCGCCAAGACGGCTCTGGTATAGTTTGTATATTTTCGCACAGGTCTTTTCGCGGAAAGCCACGGCTTGCTCCTCGTAATCCTCGGGGGCAAGAAGCTTTTCCTTGGCGCGGCTTATCTCATTTGCAACGGAGCGCACAGTAAACTGCTTTTCGTCGATATTCAGCTCCTTCATAACCGCGGTGAGCAGTTTTTTACTGTCGTCGGCATCGTAAATAGTCAGCGTGCCGCCATATCCGAGCTTTTCTGAATGTGAGCGAAGTATACGCATACAAATGGAATGAAAAGTTCCCGCCCATATTCCTTGTACGGTGTCCTCTCCTTCAAACACGCGCGATAGCCTTTCCACTATCTCTTTTGCCGCCTTGTTCGTAAAGGTAATGGCAAGCACGTTCCAAGGTGCACACGGAGATACGGAAAACTCAGTAAGAAGAGGCTCTATATCCTCGGAGCTAAGCTCGTTTGCCGCTTCAAACGCCGCAACGGTTTCCGCCGAAAGACGCGGCGGGGTGCTTTCGTCGTAATAAGCATTACCGTAACGAATTATTTGGGCTATGCGATTTACAAGAACGGTCGTCTTTCCGCTTCCTGCACCCGCTATGACGAGTAGCGGTCCTTGCGTAGTATGCACTGCTTTTCTCTGCATTTCATTGAGATTTGCATGTACTTTATCAAACAGCGCTCTTTTAGCTTTTATGTATCTATTCTCAAGTTCTGTCATTTTCCCTCTTTGATTATATGTATGGGGCTGTCCTTTGACAGCCCCTTTGATAATTATTTACTCTGTTGACTGCTCTGATTCTGATTCTGGTTCTTGTTCTGGTTCTGGTTGTTCATTGTAAACTCTTAGCGATATAAATTTACGGTTGCCCGCAGATCGCATTAAGATTATTACCGAACGCAAACGCCTTTATTCAATCAAGCATATATCTTGAATCAACCTCATCGTTTACGGCACCCGAGAAGGACCAAAATGCAGCCGCAAGCAAAAGGGAGAAGACAAGAGTGATTATCCACCACATCTCGCTTACGATAATAAGAGCGTTGCTTCCCTCTCCCGAAGCAAAGCCGGGAAGCGACATCATAACACCCGAAATCGCATTACATACAGAAACCGCAACGGCAAAAATACCGACGGGGATAAGTTTTTTTGTAAGCTCTCTCATGATAGCGATCTCGCGCCCCTTGCGGTAGTCCTCGGACAGCGAATCGGGCAGATAGCCGCAATGTCCTGCCATTACGTCTCGCAGGACAGCAAACAACGCAAACATGACACATACAAATAAAATCGCCTCAATTACGGACAAAGGCAAGTCTAATGTAAAGAATTCTCCGTAGGCGTCACTGTCCTTCCATACTCTGCGATATGTAAATTCATGAACAAAGCGATTATTGAGTATCCATGATATCATTGCAACCACGGTATAAACCGCAGAAATGATGATTCCGCGCTTTGCCTTGATCACAGAAAAGCTGCGTAACAAAGCAAAGACAATTATAAACGCCGCGCCGCATACAAAATCAGGAAGTATGTCAAGCACGTCCATATATTGCGGCAAGCTAAAGAAAAGATCCACACAGAGAAGACAAGCAATCGTGGCGGCGGCAAGAGCGCGCTTTATATTGCGGCGGACAAACATGCCGGCTTTAGATGCAACCTCGGTACAGTACTTTTCCTTAAGTGCCAAAACGAAAGGGGCGTCATTGCCGACTTGCCAAAAATATCGCAAGGCACGAATAAGCCAACTTGTACCTATAACAAGCACCGCGGCGATAGCAAGAATGCGGAAAAGCCCTATAAAACGTGACCAATCAAAGGCTGTATCGTCATACGCTTGCCCCGAAAGAGATGCAAATTCAGGCACAACGGCAAGTATGTTTTTGGACCAGATAAAGAAAATTGTGGCTTTTTTTATTTTTGCAGTATAATCTCTGCCGAAACGGTCGGTTTTGAGCGCAACACCTTCCATGGTACGTTGCGAAAGGTAAACAACCCCGTCAAACAACGCATTCCATGCGGGAATGGCAACGATAAGCTCCACCACCGCAAAGCAAAACGCGAAGAGCAAAATCATAGTCGGTCTTGTGTCAAAGTTAGTCAGTCCGAAAATAAACGCCACGGAAAACAGCTTCGCCGCGCCTAACAGGATCATTTTCGAAAAGCGTTCCGACGCCAATTCAAGGTGCGGACACATATCGCGAAGATATTTAAGCCCAAGCGTGATAAACAAATATCCGAACAGGTCGGGGATAACGTCTATCACCGCAATATCGGGATTAAAAAGGAATATCAAGCCGACAAATATCAGACCAAATCCAAACTTTTTGCCAATTCGCGGGACTTGCTTTGTCATTTTATTTTTTCCTTTGCTTTTTATTTTTTCTTTTTAGAATTTTTTTGACTTTTTCTATCATTTCGCTCTTGAAGAGAGCGTCTGCGCGCGGCTATTTCTGCCTTGCTCTTTTCCATCTCCTCTTGATTTCTTCTTTCGAGCGAATCGTTTATCTTATCAATAAACGGCACTTTCGAACTACGGCGCGGCATATCCTCGTCTCCTTCGGGGCAAATACGCATGTAACATCCGAACAAAAGCACCATTACCATAATGTTTGCAATAAGTCCTATGAATATCGAAACATTGCCGATCGCCGGATGTGTGAGAGACAGGATATACATAAAAGATGAAAAAGAAATTGCTATAATATCGGTAACCGCGGATATGCGTTTTTCGGGGAGATCGACCTCGCCGGCCGCAAAGCTCACAGAGATCAACAAGGCAAAATGGAAAGCAAGCTGAAGAACAAATCGAGCGTATCCGTTAATCACACTCACTTGTTCCATCCAAGAAAAACCGAGTCCTACAAGCCTTGATATCTCAAGCACGGAATCTGTTGTGCCCGAAATTACAAGAAGCGTAAGTACCAAGATCGAATACTTAAAATGCGGAAAATATTCCTTTAACTTAATGCAAGCGGACGCCATGATAAAATATCCGATAAGGCGTATTGCCCACCCGTAGAGCGTCATTGACATTATAAAGGTTACAAAATATCCGACTACAAGAGTTCCGAATCCCATACTTATTCCTCAGACTGTCTGCCTGCTCCGCAGCATTTTTTGTATTTTTTACCGCTTCCGCAAGGGCAAGGTGAATTCGGTCCAAGCTTTTCGCCACTCATTGCTGCGGACGTTGCGGCAGGAGCAGGGGCGGGACGGCGCGGAGCACCCTCTCCCACTCTTCCGAATTTGATATTACGAATATCGGCCGCAGATATAACAACCGTTTCGGGGAGTTTTCTTGTGAGCACCTCGCGAACGGTCTTTTGCCTTATCTCGTCAATGAGATCGGCATACATATTCGATCCTGTGATCTTATATTCGGTAAGAGGATCTCTGTGCGCATATGATTGAAGCATAACGTTGCGTTCAAGATTTTCCATCCCCTCGATATGATCGAGCCACAACTCGTCTATACTTCCGAGGAGTATTGCTCGCTCAAAGCGTTTAAAAAGATCCTCGCCTGCCTGCTGCTTTCGGCTCTCATAAAGAGCAAGCGCGTTTTCGGTGATGAGATCTCCGATCTTGTCAGAATTCTCATCCGTTTCCTCACCGATTGCAAAATCAAGGTCACCTTCATTACAGCCCCAGCCGCCGTATTTGCGGTATATAAGCTCGAAATCCCACGCTCCGTTTTCATTTTGCGCCGAGGTGGTTGCCAATTCCACGTTTTCGGCAATCGTGGAAACTATCATATTTTTTATCTTATCCGAAACGTCGCCTTCCATGAGGATCTCGTTTCTCTGTGCGTATATCTGCTTTCTCTGTTCATTGAGAATATCGTCGTACTCCAAAACGCTCTTGCGTCGTTTAAAGTTTTCAGACTCGACTCTCTTTTGCGCCTTTTCCATTACATCGGAAAGTATTTTTGTGTTTTGAGAGAGATCGCCGTCCGTTCCCTGCAAAAGCTTTGCGGAGAAGGCAGAAAAACGCTTCATTCTATCGTCACCAAACAAACGCATGATGTCGTCCTCAAGAGAAATAAAGAAGGTCGACTCACCGGGATCGCCCTGTCGTCCCGATCTGCCGCGAAGCTGGTTGTCTATGCGCCGCGACTCGTGACGCTCGGAGCCGATGATGTAAAGTCCGCCTGCAGCTACAACTGCATCGCGGTCTGGCGCAATAGCTTCCTTGTATTTTTCGAAATACATCTTGAACGTATTTCTCGCGTTACGTATATCCACGTCATCAGTAGGCGCGGTTCCCGTAGATTGCGCGATAAGGTCAGCGCGGATACCCAGACGTCTCATCTCGCTCTTTGCCATATGCTCCGCATTTCCGCCAAGCATAATATCAGTACCTCTGCCTGCCATATTGGTAGCAACAGTGACAGCAGAAGGTCTTCCCGCATCGGCTATTATCTCTGCCTCACGTTCGTGGTTTTTTGCGTTCAGCATATTGTGCTTGATGCCGGCGCGCTTGAGCAATGCGGACACAAGCTCGGATTTTTCAACAGAGGACGTGCCGACGAGGACGGGCTGTCCTTTTTCGAGGCATATCTTGACCTGATTGAGTATAGCCGCGTACTTTGATTTCGCATCAACGAAAACACGGTCCGGATTATCCTTACGGATCATGGGCTTATTTGTGGGCACTTCGACGACGTCAAGGCCGTATATCTGTCTGAATTCTTCTTCCTCTGTCATTGCCGTACCGGTCATTCCCGAGAGCTTTGAGTACATTCTGAAATAGTTTTGAATGGTGACAGTTGCGTTAACTCGGCTCTCCCCCTTGACTATCACCTTTTCCTTTGCCTCTATTGCCTGGTGCAGACCGTCCTGATAGCGGCGTCCCGGCATAAGTCTGCCGGTAAAGGGGTCTACTATAATAACTTCACCGTCGACGATAACGTAGTCTACGTCTCTCTTTTTGACTCCGTGGGCATGAATAGCCTGATTTACATTATGGGCAATAACGGCGTTTTCAGGGTCGTTGATATTATCAATACCGAAATGAGCCTCCGCTTTTTTTGCGCCACGAGGAGTAAGGACTGCACTGGAGCGTTTTTCGTCAACGATATAGTCAACGCTTTCCTCGTCTATCTCATCCTTGCTATCATGCTCTTTTATGACTCTCTTGGTCATGCTGCGCACAACCGCGTCGCATTTTTCGTATATATCGCTCGTCTTATCCCCAACGCCGGAAATGATAAGGGGAGTTCTTGCCTCATCGATGAGGATGGAATCCACCTCGTCTATAATACAAAAATTATGACCTCTCTGGAGAAGCGAGCCCTTGGTTCTCGCTATATTATCGCGCAGATAATCAAAACCGAACTCCGTGTTCGTACCATAGGTGATGTCGGCATTATACTGCGCTCTCTTAACGTCGGGAGTCATTGTTTTAAGAACGACGCCCGTGGTAAGTCCGAGATATTCGTATATTCTTCCCATTTCCTGCGCGTCACGGGCGGCAAGGTAATCGTTTACGGTAACGATATGCACACCCTTGCCCGAAAGAGCGTTAAGATACGCGGGCATGGTTGCAACAAGAGTCTTACCCTCACCCGTTTTCATCTCGGCAATTCTGCCCTGATGCAGAAGGATTCCTCCGAGTATCTGAACGTAGAATGGGCGCTTTCCGAGTATTCTGTCAGCGACCTCACGAACTGCCGCAAACGCATCGGGCAGAATGCCGTCAAGCGTTTCGCCGTTTGCAAGCCTTTCGCGAAGTGCCGCACTCGTGCCGCGAAGCTCCTCTTCCGACATTGCTCTGTATCTGTCAGCGAGCGCCTCAACCGCCTGAGCGAGCTTTGTTATCTTTTTTATCTGTTTTTTACTGTAATCGCCAAAAAGCAATCTCTCAAGATTCATTATAAGCATCCTTTGCATTTCGTTATATTTTTTCATCTTATTATACTACATATTTTTCAAAATTACCATAGTTATTTGTAAATTTTCTCTTGCTTTTTAATTTTACTGTTGTATAATTATATAAAAAACGAAAGGAATGCAGCATGGCAAAAGTTTTGCTCGGAATGAGCGGAGGAATTGACAGCACTGTCGCCGCGCATCTTTTGATACACGAAGGATACGACGTTGCAGGGATCACGTTCATCATGCATGACTCTCAAGTAGGGCTGGCGGATTCTGCGCGCCGTGCGGCAGATGAGCTTGGTGTACGGCATGAAATTATAGATATGCGCTCTATGTTCAAGGAAAAGGTCATCATCCCTTTCGCAGATGCATACGCGGCAGGACAAACGCCAAACCCCTGCGTGCTTTGCAATCAACACATTAAATTTCCCGAAATGCTCTCCCATGCCGATAAAAATGGGATCGAGTTTATCGCGACGGGACATTACGCATCCATAAGAAAAAAGGAAAACGGTGAATACAGAATTTCCGCCGCAACGGATGCCGCAAAGGATCAGACGTATTTTCTTTATGCGCTGACCGATGATATTCTCTCGCGCCTCGTGCTTCCGCTTGCGGGGCTTACGAAGGCAGAGGTGCGCGAGATAGCAAAAACCGAGGGCTTTAGTTGCGCCGCCGAAAAGGAGAGTCAGGACGTTTGCTTCATTGAAAAAGGCAAGCTCTCCGCATTTTTGCGTCAAACGCTCAAGCGCGACGTTCCCTGCGGTGATTTCGTAGATTATGACGGAAACGTCCTCGGGCGTCACACGGGAATCACCGATTACACCGTAGGACAAAGAAAGGGGCTCGGCATAGCCTTTACGGAGCCGCTGTACGTCAAGGACATAGACGCAAGTGCCAACCGCATAGTGCTTTGCACGGGCGAGCATCTTTTTGAAAAGGAAATTTCCGTTGACCGATGTGTTTTTCCGTCCAAGGCAGTTCCCACGGACAGTTTTCGCGCGGACGTGCGCATAAGATACACGAAAATGAGCGCGCCGGCTTTAGTATCCCCCTGCCCCGACGGCTTCAAGGTAGTCTTTGACACGCCGCAACGCGCGCCCGCACGCGGGCAATCCGCCGTTTTCTTTGACGGCGACGAGCTTATAGGCGGCGGTATAATCAAATAACTTATTATAAACAGATCGCCCTTTATGCCTCACGCGCATAAAGGGCGATCTATTAGTTTAAATTAAAGCATCGTAATTTAAAATCCCCAAAGACCTGAAAAAGCTGTGGGCAAGCTTACGATAGCGAGATTAGCGCTGACGTTGTTCTTATTCTTTAGATTTTCCTTCCACGCTGTCTCGTTAAAATGTTTGTAGCAGGCTTTATTATAGGGAGATGAATTCTTTGTTCTTCCGAAATAATGTCCCTTTCCGCACAAATTATAATAATACGAATATTTTCCGCCGTTGTAAGGCCTTACATCGTATGGCAGATCAACATACGTATACTGGGCGTCGGTTATATACACCTGAACGGGGTAAACACGGTCAACCTTGATAAGCGCGGTCTTTACTATATTCGCATCGGGACACCACTCGCAAGCTACTCCGCCCGTGACAGAATCGTAATCGACCAAAACGTGAGTATCGCACGTTTCCGTGGGCTCGGTTCCCTTAATAAAATATCCTGTTTCGACACGGTTTCCGCGCGGATCCTTTGCGCATGCCGCAGAAACAAGCTTTCCCGAATCCTTACAATAATCACACGTTATAAGATTTTCGGATTCGGAAAAAGTTTTCAATTCCGCCGTACCGTCCGCCGCAGCATAAAGATATTTCTTGTGAGCCTGCTTCATAACGACTTCCCAAAGATCCACACAGGGATTGGTCTTAAGTCCCGAAAGAGCCTTCGGATATTCATGGCCATACCAAACACCGCAAATATAATACGGCGTATATCCCACAAACCAACGGTCGTAGTTATCACCCGAAGTACCCGTCTTTCCTGCGCAGTCTATTCCAAGCTTTTCAAAGTCGGTATACGAGCTTGCGGTACCTTCGGTAATAACCGTATGCAATATTTTATTCATAACTGTTGCCGTTTCCTGACTTATCGCAACGGTTCCCGAATAGTTATTTTCAAGCACCGTTTCGCCATAGCTGTCGGTAACCTTCAGATATGAGTTTGGCTTGTTATATATCCCGTCATTTACAAAGATCGAATAAGCCGCCGTCAGCTCTCTAACGGTAAGTCCGTAGTTAAGCTGACCAAGCGCCAAAGCCGCATAGTCCTTGTCGGACAGAACAGTGCCGCTCTCGAGCTTTTTTTGCTCGATCAAGCTCTCCATCTGGAGCAAATCGTGACAAAATCTGAATGAACGCTCAAGTCCAAGATCATCAAGAACCTTGACGGCAATCGGGTTCAAAGAACGCGAAACACTATACCAAATAGGTGTAAGTCCGCGGTACGTGTTGCTTGCATTCTTCGGCCATGCTGATTTTTCATTATAAAACTTAAACGGCGAATCATCATAAACCGTAGCGTAATTGATAAGTCCGTATTCAACCGCGGGAGCATAAACGGATATCGGTTTTATGGACGAACCAGGGGGGCGCTTTGTCTGAGTTGCAAAGTTTTGTATTCTGTTTGCGGTCTTTTCATCTCTTGAGCCAACAACGGCAAGAATATCGCTGGTTTCGGGATCGATTATTATACCCGCAGACTGCGCCTTGATTCCAGACGTCGCAGTCGGGAAGTTGGATGCGTCGGTGAACTCATCTTCCATCAGCTTTTGAAGCTCCGGATCAACGAGCAAGTAAATGTTAAGTCCGCCATTATATACCATAAGGGATGCCACCTTTGTGGAATACCCCTTTTGCTCAACGAGATCGTTTATAACGTCTTGAATAGCCATGTCGGTATACCAAGAATTAACAACGACCGTCTCCTTGGTAACGGGCGGATTGGTGACCAGCTCCTTTCCGTAGGCTTCGTCAAATTCTCGCTGAGTAATGAGTCCCTGATCGAGCATCTCGCCAAGAACCGTATTTCTACGAATAGCATTCTGTTCGGGATTGATCAAGGGATTGTATAGCGACGGGTTTTTGGTAATGCCCGCTATTGCGGCACACTCAATAAGCGTTAACTCCGAAACGTCCTTTGAAAAATAATTATATGCGGCAGATTGAACACCGCTTGAACCGTTACCGAAGTTTACAACGTTGAGTTACAGCTCAAGTATCTCCTCTTTTTCCATCTTCGTTTCGATATCAAGGGCCCAGAAGATCTCCGTCACTTTTCGCTGGATCGTATAATCATCCTCGTGAGTCATGTTTTTAACGAGCTGCTGTGTCAGCGAAGAACCGCCGTAGCCCGACTCGTCAAACCCAAGGAAGAAGTTAGCTCCGGCCGCAAGAGTACGTTTCCAGTCAACACCGTCATGAGTTCTGAAGCGCTTGTCCTCGATAGCTATAACGGCGTTTATCATATTTTCGGGGATATTTTCATATTTAACGTAGATAGAATCTTTATCGCCCTGAAGTCTCTGGTCCTCAAGCTCCACCACCTCACCTACTCGGCTCGTTCTATCCTCGAAATCATAATAATAGATACGAGTCGTCGTTGATGAAATGTTCAATCGGAACAACGACATGTCTGCCTCGGTGTCAATGTAGTTGCCAATGTAAATAGAAAATGCGCTGACAACAATAACACCCGTAAGAACTCCTATAAGGATAATGGTTATGAGGATATTAGCAAAGATCTGCATAAATTTCAAAAGGCCCGCAAAAAGAAGATGCCACGCCTTTTTTATTTCTTTAAACCAATCTATTTTTTTGTTTTTCATATTTATCTCCGATTTGATTTTTCGGTTCTCAATACATATTATCACATCTTTTTGAATATTTTATGAACTTCATAGGATAATAATATTCAAAGAGCAAAA
>JAZNOD010000173.1:0-6040 GCA_045580585.1 Eubacteriales bacterium
CTTTTGGAGAAGCGCGTCACCGATATACTTTTCATTAGAGAGAATATATCTGATGTGCGTCTTATTCCATTTACCCCCGCATGAGGGGAGGCCTTCGCGGTTCAAGATTGCCGCGATCTGCCCCATTCCTTTCCCTGCGAGGTACATATCGAAGATACGGACAATGATCTCTGCTTCTTCCTCGATAATAACAAGTGAACCGTTTTCAAGTCGATAACCGTATGGAGCATTATAGGTAATAAAGTTACCCTCCTCCATCTTCATTCGATAGGACGTTGCCATTCTTTTGGAGAAGTTCAAGGAATCGTTTTGAGCAAAAGCGCTCTTGATATACAGGATCATTTCGGAACTCATCGTTCTTGTGTCGATCCTATCACTCTCAAAGTAAACGCTTGCTCCGTATTCTGCGAGCTTTCGCACCGACTCTAAACACTCAAGCGAGTTTCTTGCAAAACGCTGAACGCTCTTAACGTAGATACGGTCGATCTTGCCAAGCCTTGCATCGTTCAACATTCGCTTGAAATCTTCTCTCTTGTTCAAGCTCGTTCCCGTGATGCCCTCATCAGCATAAATATCGACAAGCTCCATTTTGTCGTTCGTGCGGATGAAATCGGTGTAGTACCTCACTTGGTTCAGGAAGGAATTAACTTGGTCGTCGGAATCGGTACTTACACGACAGTATGCCGCAACTCTTTGGATTCTCGCATTGTCGGAGTATTCCGCAAGCGGACGTATGATTTGTACTTGTTTTTCTGTGGCTACATTCATATTCGTGTCGCCCTCCTTTCGACCATAATTATATTGATTTTTGAAAATCCCTCAAGGATGCGATTTTTATGCGATTTCTACCGCTGTGCATCCCATTGTTTCTGCGTTTTTCTTGTTAAGTCTATCAATGACTTTTCGTTCCACCTTACCCGATCTGAGCAATCTGCGAAGCACATCAACCGATGCGAGGTAGATCATTTGTTTTCTTACTTCTTCACTCATTTACTCTACCCCCATACTGATTTTAAGTGCTTGATCGACAGCCTCCATCGACTCTTTGCTTGCCCGTCCAACGTAATGGATGAGCCTTGACTTATCTACGGTTCGCACCTGCTCGGCAAGTGCAATCGAACTCATGGAAAGGTCGCTACTTTCGATTGGGATATGAGTAGGTAAATTTCTTTTCTTATGAAATCTGCTTGTAATAGTGAGAATGATAACCGTAGGGCTATGCGTATTTCCCACGTTGTTTTGAATGACCAACACGGGTCTCTCTCCCCCCTGCTGCGATCCCACAACAGGGTCGAGGCCAGCAATGTAGATCTCACCGCGTCTGATTTTTGTTTCCAGCATCTGTGAACCTCCGTTATGTTTTACCGACGTTGCCATCGGCTATGTAATGTAAGAACCGCCCAAGCTGTGTGGGGCGGTTCTCGCGTAATGAAAGGAATATATGTTATGAAAAGAGGTTAGAATTTAACGGGCAAAAGATTTTCACTTCTTTCAGCGTTGTAAAGACCGAGGATATACGCAACCGCCTTTTTCTTTCCCATGTCCCTATCCACGGGATCACGCGCTATGAGCACGATTCGATACGGGTCTGTGAAAGCAAGCCTGCCGACAAGGTGATTGTGATCGTACTCAGAGTTATAGCTGTGTACAAAATCACACATCGCAATCACGACCTCCATGAGCAACGAGGTTGGAGTTCCGCCCCACGCATCAACGATCAGCTTCAAAGCTTCGATATAATCCGCTTCTCCGACACGGCGATATGATTTCCACGCCGTATTGATACAACGAAGTCTACGAACACCGCGCACTCCCGAAAAGCTCGGCTGAATGCCAACCGATTTTGTAGCTCTGGTGAAAGCAGCGGCTTCACCGTCGCAACCAATAAGCTTTGCGCGCAAGGTGATACCGGGAGTAGGCTTTGAAGAAAATCCGGTCTGTTCTGCGAACAGAAGTGACTCGTCCTCCTCGGTCATATCGTAAAACACCTTACAAACGATATTGAGGTCTTTCCCTTTATTCTTCTCTTTTCTTGCGGCGATAGTATGCTGACCATCGAAAACATAGTAGTTTCCGTCGCGGTAGCTCAACTTCGGTTCATTGGCAACACGCTCATCAAAGTTATCTACGATGCGCTTGACTTTTCTTTCGTCAAACTCCCTCTGATAGGGGGATGTAAGTATCATTGAGCTGTGCACCGTTTCCATTGTGTACGCCGTTACCTCTATCGGCTTTCTTTTGGCGCCATTGGCTGTTGTATTCATATTTTTCATTTGAGTTCTCCTTCGATTCCATCAATATATTTTCTTGCTGTATTGAGAATATCTCTTACCTTTTCTTTATAGTAAGGATCCTCTAATAATCTTGGAAACCGGGCAAGGTAGTTTCCGCAAGTACCGACAAACTGATTGACCGCGCCGAGCATCGAGTCGAGGATGCTTTCTTCTATCGGCTGACCGTTATCTCGTTTTTCCTTGCGCTCCCGCTTCGGTAATCTCAGATCTTCCGCGAGCTTCTTTATTTCCTCGGGTGTCATTTTAGCCATTGACATGACTTCCTCTGCCGTAGTAGAGATCGTACCCGAAAGTATTTCGTCTTTCATGCCAGGAAAAAGCGCATCAGCAGCCTCTACACCTCGAGCATAAAGATCTGCTCGTTTCACATAGCTCTCGCTCGTATTGGTTTCTTCCGCTACCTTTGTTCTTGTTCCGTGTTTTTTCTTTTGGTATGGGTCATTTTGACCCATACCACTCTCTCCTGATAGAGTGTATTGATTGCCGTGAAACTCTGCAATTTTCTTCTCAGCGGCGTACCGTTTGCCGATCAAATATTTCTTGTATTCTTCGGGAAGATTTCTCCGTCCGAGCTGATTTTTGCATATCCAAGCAATCACTTCAAACTCATCGTCAAAGAACAACTCTGTGATGCTATACTTTATTTCGGGGTGTTTTCCTACGATCTTAAAGCGCTTGTGTCCGTCGATGATCGTGCCGTTCCAAACAACGATTGGCATCAACACCCTTCCGTCTGCAACTATGTTATCTTCGAGCAAGACAAGCTCTGCGGTAGTCATCGGAGGGATAACGCTTTCAAACCGTGGATTGATCGTCAGCGTTATGTTCATCAGCACTCCTCCCAACCGGGAAACAAGCTCCTTGAAATCAAGTAGGCTACATAGTTTCCCAATTCTCTGCTGACCTCCTGCTCGTTGTTTATCTTCTTGCAAAAGACAAGAAAGTAATAGAGTGCTTCAACGTCACGCCCGATCTTAACTTCAACCTTCTGTTTCGTCTTATCGCTGACAAAAACACAAGGCTTTCCGTTAATCCAACGATTGATGTTCTTATCTCTGTCATCAAGAAGTCTCTCAAGTGTCTTAAGTGCCCATCTTCCGTTGTTGAAAAACATCTTGTTGGATTTTTCGTCGTGATGATTGTCTGCCGCATCAATCCCGTTAAGAATTTCAATAATGTAGTTATTAAAGGCTCTAAGGTTCATTTTTTGTTCCTCCGTTTTTTCTTTCTTTAGATTTCATAATTAAATACCCGCAACCATATGGTTCTTCCATCAAAGGTATAGGTATGTATCCGAGCCGCCGTAGGCAGACCTATGTGGATGGGTGGTCTACCGTTTTACCTTTGGCTCTTAACACACCTATTTGTCCTCGACACCCCGGTGTGACCGAACATAGTTCGGAATGGGAAGTCATCAAGCGTCCGATTACGAATCGGCTCCATAGGAATCTCACCTCCCCCGGGTACTCCGCAGGCAGCGCCTTTCGGCTACTGAAGTATCATTATCCCTCACGTTTGTCATCGCCCTCTGTCAGTGGTAATCCGACTTCACTCAAAGTATCGTTTGATCGCTCCCTCCGTGAAGGGAGATCTTGGCGCACCTTTTGAACTTGGCTTATTCACTCCTCGTAAATATAACGTGGGTAAAGTGCTTGATGAATGGGTATTTAATTCTTTTCAAAGATCATTGAGGAGGAGAGTTTTTTCTTGCCCCCTCAAGTAGTAGGCAGCGAGAAGGGCAAAAAACCGCCACATTTTTCAAAATTTCTTAAATAATTTTTTGAATCGCGCTTTTTTTCGTTCAATCGTCCTCAAAGGGATGCCCGTTACCTGTGCGATTTCCTT
Source organism: Eubacteriales bacterium (assembly GCA_045580585.1). Lineage (GTDB taxonomy): Bacteria > Bacillota > Clostridia > Oscillospirales > CAG-272 > CAG-390. Next base: position 4,140 of record JAZNOD010000173.1, read on the forward strand.
GTTTTTGAGTTCGTCGATTACCATAAGAGTTAAAATCTCCAAATCGCTTTCAGACAACGATTTAACTGTTCTCACAGTTTCGGGATCATCAATTTCCTCGATCCACCAATATCTTGACTTTTCACTTGAATCTTCGATTGATGTAGTCAACACATCCTTGAACTTTTCAAAAATAGAAAGCTTTTCATCATCATCTTCACTCTCGTCGAAATCATCGGGAATAAAAGACTGTGTATGTGAATAGTGGCGTCTGTCGCTCTTGAACTGCTCCAAGTCAAATTCATACATCGCTTGAATTTGTTCCTCGGTCATACCAAGTGCTCTGTATTCTTCTGCTTGCTTCTTCTGTCTCGCTTCAAATTTTCTTCTTTCGTATCCATCGTTCCAACTCATTTTTTAATCTCCTTGAATTTTGAAATTTTGTTTTTTAACTGTTTGGTTGAAAATCAAAATTCAAGAGATTAGGGATATTTAGCCTTGTAGCATATCCATACTTTTTTCATTTGGAGTCCTTTCTCCAAGCGGGGGGCTCCAAAACAAAAAAGGCGGAGCCAACAAGCTGCATTAAAAAATGCAACTTATCGACCCCGCTTGGTCCTTCATTGATGCCTCTTCATCAATGGTTTTCTATATTTAATTCATTGTAGTGAAATCCAAGGCAACACTTTTCTTTACGGATAGGATCTTAAGTTCCCCTTTCACCTTCTTGACTTCCGCATCACATCCGGCGTTTGTAATGTTTTGAATAATTCTATATACCCTGCAAGCTTCTGTCAGTTCTGCAGCTTGCTTGGTATCTACTTCGTGTTGACAACAACTGCAAATCTTGTCTTTCTCCATTCAGAATCCTCCTATAAAACAAAAATGCCGAGAAAGCCTACGGTCATAACTTGGCCGTAGAACTCTCTCGGCTAAACTCGCTTGGTTCAGCTCGTATTGAGTTATTATTCAATTTCCTCGTTTGCGGTGAGGACCTCACTTGGGTTCTCTACTCATCAATACGATTCGTCATAGTATTTTCTTTCTAATGTCTGATATACCATTGATAGAAACATATCAAGTGTCATCACTTCATATATTTGCGTTTTCGGCTTCTTGAACTTCAAGTAAACCACCCCATTCTCTGCATAAACCTCTGTAATAGCAATATGCGCTTCGGGAGTATAAACCATATAATTTTCCATGCTTTCCTCCCTCTAGTTGGTAGTAACACCCGCTTCCAAATACCACATATGGAAAGGCGTACAAGCTAATGCTATTATCTCAGCATTTCGATCAATTGTTTTTTCTTCCGCTAATCTTTCCTTTATCGGAACACACTTCATAGTCTGACATCTCCTTTGCCACGCAGTACAATTACCACTTAATCGAACTCATCACACACAGGTGCGTGGATCACATAGTCCACAACACCAAAAATCGACCAATCGGATTGGGGATAGACGTCATATTTTCGCCTTCCCTTTTCATTCAGCTCGTCGTTTGCTGCTCTCAAATAATACTTGCCGTTTCTCTTATCCAAGATCTTGCAGGTACTTTCACCGCTTTCAAGCATTGCAATGACAGTATCTCCAAGATCTGCCGTTGATTGTTTTCTTACAACAAGTAGATCTCCGTCAAAGATCCCACGTTTTATCATACTTGGACCGGTAGCGTGGAGTATGATATGGTCAGCGCATCCAAAAATAGCATTGGGCAGTGCAACGGTAGCTTCAATATCTTCTATCGCGGGAGAAGGCTGTCCACACGGTACAGCACCACAAATATAGCAATTATGCTTGTTCTCAACAGACAACCGGTTCGGGAGTTTGATACTGTTCCATCCGCCCTCATTTGATGACTCAATTAGGTGGCGCTTTTTGAGTCGTGCAACATCAGCGGCAACAGTACCAAGAGAGGTA
>JAZNOD010000174.1:0-1761 GCA_045580585.1 Eubacteriales bacterium
GTCTGCAATGCTTTTTAGTTCGTAATCAAGTTCACGATAAAACAGGATCTCTTGCATACGTTCAAGACAGATTTGATCATAAAACCGATAGCCATTTTCCTCGCCAACAAAAGCGGGCTTTAACAAACCTATTTCATCGTAATAGTGTAGTGTACGGACGCTGACACTTGCGGGTTTTGCGAACTCGTTGATTTGCATTTTCACGTTTATCACCTCACGAAAAGGAGTATACACTATGACGCAACGTGAGAGTCAAGCGTTTTATTTCACAATCTCATACGGCCAGTCGATGATGCCGCCGAATTCCTTGACGTTGGTATAACCGAGCTTGACCAGTTCCTCGGAGGCAATTTTGCTCCGTCTGCCGCTGCGGCAATAGACGAGAATTAGTTGTTCCTTGTCGGACAGTTCCTTTTCGGCGCGGTCGGCAATCTCGTATTCGGGGATGAGGATCGCGCCTTTAATATGTCCTTTGGCGAATTCTTCCGTGGTGCGAGCATCGATGGTGATATAATCGCTTTCGGTGTCCATAATCGTCTTTGCCTGTTCGGGTGTGATTTGTTCATACGAATTGGTGCCGCCATCGGAACAAGCGGTCATGCCGAACAAAGGAAGTGAAATAAAAAGCATTAGTATCAATCCTTTGAATTTTCTCATATTATACCACTTCCACTTGACACATTTGCATAGTTTTGAGGGCAGCCTCGTGGCTCTCGGGGGTAACACCGGCACAGCAGGCGGAATCGACTTTCACCTGCGCATCGGGGAAGGTTGCTTTGATAATGAGCGCATTGGAAACTACGCAGATATCGGTGCAAAGACCGATCAACTCAACACATTCAAGATCTTCCTCATCCCAATGAGGCCAGCCGAAGTTGGGTTTATCAATAATCTTCGCGCCTTCGACGTAAAGACCGTCGGCGATTTCCCAACCTTTTGTGCCCTTGATGCAGTGCGGTACGGGAAGATGCTTGCCCTCTGTGGTATCAAGATAGTTTTCAAAGTGGGTATCTCTTGTGAAAATAATCTCGTCGCTGTTTTTGGCGTATTCCCGAATCTTTGCCTTGACCTTGGGGACGATGGCGACCGCCTCTTTGGTGCCCAGCGCCATATCAATAAAATCGTTTTGCATATCGACTACAATCAATGTCTTTTTCATCGTTGATCCTCCAATGCACGTTTAGTTTAAAAGTATTATATCATATATGCAGAAATTTTTCCACCTCTTTGCTTGTAATACCATCGGTTTTCTGTTACAATAACATCACAGCGAAAGCTGAATAATTTTTTTGGAGAATGCTGTTTGAAGAAGAACAACACCTTGGAGATTGTAGCATAACCGAGAGGTTTGCTATGATTTTCGCAAAGCCTCTCATAGGATTGCTTCGTCACAATAATATTGGAGGATTAAAAAAATGGAAAACTTGACGATACGTTTAGAGACAGAAAAAGATTACAGAGCAGTAGAAGAGTTGACCCGCGAAGCCTTTTGGAACGTGTATAAGCCGGGCGCAGACGAACACTATTTCGTGCATCAGATGCGCAATCACCCCGACTTTATCTCGGAGCTTGCATTCGTGCTAGAGCTTGACGGCAGAATCGTCGGCAACATTATGTACACGAAGGCTTGGCTTGAGGATGAAAACGGAGAGCGCAAGGAGATCCTCTCCTTTGGGCCCCTTTGCGTTGCCCCCGAATATCAAAGAAAGAAACTCGGCAAAATGCTGATCGAGCACTCTTTTGAGGTGGCACGGGAAATGG
>JAZNOD010000175.1:0-9543 GCA_045580585.1 Eubacteriales bacterium
CGCCAAGCTTGCGCAATCCGCGATTGCCGCCGCCCTCGCCTGTGCAGTTTTGTTTTTTGTGCGAATATTGTAAAAATCTTGACACTCGGCGCATTATTTGTTATAATGAACAAGTAAAATAAAATGCTTAAATTCAAGCAAAGGAAATAAATAAAATGGGTATATATTTGTCTCAGCTCGGACTGCCGTATTCGGTATGGAACGCCGTATGCGCCGTATTGTTCCCTATCCTTGCCGCGCTTGCGGTATTTATCTGCCTCAGACGCGCATCGGGAATAAAAAAACTCATAACCTTTTTCGTATCGTCTGCCGTATACGTGGTCTGCGCCGTATTTCTCTTTGAATTTATTGCAAAATCCCTGCATATCTTAAGATACGACCTTGTGGGATTTATGCTGTCCATTGCGGTCGGTGTGCTTTATCTTGAGCTTTGCGTTCTCATATGCGGTATTGGTATAATGCGCAAAAGAGGACTTATCGCAAGCCTTATTGTCTCTGCCGTACTTCTCATTATATCGGCAATAGCCGTTTATTTTGCAGAGGCGAGTGTTTGTGCATGTGCTGCGGCAGACGGCACGTGTACCGCAATTCACCGAATTCCCTTCCTTGCTTTCCTGCCCGCTGCCATTTCAAATTCCGGCATTGAGTTTGTATCCATTTCGCTCCTTGTACTTTTCCTTATTGCCTATTTCCTTTGCTTCCTTGCCAATAAAAAGCCTGAGGAGATACGCCGCGATGACATTTCGCGCCGCCGCATAAAGGCACTTGCAGATGCTGAAGATGCGGAAAAAAAGGACTTGCAAGAATGCGGCGTGCAGATAGACCGTTGTTGCGCATATTGCGAGTTTGCGCGTCCGCTTTAGGGTGACGGAAACAACATACTCTGCGACAAACAAGGCGTTGTCGATGCCGACCACGTCTGCCGTGCATTCATCTACGACCCGCTGAAGCGCACTCCCGCGCGGCCTGTTGCCGACCTATCCGACGCCCTTGCCGTTGTATCACCCGATAACGCCGATGGCGAATAACGAGGTATTCTTGTGAGTTATATTCTCTCGTACTGTGAAAAGATACTTCCTTTTGCGCTCATCTTTTCTCTCATCTACATTGGGGTCAGGGGACTTACTATCAGAAAAAGCACTACTCTCGCAAGAGAGGGCGCGCTTTTCCTGTTCCATCTCTTTCTCGTTGCCATTCTTTCGCAAACGCTCACGCTCGACGGAAGCATTTACTCACTCAGCTTTTCCGCGCCCGAGTTGAGCCGCGAAACGATAAATATCATACCGTTCAAAGTTTTTGCTAGGCTGTCTAAGATGAGCGGCGAGGATTTCGAATATTTTCTTACGGTGAACGTTCTCGGAAATATCCTGCTGTTTCTCCCTCTCGGCTTTCTCCACCGTCTTACGATGTGCCGACGTCTGTGGCAGAGCGCGCTTTTCGGTCTCATACTGTCGGGGAGTATCGAGCTTATTCAGATATGTATCCCTCCGCGCGCAACGGATATTGACGACGTTATCTTGAACTTTTTCGGCGTTGCACTGGGCGCGGCACTTGCATCGCTTCTTCTGAGATGCGAAAAGCTAAAGCTTGACAGATTTCAAAAAACACTGCCGTGAGCGTGAAAAATTACGATAAAATAACACCAACAGAATAAACACCCCAACGACAAAACACCGCGGATTTTTATTCCTCGGTGTTTTGCTATTCTTAACCTTAGAAACACAGCAGCACCTTGATTTGTTCATAAAATAACGGTATAATAAATACGCTACCCAACTTTAATAATATGCAGAAAGGCATGCTTCATGTTTGCGGATCAATGATTTTTTTGCATTTCGAAAAACCGAACGGGAGCATAATAACTATAAACAATAATTAAAAGGTTTTGAAGGCGATCCTTCTTACGAAATAAAAGAATAATTTTATAAATATTCAGAAAGGGAAAGTAGCTAAAAATGGCTTTACTAACGTTAAAGGACATAGGAAAAATCTACGTGTCCGAGGGCAACGTAGCCGTTGGTATCCGAGGCGTCAATCTTTCCTTTGACCGCGGCGAATTTGTCGCGATCACAGGTAAATCGGGCTCGGGTAAATCAACACTTTTAAACGTCATCAGCGGAATGGACTCATACGAGGAAGGCGAGCTCTATATCGAGGGGCAGACGACTTCCCATTATTTACAACCCGAATGGGAGGAATACAGGGAGAAATACATCTCCTTTATATTCCAAGATTATAACATCATCGACAGCTTCACCGTTCTTCAAAACGTGGAGTTGGCACTCATGCATATTGAAGATAAAAAGGCGCGGCGTGAGAGGGCGATGGAATTGATCAGGCGTGTTGGTCTTGCCTCACACGCAAAGCACAAAGGCAGTAAGCTCTCGGGCGGACAAAAGCAAAGAACCGTCATCGCCCGCGCACTTGCAAAGGACAGTCCGATTATCCTTGCCGACGAGCCGACGGGAAATCTTGATTCCGCAACTTCAAAGGAGATCATAGAACTTCTGCGGGAGGTGTCCAAGGATAAGCTTTTGATCGTTGTAACCCATAACTTCGAGCAAGCAGAGGCATACGCTACCCGACACATTCGTATTTTTGACGGCGCGGTAGAGTCTGACCATTTGATAAAAGACACAGCAATTCGAGAAGAATCTCACTTGAACGGTAAAACCGAAAAGAGGGATAAAAGAAAAGAAGCGAGACAACAGGTCAAAAACGGTATCACACTTGGTCGAATCATTTTTACTGCCAAGCCAAAGCTATCAATATTCCTCTGTTTTCTTATGATTATCGGTACGATGGGCATTTTTTTGGTGACAGCTCTTTGCGGAGAAGCAAGCGATCTGTTTAAACCTCACTATATGTTCAACCACATAGACGGACGCGTGATCGTTACAACGCAAAGCGGAGAGGTACTGTCGGAAGAACAGGTAAAACAGCTGGCAACCGAGTATGGCGCGGAGAAATATCTGCGATTTGACGTTCTGCTTGACACGGGAATGCTGATGGAGATCACACTTCCTACAGGAGAGAATCCTCCGAATGAATATGAGTACGTCGGCGCAACGTACACCTATGGCAAGGATTACGGTACTAACGTTATCGGTCGCTACCCCGAAGCGAACGACGAGGTTTTCTTGTATTTGCCAATTTCGTATCAACCCGCTGTGGGCAAAGATTCCTTGAAGATCGATGAGATCTCCGCAGGACGAATGAATCTCAAGCTCGTTGGCGTAAAGTATTATTATGACAACAATTATACACCCGAATGCTTATTTACGGAAGAAGGATTCCGTACCGCCACCGCGATCCGTTATTTGTTAAATTACTCAAATACAAATATTTCACTCTCTGTTACAGCAAAGGATGGATCGGAAGCTCATAAGATAGAGCTGTACCAATTCACACCTTCCTTTGTTATGCCTGCCGATAAGATCTATATTGATTCCGGTAGTTATGACGCTATCTTAAAGAAAATGCAATCCGGCGGAAAAGACTATGACTTAGCGCTTAATTTTGTTGCAAATTATCAAAAATTCAACTACCAATATGGGGATGAAGTTAAGTCAATGACCTTTGAGCGTTCCTTTACCAAGGAAGATGTAACGCACGAAAAGCCGAACTATAATACTTATTTTGAATATGATACGGAAAGCGGCATCTTTATCAGCGATGAGCTCCTGCGCGAGATGGCTGAGGAAGTATTGAACGAGTCGTATAAGCAGGCTTCGCTGTTCTTTACGAACGACAGCGAAGCGCATAAGGCGGCAGAGCTTTTGCAGGATGCAGGCTATATTGCCGTTCCTTCCGACACAACATATGAGCCTAATGCCGCAACAGTAATCCTGTCTATCGTTTCTTGCGTAATGATAGCGTTCGTATGGGTGCTTGCCATTGTATTCCTTGCATTCTTCATTAACCTTTGCTTCTCTCGTACACTTGGGGCATTTAAGGGCGACATGGCTATCATGCGTTCTATGGGTATTCCCGTTAAGGTTATTCGCATCGGTATGTACGTAAGAATGCTGATCTCGCTGATCCCCGCATTTATTCTCGTGGCTTTGACGGCAATTCTTATATTTACCACGCCTAAGTTCAACGAGTATTTCGCATATCTCTACGCTTGGCAGTATGCACTGATTTTCATAGGTATGATTGCTCTTACGGTTAGAACCACCTATAAACAGATACGCAAGCTATTCGGCGAGAGTGTAAAAAAGTCTTTGATAGGAGGTAACGCAGAATGATTCGTATTCAAGGATTGCATAAGTTCTTTAACAAGGGACGTCAAAATGAAATTCACGTTATAAACGATATCAGTCTTGACCTCCCCGAAAAAGGCATGGTGGCTATCTTTGGCAAAAGCGGATGCGGTAAAACAACGCTTCTGAACCTTATTGGCGGTCTTGATAAATATGCCGAAGGAACGCTGACCATCGAGAATCAAAGTATCAGAGAAAACACCGATGTTATTAGAAATCGGTACATCGGATATATCTTCCAAAACTATAATCTCAACAAATCGGAGTCCTGCTTTGACAACGTAGCCGATGCGCTTCGTCTCTGCGGTATGACAGATGAGGAAGAAATCGAAACCCGTGTCACAGCTGCTCTGACGAATGTGGGAATGGAGAAATACGCCAAGCGTACGCCCGATACTCTTTCGGGCGGTCAACAACAACGTATTGCTATTGCCCGTGCCATTGTCAAAAATCCTCGCATTATCCTTGCAGATGAGCCGACGGGAAATCTCGATGAAGCCAACACTGTTATGATCATGGATCTTCTCAAAGCGATCGCAAAGGATCACTTGGTCATCCTTGTTACGCACGAGGCAAATCTCGTTGACTATTACTGCGATACTGTAATTGAGCTTCAGGACGGAAAGATCGTCGGGACAAAACAGAACTCCTCGGCTAACGGTTTTGCCGCAAGAGATAAAAATGATATTTGGCTCGGAGAGCTGAAGAAATGTGAGATCACCGACGAGAACGCAAAAATCGAATATTACGGAGATAAGCCGGAAAAACCTATCAAGCTGAAGATCGTTAACAACGGCGGTAAGCTCTACGTGCAAATCGGCACGGAAAAGGTACAGGTCATTGACGAGTTCAGTGAGATAAAGCTCAAGGAGGGTGTTTACGAGGAAAAGAGCAATAGAAATACCGCAAGCGAAAACATTGATATGTCAAAGCTTCCACCCGTTAAGGGAACGCGCTTCGGCAGACTCTTCTCCGCAAAATCCTCTATCAAAAGCGGATATGCTGCCAACTTCAAGAACCGTAAGAAAGGCAAAAAAATCTTACGCGGTTGCATGTGTCTGTTTGCAGCCGTTATAGTTTTTATGAGTTCGATCTTTGGCTCAGCTTTTGGTGATATTATTGATGCAAGAAACGCATATAACCATAACGTATTTTATCTTTATACGCCGAATGCGAAGGTATCGGCTAAGCTAAATGAAGCAATCGGAAAAGAAAACACAGGCATCGATTATTTGCGTTTGGATGACAATATACCGCGCGGAGATTCTTGGGTGTTTTTCCGAACAGGAAGTTTCGAGACATTTGAGCAATATGATTATGAGAGTAATTTCAAAACAAATGCTGTATATCTTGACGTGTCGCTGACGAAGGATATGAAGCTTGCCGAAGGTAAAAAAGACAATTTGGCAGTGGAGGAAATTTTGATCTCCACCAAAGTTGCCGATGCGTTGCTTGAAAAATCTACTCTTGGCTACATCACGGAAAGAAAAGATCTTATCGGACTTCTTTCCACAATGTACACGGTTGACGGAAAAAATCCCCGTATCGCAGGTATCGTGGAATCCAATGAACCTGCCGTTTATTTGAGTGAGCTTGGAATGGCAAAATACGTGCGTTCGAGAGTTTTCTCATCCTATACAACACTTGCTTCTGATTACGGCATTGAGGTTGCTCCCGGTGAAGCGGTGCTGGCGATCAAAAATCATAGAGAGGACACAAAATTCCCAAGCGTTGGTGAAACGATCAAAATCCAAGGCAGAGATATCAAGGTCGTTGCTGTAAAACAAGCATACTATGATTATCAAATGTGGTTGGATAAAAATGATATCGGAAAGATGGATGAAAAAACCTTCTTTTCTGCTGTCATAAAGCAAGAGCGTCCCGAACTGTCCGAAAACTCCACCGAATTCAAGCGCGCGGTTGAAAAGGCAATGGAATCACGCCACTATGAATATTACGATTATTTGTATTCTGAAGCCGATGCTTTCCTACAAAATTTGTATTTCTTCGAGCAAGGCAACATTGAGTTGTGGCTGTATATGGAAAAAGGCGTAGATGCCGCTAAATATATGTATCTTCCCGAGGACTATTACAAAGCAATCGCTTATAAGGAGCTTCACGGAGCTTATCCTACACAGGAACAGCTACAGCAGAATTACGAAAACTTGCCGTATCCTCACGAAGCACTAAAACAGGCGATGGCGATGTATGAAAATGAGCTTTTTTTGAACAATCATTATTCTTATTTCAACGTTAACACATATTTAGTAAACGAGAAGGACTATATCGCATTTTCTAAACAGCTTGGAGAAACACACCCCTCGGCATCCGAGACAAGCGGCGGTATCGTATATGAAGAAGCAGTTCCCGATACGGAGATTGCCGTTGACGTCCAAAAGAAGGCGGCCGGCGTCGACTCGGACGTTGTTATGGATACGGAATATTACGGCGGCACATATTACACCGTGATCCATTCATCCGATCCCGAAAAAACGGCGGCGTGGCTTGCGGCAGAATTTTCCGACCTATCCGCTCCCAACAGCTATTGGCCAAAGCTGTTGACTCCCGACGATGTTTTTGATGGGATCATCAAGAATAAGACCGAGGATATCATCGCAAGTCTTATTACAATGGCGGTGCTTCTTGTGCTGATGAGTGTTTGTATGTATTTCATCATGCGCTCTTCGTTGATGAATCGCATCAAGGAGGTTGGTATTTACCGAGCGATCGGTGTATCAAAGAAAAATCTTGTATTCAAATTCTTCATCGAGGCGGTTGTTCTTACCACACTAACTGTGTTTGTTGGATATCTCCTTACAAGCGCGTTTATGTTCGTATGTCTTGAAATGTCCTCGCTTATCGCGGATATATTCTACTATCCGCTTTGGCTTGCAGGCGCAGATCTAATCATCCTCTATGTAATCAGCTTGTTCTTCGGAACTTTGCCGATTTTATCGCTTCTTCACAATACCCCGAGTGAGATACTTGCCAAGTACGATATCTAAGCACCATGCCCTCGTTTCGCATTGGAGCGAGGGCGATTATATTATCAACAAGTATCCCGAAAAGCCTTACGCCGTAAGGAAAGCGGTCTGTCTTGCATTTTGCGGCAGACCACTTTTGTGCCTCTTAAAAATTGCGTCACCAATCAAAGAAAATGGATTTTAAAAATCTTGAAACAAAACCTTTCGCAATATGCGTGTTTTTTCTTTATATCTGTTTACATATACTTTTATTTTGTGATATAATAATTAAAAATTTTCGAAACTAAAATACAAAAATTGTAATAGGCGGTGTTTTTATGAAGATAAAATTTAAAATGGCAATTACTGTTTTTATGACGGTCTTGTGTTTTACAGTACTAATGAATATCAGTACTTATGCAAATGATTCCCCAAGCTTGCACCAAAGGGAAATATCCTTGCCGCGTGATGTTTATACGGCATACAATAACACATATTACGCAAGCACCCCCGAAGTAGTATCTTTTATGGATGCCAAAAATTATTTCAACGTTGCTTGTTATTCAGATAAAAAAGTGCACGTTTACCGCTACGACCAAACGCTGGCATTAAAATCAACTTTGGAAATCTCCTCAGATTATCCCCTTTTCGGCAATATAATCTGCGATGATGAGGGAAACTATTATATTTGCTGGGGTAAATCTGATACTCAAAACGAAAACATAACCGTATTATCTCTTTCAAAATATAGCTATTCAGGTGAGTTTCTCGGCGAATGTACTTTAAGCGGATACGAAGCATCGCCGTTTGCTCATAGCGATTCTTACGGTACCCAAATCCCATTCGAAGCAGGCACCTGTTCCTTGGCGATAAACGGCGATATCCTTGCGTGCAATTTGGCGCGAGAGATGTACTCCGGACACCAATCCAATTTTGTATTTTATATCGATCGCCAAACGATGAGCAGAATAAGCCTTCCCACTCCTTATTGTTCCCATGCTTTTGATCAGGATTGCTTGGCTACATCTGATGGCGGATTTTTAATGGCTAACCACGGAGATGCATATTATAGAGGCTTTATGATTTTCAAAATTGTTCCGTCATCCGGCCACTCATATTCTCGTTTCACCTTCCATTTCAGAGAAGGTACCAATAGACCATACGGATACAACGAAACATTCGCTCAGCTTGGCGGTTTAGCCGAAACAAGCAACACATACGTTCTGTGCGCAAGCTCGGAAAGAACGCTTTCTTTAGACGCAGCTCCCTCTAACCTCTGGTATAGCTCACATAACGAAGCGCGAGATCTGTTCGTTCAATTTTTAAAAAAAGATTTTCATCTTTACAAACAGGAAAACATATTCCATGTTCCGGGTGAAACGCGAACTGCCGTCGGCACGCGCCCTGAAAACGCCGACACCGAGTTTTTCTTGGAAGAGGGAACCGAGGATTACGGCATAATTTGGCTTACGGATTACGACGACCAATATTTCGTTGCAAATCCCAAAATCGTTTCTATCGGTCAAAACCGAATTCTGATTATGTGGGAAAAGCGACAATATGATTACCGCAAATTAGACTCTTCATATTACATGATCATGAATGATGACGGTTCTATCCACAAAGAGGCTACCAATATAGGCGAGGTCAGTCTGCCATCAAATGCAGACGTTATATATAGCAATGGCTCTGTCTATTGGGCAACTGCCGGCGGCGGCGTATCGTACATCAACATTTTGGATATCGAGGGGCATAACTATAAATACACCGTAACACAAGCTCCAACGTGTACTCAAAAAGGAAGAGCCGCTTATCTCTGTACTGATTGCCTTGCGGAATGGAAACCCGCCGGCGAGGTCGTTCTTGAACCTACCCCACATCCATTTGGAGAATGGCTTATAACCACGAAACCGTCATGTGAAGCCAAAGGCGAACAAAAGAGAACTTGTTCAATGTGCGCCTATGAAGAAACCAATCCCATCGATGAGCTCGGGCATAATTTTTCAGACTACGCGGTAGTAAAGGAACCTACCTGCATCACCACCGGCATTAAAAGCAAAAAATGTACCCGATGTGATGAACAGGATATAAAATCCATTCCCATGATTCCCCACGCCTTTGGTTCATGGACTCTCACAAAAGCCCCAACATGTATTGAAACAGGCATAGAACAGAGAAAATGCACAGCCGCAGAATGCAGCTACAGCGAATCAAGAAATGTTGCCAAAACAAGCCATGCATTAGGCGAATGGACTCTGACTCAAGCCCCAACATGTATTGAAACAGGTGTAGAACAAAGAAAATGCACAACTCCT
>JAZNOD010000176.1:0-1557 GCA_045580585.1 Eubacteriales bacterium
AATAGAGATATTTTTCCGATTTTATCAGATATAATGATTTTACCATTATTTTTCCACTATGTCAATATTTTTTAGAAAAAATATTTAATTTTTGTGAATAATGTGAGAAAAAACGGTGAAAGCTCTTTATATAATAAATAAGAAAGCCTTTTGTTTTTGCAAAAAGCTTCCTTATTTATATATACGTATATTTTCCGTTCACGAAAGAGATAAGGCAGCTCTTACTCTTTCTATCTGTTTTTCCACCGATGACACAGAAGTGCCGCCCTCCGAAATGCGTTTTTCCACGCAAACGGCAAGGTCGATTGCGGTGAAAACGTCTTCGTCAAACAGCTCGCTTTCGGCGCGGTACTCGTCAAGCGTCAGCTCCTCAAGTACGCGTCCCTCGCGAATGCATTTTGCCACGAGCCCGCCCGAGAGCTTGTACGCCGTGCGGAAGGGCATTCCCTTCTTTACGAGGTAGTCGGCAAGGTCGGTCGCGTTGATAAAGCCCTTTTGCGCCGCGCGCTTCATATTTTCCGTCTTTGCGCGCATCGTTGCTATCATCGGAGTCATAACGTCAAGGCAGAGCAGAGCCGTGTCGCACGCATCGAATACGCTCTCCTTGGCCTCTTGCATGTCCTTGTTATACGCAAGCGGAAGTCCCTTAAGCGTGGTGAGCAGTGCCATCAGGTCGCCGTAAACCCTGCCCGTCTTGCCGCGGATAAGCTCCGCCATGTCGGAATTTTTCTTTTGCGGCATTATCGACGAGCCCGTTGTGTACGCATCGTCAAGCTCCACAAAGGAAAATTCCCAGCTTGACCACAGCACTATCTCCTCGGAAAGGCGGGAGAGATGCATCATCATAATAGATGCCGCGCTGAGGTATTCAAGGCAGAAATCACGGTCGGAAACGCCGTCAAGACTGTTTTCGCAAATGCTGTCAAAGCCAAGGCGCGCCGCCTCAAAGCGGCGGTCGGTGTTATACGTCGTTCCCGCGAGCGCACAGCAACCTATAGGTGAACGGTTCGTGCGGCGGCGGCAGTCGCTAAAGCGTTCGGCATCGCGAAGCAGCATCATAGCGTACGCCATGAGATGGTGACCGAACGTTATCGGCTGCGCTCTTTGCAGGTGCGTGTATCCCGGCATAATAGCGGATTTGTATTCCTCTGCCTTGTGGCAAAGGGTCGATATCAAGCCGCGCAGTTTTTCTACGGTCACGTCGCAGGTCTTTCTCATATACATACGCATATCGAGTGCGACCTGGTCGTTGCGGCTTCGCGCCGTGTGCAGCTTTTTGCCCACGTCGCCAAGTCTCGAGGTCAGCTCCTGCTCGACGAACATGTGAATGTCCTCCGCGCTCATGTCTATTTCGAGCTTGCCCGAGTCAAGGTCAGTGAGGATAGCCTCAAGTCCGCCGATAAGGGTATCGGCTTCCTCCGCTGTGATTATTCCCTGCGCGCCGAGCATTGCGGCGTGCGCCATACTGCCCGTGATGTCCTCTTTATACATTCGGCAATCAACGCCGATAGAGGAATTAAGCTCGTCCGCAAGACTGTCGGTGACGCCCGAAGTCCT
>JAZNOD010000177.1:0-19837 GCA_045580585.1 Eubacteriales bacterium
GCGGGGATAGTAACGTGGCGGTACTGGCCGTTGATGTCGACCATCTTAAAATCCACCATTTTGATACCGTTTTCGGCAATGATATTCAGAATATCCTGTACACTTTTAGACATAGAAATGCTCCTTCCGAAATAATATATAAAAATTATATCAAATTTTCACAAATTAGTCAATATAAAATTTGATATTTTTGCCTTATTTAACAATTTTGTTCCAATCTATCTTCTTGTCTTTGAAGTAGAATTCACGGTCGCGCTCTGAAATCGGGCGCAGAACTCGGCATGGATTGCCAACGGCAACCACGTTTGCGGGTAGATCGCGTGTAACCACGCTTCCCGCACCGACAACGGTGTTATCTCCTATGCTGACGCCCGGCAGCACGATAACGCCCGCACCGAGCCAGCAATTTTTGCCTATGCGCACGCTTTCGTTGTATTGATATCCCTTCTCCCTCAGCTCGGGGAGAATGGGGTGTCCCGCCGTTGCCAGCGTGACGTTCGGACCTATCATGGTGTAGTCGCCAACGTATATATGCGTATCGTCAACGAGCGTAAGGTTGAAATTAGCGTATACACCGCGCCCGAAATGAACGTGTCTTCCTCCCCAGTTTGAGCGAAGCGGCGGCTCTATGTAGCAGTCCTTACCTATCTCTGCAAACATATCCGAGAGCATTTCGGCGCGTTTTTGTGTTTCTGCGGGGCGCGTTGCGTTGAAGTCGTAAAGCTTTTCAAGGCAGAGTGCCTGCTCGTGCAACAGCTCTTTGTCGTAGGTCATATAAATTCCGCCGCCGTGCAGCAGCTTATCAATATCCATTTTACTTATCCTCCTTGCGGTGTTTTTAATTTGATTATACCATAAATGTCCATGCTTTTCAAGGAAAACATAGCACATATAAGGTTGCAAACGCGATGAATGTGTGGTATAATATATTTGGAAAAATTCTGCAAGGAGTGAAACATGAAAATAGGCATACTTGGCGCGGGAACTTGGGGCGTTTCTCTTGCCGCGGTCCTCGTCGGAAATGATCATGACGTTACGGTGTGGTCATTCTCGCGCGAGGAGATAGATGAAATAGTACGCACGCAGACACATAGAAATCTGCCCGACGTCTCTCTGCCGAGAGGTATTCGTTATACAGCCGATATGGCAGAGGCTTGCGCCGAAAAGGAGCTTATTATATTCGTCGTGCCGTCCGTTTATATGCGCGACACGGCAAGGGCAAGTGCGCCATATCTGCCCGACGGGTGCATAATCGCAAGCGCGTCAAAGGGTATGGAAAAGGGTACGCTTAAAACGATGACGGACGTTATTGAGGACGAGATAGCCGCCGTGGAAAGAAAAATAAAATACAGTGTACTTGCCCTCTCGGGTCCCACTCACGCCGAGGAGGTCGTGCGCGGTATTCCCACCTCTATCGTTGCGGCGTGCGAGGACGAGCAGGTGGCAAGGCGCGTGGCAGAGGTGTTTTCAAATTCTTGTTTGCGCGTTTACACAAATACCGACGTGCTCGGAGTCGAGCTTTGCGGTGCGCTCAAAAACATTATCGCGATGGCGGCGGGCGCGCTCAGGGGCGTAGGTCTTGGCGACAATACGCTTGCCATGCTCATAACGCGCGGAATTTCCGAAATGGCGCGAATCGGTATGGCTATGGGCTGTCCGCGCGACACGTTTATGGGGCTTGCGGGCATTGGTGACCTTATCGTTACCTGTACCTCGGTGCATAGCCGAAACAACCGTTGCGGTGAGCTTATCGGCAAGGGTATGAGATACGATGAGGCGGCACGCGAGATAGGAATGGTCGTCGAGGGCTACTATGCGCTTGAGGCGGCTATGGAGCTTTCAAAAAAATACGCCGTTGAAATGCCCATAACCGAGGCGGTGTATGACGTTATACACCACGGCGTTTTGCCCACGGATGCAATCGACAGACTGATGAACCGCAAGCTCAAGAGCGAAACGGTCTGATTGTCTTTTAATGTAACCTATGGAGTGATAAGATATGGAATTTGAAAGATTGATTTCGGAAAGATACTCGGTAAGGAGCTTTCGTGCGGAGCATCTTCCGCGCGAGGCGGTCGATAAAATTTTAGCGGCAGCGCATAAAGCGCCGACGGGCTGTAACAATCAGCCGCAAAGGATACTTGTGCTTAACACCGACGCGGCGATAGAAAAGCTGAAAAAATGCACGAAATGTCATTTTGGTGCGCCTACTGCAATGCTTGTTTGCCACGACACGAGCGAGAGCTGGAAAAGACCGTATGACGGTGCGCTCTCATCTCCCGTGGATGCCGCGATAGTGACTACGCACATGATGCTTGCCGCCTTTGATATCGGCGTTGGCTCGTGCTGGGTAATGCACTTTGACCCGCGTGCGATGCGGACGGAATTTAATATTCCCGACACCGTTGAGCCAACGGCGCTTCTCGTTATGGGATATCCCGCGGAGAATGCAAAGCCGCTTGATATGCACTATGAGGTAAGACCTATTGACGAGGTCGTTTATTATGACAGTTTTTGATCTCGGAGGACGTTTGGTGCAGTGCGCAATAAGACCAATGGCGCAAGGGGATAGGCAAGAGGTGCTTTTAATGATGCGCGAGTTTTATTCCTCGTCCGCGGTGTTCACAGACGGCTCCGATGAGATATTCGAGGCGGATATTGCTAATTGCATAGGAGATAATCCGTATATAGAAGGCTATGTTTTCGAGATGGCGGAGGGCATTTGCGGCTACGCAATGGTCGCCAAGAGCTATTCGACGGAGTTCGGCAAGCCTTGCATTTGGATAGAGGATATCTTTGTAAAGAATGCCCACAGGGGCGCCGGTGTAGGAAGCCTTTTCCTCGGTTATATTGAAAGCAAATATCCGAATTCCGTTTTTCGCCTTGAGGTCGAGGAGGAAAACGAGCGAGCCGTAGGCGTTTATAAAAAATGCGGCTACGGCGTGCTTCCGTATATGGAAATGAAAAAGGAGCCTTGAGATATGGAATACAGAAAACTGCCGCGCGGCGGTGAGAATGAAAAATTCAGCGTTCTTGGCCTTGGTATGGGCGGTATTGGACAAACGCCGGCCGACGAGATAGAGGCGATAGTACGTAAGGCTATTGACAACGGTATAAACTTTTTTGACCTTTGCACCGCAGGCGCATCCTACGCGCCTATTGGCAGAGCCATATGCGATTGCCGCGACAAGGTGTTTTTGCAGATGCATTTCGGCGCGGTCTACGACGAGAACGGCGAGTACGGCTGGTGCCGCGATTTTGAAACCATCAAAAAAACGTTTTGGTGGGAGCTTGAAACGCTCGGCACGGACTACGCCGATTTCGGATTTTTGCATTGCGTCGACGATGACGAGGACTTTGACAAGCTCTCCGAAATAGGCGTGCTGGATTACTTAAAGGAACTGAAAGCGCAGGGCGTTGTCAGGCATATCGGCTTTTCCTCGCATACACCGCGCGTGGCAAACCGCATTATCGACACGGGGCTTGTGGATATGATGATGTTCTCGCTCAACCCCGCGTACGATTTTGAAAAGGGTGATGAATACGGCATCGGCTCGGTAAGCGAGCGCTTTGAGCTTTTCAAGAGGTGCGAGCGCGAGGGAGTCGGTATCTCGGTAATGAAGCCGTTTTTTGCAGGTCAGCTTCTCACGGCGGAGCAATCGCCCTTCGGCGTTGCGCTCACGCACGCGCAATGTCTGCAGTACGCCATTGACCGCCCCGGCGTGCTCGTTGCCGTTCCGGGCGTGCAGACGATGGAGCATCTTGACACACTCTTGAAATTCCTTACCGCGACGGACGAGGAGAGGGATTATTCGGTAATAGGCGGCTTTACGGCGGACACGGTAACGGGTACTTGCGTTTATTGCAACCACTGCCAGCCCTGCCCCGCGGGGATCGATATAGGTCTTGTCAACAAGTACTACGATCTTGCGCTTGCGGGCGACGCGATCGCGGCGAACCACTACACGAAGCTTTCCGTAAACGCCGAGGCGTGCTTGCATTGCGGCCATTGCGAGAGCCGCTGTCCCTTCTCGGTAAAGCAGGAGGCCCGAATGGACGAGATAGCGAAGTATTTCAAGAAATAAAGAAAACGCCTTGGCATACCTGCGGTAGAGTAGGTTTATTCAAAAAAGACGTGCTCATTTTGAGCATGTCTTTTTTCTTGCATTATTACAGCATTTATGATATAATACCTTTGAAAATCAAAGCGAAACTATACTTTATCTCAATAAACACTTCGTGGAATATTTTTTGAAGTTTGATATAATAAAATCACAAAAGCGCTTTTGAATACTTTTTGGAGGACAAAATATGTCTATTGGTTCTACCATTAAACGTTTGCGCCGTGAGAAAGATATCACGCAAGAACAGCTTGCCGAGTATCTTGGAATCACATCGCGAGCTATTTCTCAATGGGAGTGTGACCGAACCGCTCCCGACATTTCGCAGCTTCCGGCACTTTGTCATATTTTTGATATTTCATCAGATGTTCTTCTCGGAATTGATATTGAAAAGAATAACGAGGAGATCAAAAAATATTTAACCGAAGCAGCCGAGCTTGGCTATCAAGGAAAGGGTGCAGAGCGTACTGTACTTCTCCGCAAAGCAAACAAAAAATTCCCACGAGACTATAAGATCATGCAAAGCCTTGCTGATTCGTTGGTATGCGAGTATTCTCGAAAAGGAATCAAGGAATATGACGAGGTGTTTGACCTTTGCAATCGAATCCTTTCGGAATGTACCGACAGCGCGATTCGATATGAAGCAATCGACACGCTTGGAACAGCTTATGGATATGCAGGTAAAAAAGAGGAAATGTTAAAACTTGCCAAAGAAATGCCTCGCGCTCATTTTTCATATGAAAACTTTATGATGTACCGTTGGAAGGGTGATGCTGATTTTGAAGAATTTCAAGGCTATTTATCTTTTCTAATTTACCACACCGCCGAAATGATTGAACTTGCAGTCGGTCAAAAGCACGATAATGGAGAGTTTATTTATCCACTTGAAGACAGAATTCATTTGTGGAAGACAGAAGTGAGTTTTCTTGAATTGCTTTTCCCGGACGGTGATTATCAAATCAAAGCTCAGCTTGGTGAAGTTGCTTGTAGTTTTCTGTGTACCGCATATCTGAGAAAACAGAACTATGAAGAAGCGTGGTGCTGGTTAGAAAAAGGTGTCGATTTTGCAATTCATATGGACTCTTACGATTTTGATGCCGCTCATACCTCACCCATTCTTTGCGGATACTCAAGTGGTGGCTGGATCATGGAAGCCGAAGGCAACCGTTCTCAATCTATGCTTGAATGGTTGACTACTGATGATGAGGCTGCTATTTTGCGTTCCCACTCGCGTTATGAAACGCTTGTTGAACGCTTGAAAGCAGTTGCCAAAAAACCGTAATTTTTTGCCCCGCCTCGCGCGGGGCTTCCCTTTTGTGTCCGCAAAAGAGAACTTGTCAAGAATAGCATACAGATTTTTGAGGCGCACAGCCCAAAGGCTCCCTGCGGAGGGAGCTGTCGAGCGAACGCGAGACTGATGGAGAGTGCGTGCATAACGGAACAAGTGCTTGCCATATCAAGACGCAGGCTCCTTCCACCACTTCGTGGTCCCCCTTCCTCTCGGAGGAAGGCTATTTTGTTGCCCGATAGTGCGCTAAAAAGTCGAAACGTCCATACTTGCACAGCAAGGTGTGTGAAAAGGAGTACGAACAAAATGCTCGTACTCCTTTTTGTTTTTTGGCAGGGAAAACCTGCTTTATGGAGAATACCCTTTTGGGCGTTTTCTTTATTTCCTCTTAACCACGTTAAAGGTCGCCTTTACGATGCAATCGGCGGGGTAAACGCCGCGCAGAGAGGTAAGGGGGTAAACGGTGGTGTTCTTACCGATAACGGTGCCGGGGTTTATCACCGAGCCGCAACCGACGTCCGCGCCGTCGGCAAGTATGCCGCCGATCTTGCGAAGTCCCGTTGCGTAGTCCTTCTCACCGTGAACTATTACGGGCTTGCCGTCGGAGCGCAAATTCGAGCAGATAGTTCCCGCGCCCGTGTGCGCGCGGTTGCCAAGAACAGAGTCGCCGACGTAATTGTAGTGCGGTATCTGCACCTTGTCAAGCAAAATGCAGTTTTTAAGCTCCGAGGAATTTCCGATAACGCAGCCCTCGCCCGTAATTACGCTTCCACGTATGAACGCGCCGGGGCGCACCTCACAGCCCGAGCCTATTATCGTAGGACCTTCTATGGTTGCCGTGGGATATATCTTTACGTTTTCACCGACGAGAACGCCGTCGGCAATGAGGGTGTAGCCCTCGATGCCCTTTTCGATAAGATCGGTGATGTATTGCTTCAGCTTTGGGAGCATCTCCCATGGGTACTCGGCAGACTCAAAGAGGGGGGCGAGATATTCGGGAGTTGAGGAGTAAAGCTGTGCGGTTTTAACGAGCTTATTCAACTACGTGTCCTCCGTTCTTTATCGCGTCTACTACCATTTCGGTGTATTCAACGCATTTTTCGCGGCTCTCTGCCTCGACCATTACTCTGACAACAGGCTCCGTGCCACTCTGGCGGAGCAGTATTCTGCCCTTACCGCCAATGAGGGCGTTGACTTTCTCAACAGCTTCCTTGACGCCGATATCCTCAACGGCGGCGGTTTTATCCTTTACTCTGACGTTTTGCAGATACTGCGGATAGAGCTTTATCGGCTCGGCGAGCTTTGCAAGGCTGGACTTTGAGTCGCACATTTCCTCGGCTATCATTATCGCAGTAAGGATTCCGTCACCCGTGGTGGCGTATTTTTTCATAATGATGTGTCCCGACTGCTCGCCGCCGATGACGTAATCCTTGTTTTGCATACACTCGTAAACAAAACGGTCACCGACAGCGGTCTGGACGCATTTTATGCCTATCTCCTCAAGACTTGAAATAAATCCGCTGTTGGACATAACGGTCATTACAACGGTATCGTCGTTGAGAGTTCCCTTTGCTTTGAGGCGCTTGCCGAGAATGTAAATTATAGAGTCGCCGTCAACTACGTTTCCGTTTTCGTCGATAGCAAGACACCTGTCCGCATCGCCGTCAAAGGCAAATCCCACGTCAAGGTGCTTTTCGCGGACGAGTGCTTGCAGGTTTTCAAGGTGAGTTGATCCGCAAGCTTCGTTCACGTTGAGACCGTCGGGCTCGTTGCCGATAACGTATGTTTGTGCGCCGAGCGCGCTGAACACCGCGTTCGCAATGTTCCATGAAGCACCGTTTGCGCAGTCAAGTCCAATCTTGAGTTTCTTATAGGAGTTTGAGGCGATAGAAATGAGATAACCGATATATCTGTTTCTTCCCGCGACGTAATCATGGATGCAGCCGACTTTGGCTTTCTGCGCCAAGGGGAGGTCTGCGCCTGAAACGCCGAGGGCTTCGAGGTCGCCGTCGATATATGCTTCGATCAGTGCGGTGGTCTCGTCATCGAGCTTTTCACCGCGGGAGTTTATGACCTTGATGCCGTTGTCATAGTAGGGATTGTGGGATGCCGTTATCATAATACCGCAGTCAAACTCGTCCATACGGGTAACGTAGGAAACGCTGGGTGTGGTAGTTACGTGGAGCATATAGGCATCAGCACCCGATGCGGTAATTCCCGCGACTATCGAGTACTCGAGCATGTAGCTGGAGCGTCTTGTGTCCTTACCGACGACTATGCGGGGGCGGTAGCCCGTTTTATTGCATCCCGAAAGAGCCGAGGAATAATACCATCCGAGGAATCGACCGACCTTGTACGCATGCATTGAGGTCAGCGTTATGTTAGCCTCACCGCGGAAACCGTCCGTTCCGAAATATTTGTTTTTCTTTCTCTCCGTGCTTGCGATGGGCATTTTGTCGCGCAAAAGCTCGTCGGTGGAGATGCAGAAAAGCTCCGAGAGCTGAAGCACCTTGTCTATTTGCGGAAGAGCTTGATCCATTTCCCATTTGGAAACTGACTGCCTTGAGATATTCAGCATCTCTGCAAGCTGTTCTTGCGAGATTCCCTTTGCAAGCCTGAGTTGTACGATTTTCTGACCTATTGTCATTATATTTCTCCGTTTCTGTCTTAATGTAAGAAAGGTTTTCCGATAATTATATTATATCAAAGTAAACTATACTTTACAAGCAACCACAGGTTGATTTTGACAGCAACCCGAAGTTGCTAAAGGGTGAGGGGCTGAGGCATTCGCTTTCTAAAAAGCCTTTGATTAAGCTCCCCTTCTTAGAAAAGTATTCTATTCATCTTAAAAATTGCGTTAAAACGATATATAATATTGTCAGCGATATAACGATATAAATAAGAGGTAGATTATATGATTAAAACCGATATAAAAGGAAAAACACAATGGGTAATTTCAAAAATTCAAAGCTTATGACTGTTATGTATGCAGTGATTGCACTGCTGGCAGTTATGGGAGTTGTTCTCGGAGGTGTTGCTCTCGGAACGAAATCTTCTCAAAACGACGCAGACGGTTCTATCGCATCCGTTCAAGAACAGATCGATTCCATCAAAGCAACCATTCCCACGCTTGAATCGACGGGCACCGAGCTTGGCGCGTACATAGATACGCTTGAAGCCGCCGCAGACCTTCAGGCAAAGCTTAACACCGCAAATACGGCAATCGAAACGCTCCGCAGTGAAATCAAGGCTGACATCAGCGAATCCGACAAGGCTGCGCTTGACAGCTTGAATGCGGTCAAGACGGCTCTTGAAGCGCAGACTATCGGTGCAAACACCGCTATCACAGCCTTTCAAAGCAAGGGTACCGCCATCGATGAAAAGCTCTCGGCGCTTGAAACTGTAAAGAATAATCTTGCTGCTTCTATCGCAAGCACCGACGTAGCTCTGTCGGCTGCGAAGACTGCTCTTGGCAACGACATCACCGCAGGCGACAACGCCTGATCGCACAGATTGAAGAAGCAAAGACCGCGCTGAATACTCAGAACTCTGCGATCAATACCGCAGCTTAAAGGCAGTTGATACGGCGATGCAGACGAGACGTATCCCATCGTGTATAACGAATCGGACGGCTTTTACCATCTGAACGCTAAGGGCTGTCCCGCGGTGTGCCTGCGCCTTGCCGCAGACGGCAAAGCCGAGGGGGTGTATCCGCTGACTAATGATCTTAGGTATATCGTGGAGAATTACGGCATCAATTCGGGCTGGTGGGATGCGGGGAGTCCCGGCTATCTCTTTTGAGTGAGAATAACAAGACTGCGACGCATGAACTCGCACAGACTCACAAACCGCGGAGATGGATATAGAGATTGGCGTTCCCGATGCTTCTCATATTCCCGAAGCGCGGAACATGCTCGGTTCATCAGGTCAGCAAGAATGTCTGGGAAGGGCGGTACACGCCAACCGTCAACGGCAAGCGCATCGCAAGGAATATCTACGCCAATAGCGTGGAAGAGTGCGAGAAAAAGCTCGCGGGGCTGATCAAAGAGATGAAAGCGGAGTTTGGGATCAGGTGAAGTCAGAATTTGACACGCAGTAAACAAAGAAAAAGCCAACTGAAAAACTTAAACGGCGGTTCTCAAAAGCAGAGAACCGCCGTCATTTTGCATAAAATAAAAATTGCAAAGTGTCGAAAACCCTTATGGAATATAGCTTTTTCGTGACAAATGTGGTCAAACATGTGGTCAAGCCCGTTTTTTGCCCGATTTTGGACAAAAAAGTAGCGGACGTTTTCGAGGCGGTGCAAACACCAAAAAAGCCCGAAAAAGCCCGTAGAATAAAGGAAATTCGGAGGTTCGTTATGAACCTCCGAACTGGTCTGAGTGACACGACTTAGGAACGTAAATTTGCGCGCAAAAAGGGCTAAAAACCGCTTATTTGAGCGGTAGCGCGCAAATAATACGTTTCGCAGATGTTCTGCGAAACGTAGACGTCCTGCGCCGATTGCATTAAAACGAAATAAGGGCAACCCGAACTCGTTCGGATTGCCCTTATTTGGTACGAGTGTTCATAACGAAACTACTCAAATACTTTGCTTTACGGCATTCAAAACATATTCTGATCGTGCCTTGCCTATAAAAAACAGAGAACGAAAGGAATATGATTATGGAAAAGTACATTACTAAAAACGGCATCAAATATGAGCTTCGCGGCGAACAATACTACCCGATGCTTGAAATCTCTGAGCAAACTAACTACGAAATCGGCAAATATGGACACTTACATCTTGAATTCATCAAGAAGAACCGTAGAGGTACATACACCACCCTATTGACCGAAGGACGTTTGAATGAACACCTCCACATCATTGACGAGCAGGCGCAAGCACAGATCGACCTGCATATTACACAGTTGGCAGAGCGAATGGGTGTGACCGAGGAACTCAAAGCCACCGCTCCGATGCGTTGGGTGCAGATGATGAACAACATCAAAGCATGTGCGGAAGAAATCGTTCTCAAGGAGGTTATCTACAAATGAGATCAATTATTAACGAGCTTTGGCACGGAAATATCATACCCCAAGAGGATAGCCGAAGCAATTCCAAGGAAATGAAAGAACTACTCGGCTATATGGCACGACACCACGAATACTTAGAGAAAGGCTTCTCTGATGAGCAGAAGGAAACGTTTGAGAAGTTCCACGATTGTTGGAGTGAGTATATGAGCCTTGGTGAAGCTGCTATCTTTGAGTACGCTTTCAAACTTGGTATGCAGATTGCTATTGAAACATTAACTGAATAACACTTAGCGGCGGGGCTTGTCCTCGCCGCCTTTTAACCTCAATAACCATTATAAAACCACAATAAACACTTATAACAGATTGACATAAAGGAAAAAATATGCTATAATAAAATAAATTCTTATACCTTTTTGTCAAAGGAGTACAAAAAATGATTAATGAAACAGAAAGATGGTATTCTCTTAAAGAGATTATGGAACACCTTGGTGTTAGCCGCGACACGGTATTAACGTGGATTGCAAAGCGCGGCATGCCTGCCTCAAAGGTTGGGCGATTGTGGAAATTCAAAGTATCCGAAGTTGATGCTTGGGTAAAGGCAGGCAATGCGGCTGAATAAATATTGTTAACATAGTCTATAAATAAAATCCGAAATGATTAAATAAAAAATGTTTCCTCTATACTGTACATATAATTAAATTAACAAGTATAGGGGGATATTAGAAATGGAGAATAATTTTATGAAAATTACTGAATTGAAAATTAACAAGCTTCACGGATATACCGATTATGATGTGAAATTTAATGATGATATTACTTTTCTTTATGGAGATAATGGTTGTGGCAAAACAACAATACTGAATATAATTACTTATATTATCACTGGAAAAATATATGAATTGTTTAGATATCGATTCGAGAGTGTTGCATTACATTTTATATCAACAGCTACTAAAAAAAGAGACAAGATAATTATTTCTTATAGCGAAAACAATATTGTGTTGGAGTATGCAAATGAAAAGATAGAAATCGACTATCAACGTTTTGATTATATGAGCAGAAATCCAGAAGAAAGCGACGAAGTAGAGCGATTCTATTTTTCCGAATATTCAATCCTGAAGCAAATTCGCGACACATTTAATTATCTATATCTGCCATTAAATAGAAACGGAAATATACACATTGATTATCCATATAATTCACGGACCAGAAAGATGATGCAGAATAGATATCTTCATTCGAAGAACAGAATTGATGCAAAAATGGATCTTACACTATTGGGCGTTGAGGAATTAGTTTCAAGTGCATATAGCAAGGTAAACTTTATATTAAACAAGATTAGTGAACAACTTGTTGATGATCTTTTGAAATCGTTCCTTGATGGTGATAATATACCAAGTATGGATCAAATTGTCACGTATATGTATTCACTTGATGAATCCAAAATTCGTCATATTCAAAGTGAATATATTGCAGTTTTGAAAAGTCTAAAAAAATGGGATGAACAGACAGATACAAAAATCAATGCATTCTTTGATACCTTGGAAGAGTCGATGATTACTGCTAAAAAAGGTGGCGAACAAGCTCTTACCGTGGGATTGTTATTCCAACTTTCTGAATTAACAAAAATCAATAATATTATCACCAAGGCTGAACGCGCAGAACAAGCCAAAAACAAAGTGCGTCAGCCAATAGAAGATTTTCTGAATACAGTTAATGGATTTATTCAAAGCAACAATAGCACCAAACGCATATGTCTCGACAATGACGGAACTATATATCTTAAAACAAAACCAAATAAGGAAATTGATATTTATCAACTTTCTTCTGGCGAAAAGCAGATAGTAACTTTCTTTGCATATTTAGTTTTTGGCTTGCAAAAAACTAATCAGAGTATATTTATTGTTGATGAACCGGAACTTTCATTACATTTGAATTGGCAACGAATATTTGTAGATTCAATTTTGTCTATCAACAATAATGTTCAATTGATATTTGCAACACATGCTCCCGAAATGATTGGAAGACATCGTGAAAAGGCAGTTAAACTCATTCCTAATAATTAAGGAGATGTTTGTAATGCAAAACAATTTTGACTTGAATTACTCTGATGAAGGGTTGTTAACAAGAGTAATATTCTTAGCATCTCAAAACGATTTGAATATTTTTGTTGAGGATGTTAACAAAGAGTATGAATACGAGGAGATTTTTGAACGCTTACTATCTCCTGACATAAGAATAAATTGTATTTTTCCAACCGGGGGAAAGCCTGCGCTTGAAACTGCTTATGATTTGTTTGGATCTTCGACAGAGTATGGAAAAACATTTTTTATTGCTGATGGAGATTTTGATATAGCGTTAGGAAAAACAATGATTCAGGCAGATAACTTTATTTATTTGAACCGTTATAATATTGAAAGTTATCTCCTACATAAAGAAACTATATTGCATTTTATGCGTCCCAAACTTCGAAAACCTATCTTAGAAACCGAACAAATAATAAATTATGATGATTGGTTTACGGCTGTAGCACCGTTTTTCAAAAAAATATTTTCTCTGCACCTGGTTGTACAAAGATTTTGCCCTGAAGTGGAAAATGTCAAAAGAGGGTATGCTCGTTTTTTAGAACCAACGGGCTTGCCTAAAAATAGTGAATATCAAAAATACAAAGCTGAGATCTCATCCAAAGTTTCTGATATTGATTCTAAAATTATGAGTGCCACTACTGATTTGGAAACTGCTTATGGTAATGAAAGTATAAATTTTGTATGTGGTAAGTGTTTTATCGGAAGCTTAAAACTATACTTAAACCAGTTTGTAAAAAAAGGCGTTGGAGAAGATGATATAAAAGCCGCATTGATTTCAGGCTTTGATATATCGTGTATTGACTATATTAGGGACAAGCTTTTTGCATATTTAATAGCATAGATTATTTGGTGAGTTCCATATACAATGTCGAAATTTGACAAAAGGGAAAACATATGGATAACAAAAAAATTCAAATATACGTTACCATAAAACACATGGGTAACGTCACAAAAAAGGTGAAAGAGTACCCGTTTGTACTCGGCAAGACACCGCGCACATTTCGCGAGCTGATTGAAGAATCGGTGAAATCTTGTATTTCAGCATACAAAGCACGCGCAAACAGTGCGAAAAATCCCACACCGCTTACGGACGAGCAGTTTGACGGGATGCGCGAGATAGGTAAATTCGCGTTCGGAGTGCATTACAACGAAAACGAGATAGACGAGGCAAAAGCCATCCAAACAGCGATTGATGCGGTAACGGATGGACTTGTGCGCGTGTTCAAGGGTAACGACGAAATTACAGATCTTGATGCAGAGATCGAAATATCCGAAGGCGATGTCTTTACGTTCGTAAGACTCACAATGCTTTCGGGCAGAATGTGGTAAAGGAGGATGCAGAATGGCAGATAAACACGAAGATGCTGCAAGAAAGAAAGCACTTGCCGCTAAATATGCAGATATCGCACGCAAGCGCGAGGAAACGCTAAAAGAGCGCTTGAGCAATGCCCAGTATGATTTTTTCAGAAATCAAGGGCATTCCGTGGATCAAACAATATATTCCGATCTTGTTACGGCAATGAGAAATCCGAGCACCGTTCCCTCGGAATACGTATCGAAGAAATTGGGATGGCTTTTTGACTTGGCAATTCCAAGCCGTGAAAAGGACGTTATTCTATATTTTGCGGATAGGCTTCAAGAATACCCTTATTCGGATTCTTACGGCAGAAGATCGTTCAGAGCAAAAGGAAACGGCGCATACGCTTCGAAACTTGCGTATATTATTCGTCAATACGGCTCCTCGTATATGAATCTGATCGATGAACCTGTTGAAAAGGTTTGGAATAGAGAGCTTCCCGAAGAAGCCCAAGCCTTTCTTGATGAATATGCATGGCGCGGATGTGGATACACTGGTTGGCAGATAGCATACGCGCTTGACCATCACAATAGCAAGGTGGAAGAAGCAGTTCGTCGCATTCTGACCGAAGAAAACGGTTCTGGGATGATGACAAACGAGCTTGTGCGCGGTGTTCTTTTCAGCCACAGAGCTGATTTTCACGAGCTTCTCGGAAAACTGCTTCTTGCTGCACGACTTCAAGAGGGACTCCGCCAAGTCATCTGCGAAAATGCAGATTACGGTACTAAGGCAGGTTTTCTTACGATATTGAAGATAATTGCCGACAATAACTTGATTCGCTTTTCGTCCGTTAAACGTGCTGTAGGCACTTGGCTGGGTATCTTGACGGAAGAATCTCGCGATCTTGAACGTGTCAGCGAAAAGAGCGTGCGTCTGATTATCGATTGCCTTGAAAACGAAAGTGTGCGTAAGGAATGTCTTGCATCCGAGGATGCGATGAAGATATACATCGCGCTTTGGAGCTACGGACTCGATGATATTGACGATGCCGTTCAAAAAATTGTGGATATCGCAGACAACGGTTCGATACATCAGTTACTCGTGGCGGGTTATTTTGCCGCAAATCTCGATCTGCCTTATATATCAAATCAGATCGCAAAGATCGTGTTGAAGCAGCATTACGATAAAGACGAGGTTCTTGCTGTATGGCTTCCTTGCTTTATGCCTACAAGGGCGTCTGCTTTGTGGAATGCTGTGAGATATGACAAGGATATCGAATACAAGACTTGGTTTGAAAGTAAGGCTGAGATACACGAGCATTATCTTCTTATCAAAAAGCTGTTTGCCGCTTTCTCCGGAAAGACCAAGACCTTTTCACCTTGCGTTTTCCCGTGGTACGAAGCAACGATCAAAAAGAGCGACTTTGCTGAAATCATTTGCACTTTGGCGGCACTGTCTGGCGATAATGAAATGATCGATGAAGCTTGTGACCTCATCAAAGAATGTAATTCCGATCAAAGACAGTTTTATTTTTCCGCCCTGCTTCGCAACCCCAAGACTCCAATTCAACGAAAAACAGTCCTTGAAGGTCTTGTGGATAGAGAAACCTATACCCGCAAAGCAGCTTACGATATTGTTTCAAAGATAACGCTGTCGGCTGATGAATATCGCTCTATTGAGAATTATTTGCGCTTCAAGGGTGCCGATATCCGTAAATATGTAATCGAGTTTTTGCTGCAGCAAAACGATGGCGAGCTTACTGCGTGCATTGAGCGACTTCTTGGAAGTAATAAGGAAGAAGTGCGCCTTGGCGGACTTGATATGCTGTTGCAGCTGAAAAAAGATGCAAAGCGCAGTAAAATCACGGATTCCTTCGTAAGCATTCTTTCCGAAAGAGCAAAAGCGGAGAATCTTCCTTCAAAGGAAAAGATATTGCTTGACTCGCTCGTTCCTGCCGTAGAGGAATCGAAGATGGACGAAGTCGCATTGTTCAGTGCGGAGGACAAATATCTGCCCACGGAATTTGACGTGGAGTATATCGAGCTCTGCGCAAAGACCTTTTCGGAATATTTCCCCGAATCGAAATTGCCGGAGCTGATCCGTGGCAAAAAGGGAGGCTTCAACCTCTTCGGCAAGATCAAATCTGCATTGACCGATAACGTTGCCTGCAAGTCTTCTATTGTTGCTGCTATGGACTTGATGTCACTTTCAAAATTTATTGAATCTCATAAGACCGATTCCTTTACCTGCTCGAATGGTGAGGCAATGCTGATCGGTAATATTCAGTATTCGCATCAATTCGTAGATAAGGATGGAAAACTGCCTCTTTGGGAGCTGTGGCAGGAGTGGATCAAGACAAACAACGTCACAAACAAGCGTCTTGTAAGTGCGCTTGTACTTTACCGTGCATACAAACAAAAAACTCGCTATTCCGAAGCTTGTGTTGACTCGATCAGAACCGTTTTCGGAACAGGCTTTGAATACGGAAAAGAGCTTCCGCACTCTGATATTATGTATATGGTTCTCAACCATATGCTCGGATGCTTGCCCAAGGAAGAACTTGTACAGCTTGCATCGGCACTTGCAATGTGGTTTATCGCGTGTGTCCCCGACGATATGGTGATGATTCACGCTCCCACACAGCAAAAGTTGCCCGCTCAGCTTGAGATGGCTCATTTGCTTGCACACGAGCAGCTGAGTCTTGTTTACGGATGGCTGAACTGTAAAAATGCAGCTGATCTCAAAAATACATTCCCGCTTGCGGTGGCTTCTGCCGAACGTTGTATTGCGGCTTTCAAGAAAATTCCCAAGGAAGAAACGAAGGTTGGTCATTCTTATTACTACGTTGGCAACTCACGCACCCGTGTTTTGCACGAGCCGTATGAGGCTATGTACAGTGCTAACAAGCCTCTTGTTGGCGTAAATGCGTACTTGTTTGCGGCTTATCAAGGAATCATTACAGAGGCTCAGTTATTTGAGTTCTTGCTTGATGCCGATAATCTCCGTGAATCGATGGAGACCGTAACCGCAGTTGCAACGACCTATTACGAAAAGGGTAAGCAGATCTCTGCTCATGATTCCTATAAGGGCATCCGCAATGTACGTAAAGTGAAAGAGTTCCTTGGCAAAGATGATGAACCAAATGCGGAGGATATGAAGCTCATCGAGTACGTTTCTCATATTTACGAAACTGTTATTCCCGTAGTGCTTGCCTCCGAGCTCAGCCGCGGCGATAGCCCTGCAACCTATACCAAGGGTATTCACGGCATCGCACGTATTTACGGTGCAAAGTATCTCGCTGATATACTGTCTGCTATGGGAAACGATACCCATGACAGAACTGCATATTACGGTTGGGGCGAAGCAAGTGACCGCAAAGGCTCGCTTTCCTACCTTCTTTCCGTATGTATTCCGTCCGATGAGGATTCTGTAGATACGCTTCGTGCGGCTCTTGCAGGGAAGAAGATCACCACAAAGCGTTTGATCGAAGCGGCATTGTTCTCCCCCGAATGGATACCGATCATTGGCAAATATCTTGAAATCGATTCCTTTGAATCGGTGTGCTATTACTTTATGGCGCATATGAACGAAAAGTTCGACGACAAGCGCAAGGCGATGATTGCAAGATTTACGCCTCTTTCGGACGATGAATTAAATCTTGGTGCGTTTGACGTGAATTGGTTCCGCAGTGCATACGATTCTATCGGAGAAAAGGAATTTGATATGATCTACGATGCCGCCAAGTATATCTCCGACGGTGCAAAGCATTCCCGCGCGAGAAAGTATGCGGATGCAACACTCGGCAAATTCGGCGTGGACGAAACCGAAAAGGCTGTTTCCGATAAACGAAACAAGGATCTTTTGATGGCGTATGCGCTCATACCGCTTACGGGCGAGGATGATATTTGCCGCCGTTATCTCTATATTCAACGATTCCGTAAGGAAAGCAAACAGTTTGGTTCACAGCGCGTAGCAAGTGAAGGGAAAGCCGTTGAAATGGCGCTCACCAACCTTGCGATCAACGCCGGATATTCCGATACGATGCGCCTTACCTTGCGTATGGAAACCAAGGTGATCGACGACAGCCGAGCACTTCTTGAAGAACAGATCATTGAGGATGTATCCTTTAAGATCACGCTTGATGAAAATGGTAAGGCAACACTCGTTTGTGCAAAGGACGGCAAGATGCTCAAGAGCGTTCCCGCAAAGCTGAAAAAGCACGAAACGGTTGTGGCTCTTACCGATATGGTGAAGACGCTCACCGAACAGTACAGACGCACAAGAGTGATGCTTGAAAGAGCAATGGAAGACAGCACCACCTTTACCTTTGGTGAGCTTTCGGCTTTGTCTGCACATCCCGTAGTTTATCCGATGCTCAAAAACCTCGTATTGATCAGCGGCGATACTGTTGGCTTCCTCGCTGACAATGGACTTGTTAATGATAATGGAACTATACAGACACTTGACGATAATGCTGAAATCAAGATTGCACATCCTTTCGATCTGTATAGCAAGAGTTGTTGGAGAGCATATCAGAAGTATCTCTTTGAAAACAAGATCGCACAGCCTTTCCGCCAAGTATTCCGTGAGTTGTACGTGAAAACTGCAGAAGAAATGGATATGTTCCACTCCCTCAGATATGCGGGTAATCAGATACAGCCTGCCAAAACTGTTGGCGCACTTAAGAGCCGCCGTTGGGTAGCGGATATTGAGGACGGTCTGCAAAAGGTTTATTATAAGGAGAATATCGTAGCGCAGATCTATGCGCTTGCCGATTGGTTCTCACCTGCGGATATTGAAGCTCCTACGCTTGAATGGGTCTGCTTTACCAATAGAAAGACAGGAGAGGAAATCAAGATCGCGGATATTCCCGATATCGTGTTCTCAGAGGTTATGCGTGACGTAGATCTTGCCGTCAGCGTAGCACACGCGGGAGGTGTCGATCCCGAAACAAGCCACTCCACAATGGAAATGCGCGCTGCAATTCTTTCCTTCGTTCTGCCTATGTTCCGCATAGCAAACGTAAAAGTAGAGGGACATCACGCCATAGTGGATGGCAAACTCGCAGAGTATTCGATCCACCTCGGAAGCGGTGTTGTGCATCAGCTTGGCGGAGCAATGATCCCCGTCCTGCCCGTCCATTCGCAACATAGAGGAAAGATATTCCTGCCTTTTGTGGATGACGATCCCAAGACCGCCGAGATCATATCCAAAGTCCTTCTGTTCGCAGAGGACGATAAGATCAAGGATCCGATGATATTGTCGAATATCAGCAAGTAATCGAAGTATAACAAGCTGCACGGCGAGAAGGTAGTATTGTATCAAAGTTTACTATTTGAATAACAACCGCATTTTTTATCAATCCTTATCCCCTAAAAAATAGTATAATAAAAAAGATTATACTAACGGATGGTAACAAAAATGATATACTCACATATTCAACGTGTATTAGAATATATTGAGGCACATCTTACTGATGATAGTGCTTTAGACAATACTACTCTCGCTTCGATTGCAGGATATTCAAAGTTTCATTTCCTTCGTATTTTCAGTGAGGTTATAGAGCTGACACCTGCGGACTATATACGCAAGCGTAGAATAACAGAGATCGCAAAGCATATCTGCGAGGACGATGCGTATATTGCCGACCTTGCTTTTAAGTATGGCTTCAATTCGAAAGAAAACTTCACACGAGCGTTCAAGAATGAACATAATATTCTCCCCTCGGAGTTTAAGTCAGCGAATTGCAGTTTAAGGCTTTTTGAATCTTTCGATTTCAATGCCGAGTTTGAATTACCATCTGTTTCAATATGCTATCTCGACGGCTTCAGCCTTGTTGCTTATTCTTTTGATGACGATTATGCACCGCATTGTTGGAATACATATAATGCGGAAAGCCTTTCTATGAAGCTTTCCGGTGGTAAAACGGTCGAAGACTACGGAGCTATGCGCTGGAATAGAGAAAAGAAAAAGCTTGACTACTACATCGGTATTGATGCCCGACAAGCAGTCGAGAACACCGCGAATA
>JAZNOD010000178.1:0-22103 GCA_045580585.1 Eubacteriales bacterium
AGCCTCGTTGCGAAGCTGAACCATATCAAGTGCGCCGCCGCGTGTGGATATCTGCACCGCCTCAAAGCCCTCGCGCGTGAGAGCTTCAATAGCTTTTGCCACGGACGGATGCTCCGAATCCGTGGTGAGTATACGCTTTGACGCAAAATGTTTTTTTGCTCTTCCCGCGCCGAGAATGGCAAGGTTATTCGCCTCACTTCCCGAGGCGGTAAAGACAACGCGCCAGCCCTCAATTTGCCTTACACCGACAGCTGCATATACCTGCTCACGCGCCGAATTCAGAAGCCTGTGCGCCTCGTCTCCCGCCGTGTGCAGCGAAGATGGATTGCCGTATATCTCCATGGCGGCAATCATAGTATCCTTTACGCCTTGCGAAAGCGCAGTTGTCGCACTGTTATCAAGATAAACTCTATCTTTAACTTCTATTGCCATAATTACTTAAAAGTGAAATAGGCGACGATGGAATCAACGTCCGTAAGGTGAGCATCAAAGCAACCTACGGTTGAAGTATAAGTGAAAACGTAGAATATATCCTTATAAGCGCTGACTATCTGACGATATTTGTATGGAATACCGTTTACGGTAGCCGTATAATCAAAGGTGAGTGCCGCCGCACCGCCAAGCTTTGTTTCGGCGGGAGCAGAAACCACAGCAAAATCATCAAGGAGCTTACCAAGAGATTCGGTAGTGTATGTCACGTACTGCTCAACGCTGAGATAATTGTCGTCAGGGAGAGTACACGTCAGGCTGACGTTTGAACGGTCAACGCTTGCGGAGTAGTATGCCGAGGCAACGCCCGACGAATTGTTTACGGTCCAAGACTTCGGAACGAAGAGATAGAATCCCTCGTTTTCGGAAGCGGCATTCTGCATTCCTTCAGGCGCGCCTTGTTCAGAGCAACCCACAAACGAAACAAGCATAAAGACACAAACGACCATAATAAGTATCTTTTTCATTTTTATCACCTCTTTACTTCATTTTGCTGACGTAATCCGCAGCGGTCAGCACGCCGTATTTTCCGCTTTCATAAGTAAGTCCGCCTTGGAAAAAGACGGTGTAGGGGGGGCGTATCGGTCCGTCGGCGGAAAGCTCAACGGATGCCCCTTGCACGAATGCGCCGGCCGCCATTATGACCTCGTCCGAATATCCCGGCATTGCCCAAGGCTGCGGCTCAACGTAAGCGTCGACGGGCGAGCCCGCCTGTATTCCGCGGCAGAAAGCACAAAGCGTTTGGGCGCTGTGCGTAACGACTGTTTGGATTATATCCGCACGGCTCTCGCTCCAATGCGGCTCTGCCGCAAATCCCAGCTTTTCAAAAACGTATGCGGCAAGATGCGCCGTCTTGAGTGCGGCGGCGGTGGTGTGCGGTGCATAGAAAAGCCCAAGAAACATATTTCTGTTTTGTCCGAGCGTTGCTCCGACCTCGCCGCCCGTTCCAACGGTCGTCAGCCTGTATGAGGCAAGAGTAACAGCCCTTTCGCTCCCGGCAAGATATCCGCCTGTAAGTGCCATTCCGCCGCCCGGATTCTTTATAAGCGAGCCAACAAGCAGGTCTGCCTTCGGCTCGGCAGTACATGTAAACTCTCCGTAGCAGTTATCCACGACCACGTAGACGTTATCGCGAACGGCATGGACGGCATTGTACGTTTCCGTTATCTCCTCGGGAGTGAGGGTGCGGCGATTCTGGTAGCCCTTTGAGCGCTGTATAAAGACTACTCGCACGCTCTCATCCTCGCGGACTCTGCGGCACACCGCCTCGTTATCTACCGTTCCGCCTCGCATCTCGATAGCATCGTATTTTACGCCGAAATCGGCAAGGGAACCGTCACCGTTAGCACCGCCTATACCAATAACACCATCAAGGGTATCGTATGGCTTACCCGTGACGGCAAGGAGAGTATCGTTCGGGCGGAGAAGTCCGAACAGCGCGGTTGAGAGCGCGTGAGTGCCATTGACAAAATTATGTCTGACAAGAGCCATTTCGGTGTCAAACACACGCGCCCAGACGCGGTCAAGCACCTCCCTGCCCCTGTCGTCGTAGCCATATCCCGTGGTACCCGCAAAGCAGGCATCGCTGACGCGCTCCTCCTTGAAGGCTTGCATCACGCGGCAGGTATTTTCATACGCCACCTTATCGATAGCGGCAAAATTATGTACAAGCGCCGCCTCTGCCTCGGCGGCAATATTCATTACTCTTTCTGAAAACGACATTTCGCAACTTCCTTGAAAAAATTTTCTATATACGCATCATTCCCGTCGGTAGAAATAAAGCGCACGTGCCCCTCTGTGCGGTCCGCAAGAAGTCCCGCGCCGGCAAGACGGCGGCGCGTTTGCGCAGCCGTTCCTACAGCACCGTCGAAAACCTTGATGCTCCGACCAACTGCGGCAAGTATTTCATCTTTGACAAAGGGGTAATGTGTACAGCCGAGAACGATGCCGTCAAATCCATCAAATCCCGAAAAAAGCTCGGACAGATATGCCTTTACATCCTCACCGTTCTCTATCATCCCCGCAAGACTCGGACACGGCACGGGTATAAGCTCACAGTGCCCCGAATTGGCGGCTATAAGCCCCGAAAAACGCTCTGAAGCGACCGTGCGCGGAGTTGCAAGCACCAACACTCTTTGGCACGTCGACTCCGCGGCGGGCTTTACCGCAGGCTCTATACCGACTATGGGAACTCCGCTGTGCTTTTTACGCAAATACTCCGCCGTGGCGGCAGTAGCGGTGTTGCAGGCTATAACAAGGCATTTTGCGCCAAGCTCAAGAAGCCGTTCGGCATTCTCCGCGGCAAATGCGCGCACCTCCTCGACGGACCTTGTGCCATAGGGGGCGTTTTTCCTGTCACCGAGGTAAATATAATCCTCGTTAGGCATACACCCGACAAGCTGAAGCAGGACGGAAAGACCGCCCACACCGGAATCAAAAACCCCGATTGGAGCTGATTTTTTTATCATTTGAGCGCCTCTGCATAAGCTACGGCAAGGTCAACGCAAGCGCTGACGTCCCTCATGTCCACCGTTTCAACAGCGGAATGAATATATCTCGTGGGAATTGAGAGCGCACCCGCGGCGCACCCTGCGCCCGCAAGCTGCAAGGACGAGGTATCCGTGCCGCCATAGGTGAGTATCTCGGTTTGATGATTTATCTTTTTCTCTCTTGCGATAGCGTGAAGCTTGTTTACAAGGCCGTCGTCACATATCACGGAAGAATCCTTGACCTTTATCGCAACACCGCCGCCGAGTTTGACCGCCATCGGCTTTGCCCCCGGGGTATCGCCCGTACCCGTAACGTCAAACGCTATGGCAACGTCGGGAGCTATGGCAAATGCGGCAGGTCTTGCGCCGCGGCATCCGACCTCCTCCTGCACGGAGAAGACAAAATAGATATCGCACTCGCTCTCCTTTACGCGCCTTGCCACCTCTATCATGATCGCGCAACCGAGTCTGTCATCAAGCGGTCTGCCGCTTATACGGTTCGCTGAAAGCTTGGCCGTGTGATGGACGATCGAAAAGCAATCTCCCACGCTGACGCGGCGTGCCGCCTCGCCATGCGAGGACGCGCCGATATCGACGCAAAAGCGGTCCGCGGTAAGAGCGTCCGCCTTTGTGCCGCTATCGGGAACGAGAACACCGCGTGTGCCGTTTTCAAACACGACCTCGCTATAAGCCGCGGCTACGAAATTTATACCGCCTATGGGAGCAAGGCGGAGCATACCGTTGTCCTCGATGTAGGTAACGATAAAGCCTATCTCGTCACAATGTGCGCAGAAAAGGAGCTTTTTACCGCTTCCCTTTTTATGCGCTATAAGATTGCCGAGCGCATCGGTATAGCACTCGTCAACAAACGGAGCTATCTTACTCTCAATAAGTGCGCTGATTTTTTTCTCTCTGCCCGAAACGCCCGAGCAGCAAACTATATTTTTAATAAGGCTGTACATTTTTCCTCCGAACTTAAAAGCTGTATTCGCAAAGGAATGCGTATATCAGCTCTTTTATGGCTTCATAGTCGTCAATCGATGCCACGCAGGAAGCGGAATGCAGATATCTCGTTGCCGCAGATACCGCAACGGTGCGGACTCCCGAACCCGATTTGTGTATATGCGCGGCATCATTTCCGCCGGAAACGTATTTCTTAGTCTGTGCGGCGATACCGTTTTTCTTTGCGATATCCAGCATGCCGTTAACAAGGTCACGATCGTATATCGTCGAACGGTCAACAATGGAAATAACACCACCGCCTCCAACCTCCGCTACGCGTGAATTTTGCTTCACGTCAGGCAGGTCCGCAATAGCGGTGGATTCAAGCACTACGGCGTAGTCGGGACAGATCCTTTGTGCCGCCACCTGCGCACCCGAGCGTCCTATCTCCTCGCGCACGGTAAAGGCACAGACGAGATTGACGGGGAGTTTTGTTCCCTCCGACTTTAATCTGCGGAGAAGCTCGATCATAACGGCGCATCCGAGTCTGTCGTCTATCGCCTTGGCTTTTATAAATTTATCGTTCTCGCCGAAAACGACAAAATCCGAATCAAATACTCCATAGTCACCAAGAGCAAGATAGCTCTGCGCATCCTCGCGCGATGCCGCTCCGATATCCACGTACATGTCTTTTATCTTGGTCGCTTTTTTGCGCTCCTCCGCGCTTTGATGGTGTATTGCCTTTGAGGCGATAACTCCATGAACATCGCCCCCATCGCCGCGCAGGATAACGTGTCTGCCGCAGAGCACACGGGAGTCAATACCGCCAACGGCGGCAATGCGGATGTATCCTGAATCCTCGATGTATTTCACCATAAAGCCGACCTCATCGGTGTGAGCGGAAAGCATGAGCGTAGGAAGCCCATCCCCTTCTCCGTCAAGCCTTGCGTAAAGGTTTCCGACTCTGTCGCGTGTAAGCGTGGCAACACCGAAAAGCTGGCGCTCGATCTCGTCCGCAACAGCCTCCTCGCAGCCTGACGGTCCAAATTCAAGGCAAAGCTTCTTTAAAAGCTCAATTCCGTAAAGCAGATAGTTTTCAGTCATTGGCGTTTATCTCCTTTACCGCATTTTCAACCTCGGGAGAGGTTATATAAAGCTTGATTATCTTTTTAAGAGTTTCGGCATCTTCAAGAGATATTACCTCAGCCGAGGTGTGCATGCTTTTAAGCGGCAGACCTACGTCCACCGTGGGTATACCGCGCCCGACAAGACCTATAACGTGCGTGTTTGTTCCCGTGCCCGAGGGCGCGACTGTGCGCTGTGTCGGCACGTTGTTTTCTTTTGCAAGTCTTTCCAGCGTGCGCGTAAGTTTTTTAT
Source organism: Eubacteriales bacterium (assembly GCA_045580585.1). GTDB lineage: Bacteria > Bacillota > Clostridia > Oscillospirales > CAG-272 > CAG-390. Next base: position 5,298 of record JAZNOD010000178.1, read on the forward strand.
CCGTCAGCGGTGAGAACGCTATCGACACTCCGCCGCCCACCTTTACGGTCTCACTCTCCTTGGTATCGGGAGTGCGCCCGAGGTCAACGTCGGCAACGAGAGCGCAATCGGGCGCGGCGGCAAAAGCGCCCGTTGAAGCACCGCCCATATATGAGCCGGCTTCCTCAAAATTCGAAAACTGCAAATACACGTCCGCCCACAGCTCCTCGCGCGGTGTTTCGGCAATAGCAAGAGCCGCAATGGCGCCGCAGGCTTTATCGTCAAAGCCCTTACCCGCGATAAAGGAATTTTTAAGCTCGGAATATTTAGGCATAAAGCCCACGGGAGTTCCGATGCTGACGTGTTTTTCAAGCTCTTCCCTCGAAAAGCCCGTATCTATAAGAAGATCGTCGATAGGCGGCAGCTTGTCCGCCTCCCCTGCTCGTTGCAGATGCGGGGGAGTTGAGGCTACTACGCCATATATTCTCTTTTTATCCCGGCAGTAAATTACCACCTCGCTCGCTTGAAGGATCCTTGTATCAAGTCCGCCGATATTGGTAACGGTGAGAAAGCCTCCGTCCTTGATGCCCGTAACTATCATTCCTATCTCGTCAAAATGAGTGTCAATGAGTATCTTTTTGGCATTTTCCTTGCCGCATCGGCGGATAAACGTGTAATTTTTCAGCGGAGAAACCGAAGTTTCATCAAAATATCCGCCGATAAGCTCAAAAAGAGCATCCTTATCGTAATCGGTGTGTCCCGATACGGACATAAGCCCCGCAAGCGAGAATATCATATCCTTGAGTTCGTTTTTCATTCCTTCTCCTGAAAATCAAGAACTAATTTCCTGAAATAATTTCCGCGCTCCTCAAAATTGGAGAATCGGTCAAAGCTCGTACAGCCCGGGGAAAGCAGGACTGCGCTTCCCTTACGTGCCGAATTTCGTGCGGCTATGACGGCGGCGGCAAAATCATCCTCGAGTATGACCTTCAACAATTCGCCCTTGCCTGTTTCAAGGCGTCTTTTTGCTATCGCCGCGTCTATCTGCGGTGCGGCTTCGCCCGTGAGAACGGCAACGCTCGCGCGTTCCAAAAGCGCATCGGCAAGCGGATCAAACGGAACATGCTTATCCCTGCCGCCGCAAATAACGACGGGACGGCAGTTGAATGTCGAGAGCGCCGCAACGCTGCGCGATGGGCTTGAATCTATGGAGCTGTTGTAATACCTTACCCCTTCAAGCTCCCTGACAAACTCAAGTCTGTGGGATACGCCCGCAAACTCGCGTGCGACCTCGCCTATAACCTCAATGGGGACATATCCCCACGTAAGTGCCGCGGCGGTCATATAATTTTCTACGTTGTGTATACCCGGAATCCTTATTTCCGATGCGTGAAGCACAACGATCTCACTCTCGCCGTCCGAATATATGACGTCATCGCCGCGCAAAAAGATTGCGGCACAATTCTCCCGTCCGCCCGTCAGCTCGGCAAATTCACCGCCGGCATTAGTACAATGAGCCGAGAAAAATATCACTCTGCCGGAAAAATGCTCGGCGGCGGCGCGGGACAGCTCATTCTTGCCGTTAAGCACCAAAAGCTCGGTCACGTCCCCGAAAACGTGATATTTTGCAAGGGTATATTCCTGCATATCGGTATGCCAATTAAGGTGGTTTGGCGTAATATTCGTTATTGCGGCACGAAGCGCGCGTGAGCGCATAGTCTGGAGCTGAAAGCTCGAAAGCTCAAGAACTGCGGCATCCGCTTCCGTCATTTCGGGTGCAAGGCTGAGCAGCGGCGTTCCGATATTTCCGCCGACGTACGCCCGTTTTACAGACGGCGCGCGTGACATAAGCAGATGTGTGAGCGTTGTGGTGGTGGTTTTTCCGTCACTGCCTGTCACGGCGAATATTTTCGCCTGTGCCGAGTCACAGAACCACTCCATTTCCGACGTGAGAAGCGCACCTCGGCGTACCGCCTCGCAAAGCTCGCCCGCATCGGGGCGTATGCCCGGAGAACGGAAAATCACCGTATCGCTCATATCATCAGAAAGAAAACCGACGGTGGGCTCTGCGCCGCAAGCGAAGCTCACGCCCTTGTCCGCAAGAGCTACGGCATCCTCGCCAAGCTCAGCAAAGCTCTTTGCATCACGCACGTTAAGGCGTGCGCCCATTACCGAAAGCAAACGCGCAAGCGGACGGTTTGACACGCCAAAACCAAGTACGATGGCGCGGCCGTTTTTTATGCGTTCATCTATCATTTTGGTGTCTTTCATAAGAACACTCCTTACAAGCAATATTGTATCACTTTATTATATATTATATTTTAACTTAACGCAATAGTTTTATTAATTTTTTACGTCAAAAACGCTTTTTGCCGCATGTGAGCCATATTTTTTCCGTAATTTGGAGTATTCACAGTGTGGCGGTTTTATGATATAATATACATGCATATATGCGAAAGGAGAGTGAAAGCAAAGCAAAAATCCCCAAAACAACCCGAAGGACAGGCGTTTTGCGTAACCCTTGATTTTTTTGCCTGCCTTCAAAGTGACAAGAAAGGATGTTGCAATGAAAAAATTTATTATTTTTATTTTATCGGCTGTGATGTCAGCATCGCTCTTTATCCCCGCGGCAAGTGCCGCAAGCGTGAGCTCACAGCTTGGAAGAGTATCTACATCAAGCAGTAATCTTAATGTGCGTAGCGCACGTAGCACAAGCGCCCCGGTCATCACCGGCGTGCCCAAAGGAAGCTATCTTACTCTCATGTGGAAAAGCGGCTCGTGGTGGTACGTAGAATACGCTGACGGCAAATACGGCTACTGCTACGATGACTACATAACCCCCGTGACGAGCATTCCAAAAACAGTTTTTGTGTCGCAAGGTACGCTAAACGTGAGAAGCGGTGCGGGTGTCCCCTACGCCAAAATCGCCTCACTTAAAAACGGTGACGTGGTGCTTCAGACGTCCGTTGCAAACGGATGGAGCAAAATAATTTATGATGGCGTAAAAATGGGATACGTAAATGCAAAATATTTGAGCACTCCGCAATCCTATCCCGCTGTTTCCCTGTCAGTTCCCCTCTACAAGCAGGGGGATAGCCGTTGGGCAAGCATAAAACTCGGAAGCTCGGGAAAGACTATGGCAAAAATCGGCTGTGCAACCACGGGACTTGCTATGACGGAGTCCTACCGCACGGGTACGACTATCACCCCCGCAGCTATGGCAAAACGCTTGACCTACACGTCGACAGGCAATCTTTATTGGCCTGAAAACTATGTGGCGGTAACGAGCAGTTCGGGATATCTGCAAAAGATATATGAGCTTTTGCGCTCCGGCAAACCCGTACTTATCGGGGCAAAAACTTCATCAGGCGCACAGCACTGGGTGGTGGTCGACGGCTACGCGGGCGGCTCGACACTTACCGCATCGGGCTTTACCGTAAACGATCCCGCAAACGCCTCACGCTCTACCCTGAAAGAGCTGTTTGATACTCATCCGATCTTTTATAAATATTTCTATTATCAATAAAAAACAGGGCAGTGCTTCGGCGCTGCCCTATTCCTCATATTCCTTTATTCCTGCCATTTTGGATATCTCACGAAAGCCGCCGACCTCGGCGCGCTGTATCGCGCCGTATATGCGATATCGCAGCCCTCGGTTCTCACGCTCGAGCCGCGCAAGAAGCTGCTTCATCTCCTGCCTCTCGGTGTTTCCGTCGGCGGGGCATGTTGACACTACTATTGGCAGCTCCGTTTTGCCCGCAAAATATCGGATATCCTTTTCGGGCATATATATAAGCGGTCTTATCACAGTCACGCCGACACGAGAAAGATACGTAACAGGCTGAAAAACGCCTATCCTGCCCTCAAAAAAGAGATTGAGCATAAACGTTTCTACCACATCGTCAAAATGGTGTCCGAGTGCGACCTTGTTGCAGCCAAGCTCCGCGGCGGCGGAATTGAGCGCCCCTCGGCGCATCTTGGCACACAGCGAACAGGGATTGGATTCCTTGCGTATATCAAATATGACCTTTGATATTTCGGTTTTGATGATCTTATGCTCCACGTCAAGCTCACGGCAGTATTCGGTAACTCCGGAAAAGTCCATTCCATCAAGCCCCATATCTATACTCACGGCAATAATCGAAAAGCTCTTTGGATAAAAACGGCGGAGTCCCGCCATAGCGCTCAAAAGCGCAAGCGAATCCTTTCCGCCGGAAACGCCAACGGCAATAACGTCGCCATCCTCTATCATGCCGTAATCGTCTACCGCACGGCGCGCAAAGCTGAGCAATCGCTTGGTGTCCGCGCCCCTTTTCTTTTTCGGCTCAACAACAGCCTCAAGCTCTTTTTCACTCATTGAAAAGAAAATCCTCCAGCATAGCCGTGCTATCAAAGCACGTTTTGCAATTTTTACGCATAAAGCAACGAATTTTTTCACTCGGCTGTCCCCACAGCGCACCAACGAAGGCGACTCCCGCCGCACGAGCCATATCATAGCCGGGGCGAAGATCGTCCACCATCAGCATTTGCGAAGGCAAAAAGCCGAATGTTTTTGAAATATCCTCAATAGGTCTTACCGACGGCTTGCGCCATTCCTCTCCCATGTCCCAGCTATATATCTTATCGGGGAGCGTGCCGAAATTCTGCTCCCAATCCCTTGCTATAAAACGCTCGTGCGAGTGGGAAACGACACAAACTATACCGCCAGATGCACGCTGACGTTCGATTATACGCCCTATACCGTCAAAAGCATCCGGCACTGTCGAGTCGGCAAAGAATTGCCATATCGCAAGCTCCTCTGCCATTTCGGCATCGTCAAATCCGAGAATCTCACGGCAGTAAGCTTCAAACCCCGGCTCAAAGCAGTAATCGACGAACTCGGTATAGCTAGGCTTATGCTCGGGACGCAGCTTTGAGAGTATTTCAAGCCACGAGGGATAATTGACGGCAGGTGTCGACGCAACCGTGGTGTCGTCGTGATCGAGTATTAAAACAGGGAATTTTGTAATAAATGACATTATTTTATCCATTCCTTGGGAAAAGCGCAGGTGTTTTGTACTTTTTCAAACATAGCTGTACGGACGCGCGTAGTATCGCGCGGCTCGTCAAGATAAAGTATAAGCGGCGGCGTTACGTCAAGCCGCGGTGCCGCGCCAAACTTTCCCTCAACGATAACGGCAGACGGGCGCGAAACGGTGTCGGGATAGATCTCGGTCATTCGCTTTGGCTCTATCTTCACACGGCGCATCGCCTCAAAAAGCTCGGGCAAACGCTCCGTTCTGAAAACGCAGTAAAAATTCCCGCCATGCTTCAATAGCCTTGCGGCGGCGGCGCAAAAATCAGCTATACCGCCATGATTTTCGTGCCTTGCATCCTGCGCGGCATCATCCGATTTTGATTGCCCCGGGTGGGCAATATACGGCGGATTGGCAAAAACTGAGTCAAACCTGCCGCCAAACTGTGTTTCGTGAACGCTTCTTATATCAGCGGCAATGATCTTGACGTTATCCTCAAGCGAGTTTAGTATAGCGTTGCGCTGTGCGAGCGCCGCCATCTCATCCCTTATCTCAAGGGCGACGACTTCCTTTGCCTTGCCGTAAGCGGCGGCAAGCAGGGATACTATACCCGTGCCGCATCCAAGCTCGCACGCGCGGCGAACCGGGCGCAAAGCGGCGGCGAGCAGATATGCATCCGTCCCCCACGCAAGCCCGTGCCCCTCATATATCAGCTTGAGCTTATCTCCAACCTCAGAGATACTCTCATTGTTTTTAAGCTCGATATTCATAAATATTCTCTCCTTGGTGGAAAAACGGAGCCGGCCTTACAGGTCGGCTCCGTTTTCGGCAAAATATGTAATTATTCAGCCTTGGGTGCTCCTACGGGGCAAACGGACTCGCAAGAACCGCAATCGATGCAGGTATCAGCGTCGATAACGTACTTGCCGTCACCTTCCTTGATGGCGCCTACGGGGCACTCATCAGCACATGCACCGCATGCGATGCAATCGTCGGAAATCTTGTATGCCATAATAATAACCTCCGTTGTTTTATATGGTTTCCTATATTGTATCACAAAAAGTTTCTTTTGCAAATACCTTTTTGAAAAAAAGTTGTTTTTTTGCGAAAAAACATTTTACCAATCGGTTTATTCGCCCTGCGCCTTGTCATCAGATGCCGTTCGGCGAGATTCCTTGATGATTTTGATATCCGCGATCTTATATGATTTGGGGGCTTGCTCGGGCTTGTCGTCGAGCTTTACCCGCACTGCGGATGATATGGGCATAAGATCTGTAACAACTCCCTTGCCGTCCACGGTGTCGACAATAGAGCCCTGCGGCGGCATGAGCGCTATCTCTCGCTCGTAGGTGTCCTGCTCAAAGCGCAAACAGCACATAAGTCTGCCGCAGTTGCCCGATATTTTGGCTGAATTGAGCGAAAGTCCCTGCTCTTTTGCCATCTTGATGGATACCTGCGCAAAATTCGGCAAGAAGGACGAACAGCAGAGCTTTCTGCCGCAAACGCCAAGTCCGCCGAGAATTTTAGCCTCGTCCCTTATTCCTATCTGACGAAGCTCTATTCTCGTGCGAAAGACGGATGCGAGATCCTTAACAAGAGTTCTGAAATCCACTCTATCGGCAGAAGTGAAGTAGAAAATGAGCTTTGTATTATCAAAGGTATACTGCGCTCCCACAAGCTTCATATCAAGCTTATGGGCATCAACCTTCTGCATACATATCTTAAGAGCTTCCTCTTCCCTTTTATGATTATCAGCGTTGTGCGCAACATCCCCATCCGTAGCGCGGCGAAGCACTGTACGCAGGGGCTGAACTATACTGTCCTGCTCCACCTTGCGGTTTTTCAGAGCTATCTCTCCAAACTCCATTCCGCGCGCAGTCTCAACTATAACATGGTCGCCCGTTTTGAAATCAAGACCGCCGGGGGCGAAATAATAGACCTTGCCGCCGCCCGCAAACCTTACACCGACTATCTCCACACCATTCTCTATTTCCTTGGGAGCTGTGTCGGGAACGTCATCGGAAAAGAGTGCGTCAAGCGTAGGATCGGGGGGGAGAGGCTCGTAGTTTTCCTCGGCTCTCGCCTCACGCGTATGCGAAGATAATCCCAAGCTAAACGAGCGCACTCCAATGCCGTTATCATCAGGAGCGTCGAATGCGGCAATAGCCTCGATAGCCTCTGACGTAGGCGCACTCTCGTTTTTCTTTGGCTTTCCTCCGGAACGCGCTTTGCCAGAGCGTCGTCTGTCTCCGCTTCTGTGGCGGCGGTTACGGTTGCCGTCGTGCCTTGCGCCGGAGCCGCCATTTGCGCCGTCGGACGCGCCGCCGGCTTGTTCTGTCTTTATAATCTCTTCAATCATTTTTATCTCCATATATACCTTAATTCATCATTCCCGTGCGCGAAAGCAAAGATATGAGAGTAAGGCGCACATTCATATTTTTTTCAAGCAATTCTATAGCCAATGCAACCTCATCGGAAAACGCAAGCAAGCGCCGCAAAGGATAACTGTCCGAAAGCTCGGATGCCGCCTCCCTGTCCGTATAAAAGCGAAGTGGCGCGTTTGAGCTTTTTTTTAGCAGACACAAATCACGGAACGCAAGTTCTATGTCCGAAAGCACACGTATCGCCTCGTCGCGCGAGGCGGTGCAAGACGCGCACAAATGCGAGAGCGCCTCAGCACTTTTCTTTTTATCCGAGCAGATAAGGCAAAATTTTGCCGCCGCCCGTCTCCTTGCCACGACCTCTGCAGAAACATCCCCCGAGAGCAATTCAACAGCGCGTCCGAGCGAGCCGCCCGATGCCATAACAGCCGCATCAAGCAGTTCTCTGTTATTGCTCGCCGAGGGGCAGATTTTGCGAAGTGCCGATGCTAATTCATCAGTCGATAGCGGTTGCATACGAAGCACAGGCGCACGGCTCCTCACCGTTTCGAGAAGCGATGCCGCACTTTCGCAAAGTAATAAAAACACAACGTACGCGGGCGGCTCCTCAAGAGTCAGCAAAAAAGCGTTTTGTGCCTGCACCGTCATAGTGTCGGCATCATTGATTATATAAAATTTCAAGTCAAGGTCATTGGGGTAGATACAAACGTCGCTCTTTAGTGCGCGAATAGCATCCACTCCAAGAGATGCCTTATCTCCGTCTCTGCCTATTTCGATAATATCGGGGCAGATGTGAGAGTATATCTTTCGGCAGTTCTCGCACGTTCCGCACGGAAGGGGTTTTGCAATATCTCCCCTTGCCTCGCAGACGAGCGATGCCGCGAGTGTGAGGGCGAGGGCGTGCTTGCCTATCCCCCTCGCTCCCTCGATGATATAGGCGTGGGCAGTATCGGGAATAGGAGCAAGCAGGCTTTTTCCAAGCCTTGCCTTAAGCGCGCCGTTGCCGTAAAGCTTCGGAAATATCTCCTTCATCGCCGTTTGTCCTTTCATACTTTTATCATCTATTTATTATAACATTTTAAGCTTTTATTGTCAATCCTTTTGGGCAAGAAAACGGCTGTTCGGAAAAGTCACCAAAGCGGTGACTTGTAAAAAACAGCCGTTTTTCACTTGTAGATAATAAATTCCATTATCCGCGCATTCGCAAGCCGCGCAAAAATCAAAATCCGAGACTCTCGCCTACGATTATGACCTTTATTCTCCACGGAATGCTCGAACGGCGGGTGTAGACGAACTGACTGCACATACACTCACCCTCGGTAAAGCAGTTGCCGCACTTGCCGAGTGTGGCGCACGGCGTTTTCTTGCCAAGCCTTACGGCGTTTGGCGGTGCGGCACACAGACGAACGCGGTCAAAGCCGCCCTCGGCGTCGATGACGAGCTTGTTCATACCCACAACGACAAGAACGTTTTGCGGTCCGTAGCAAAGCGCGGCTACACGATTGGCGTTACCGTCAATATTTATAAGCTCGCCCTCTGCTGTAAAGGCATTGGCACTCATAAGAAACCAATCCGCACCGAACATTTGCAGATATTTCTGCCTTATCCCGTCCGGAGTTTTGGCATCGGTGCGGTCAATAGCAGTGTAATTTCCGCCCTTTATAGCATCAATAAGACCTATTTCCGACATGGTTACTGAACCGCCCCAACCGACGCTTGCGCCCTCGGGTATAAGCTCAAGAGACTTTTTGAGCGCCGCCTCTCTGTCGGGGCAATAGTAGCCCTCTATTCCGCGAACAGCCATTTTTTTAATTATGGCAGTTGCTATGTTTTCATAATTTTTCTGTATTGGTGTCATTTTTATTCTCCTTTTTTATAAACAATCTGTCCGCCTGCTCAACTCGGACACACCAAAGCGTTCGGAGCATATAGACGAACACGGCAATACCGATAGCGGCAGTAATGGCAACCGTAGCAGTATCCCATATCTTACCGCCGCCAAGCGTTGGCACAAGAAAACCGCAGAAATCATATATGGCATGAATGGCAACACACACCCATATCGAGCCCGTTTTAAGAAGCACGATGGAAAGCATACCGCCGATAAGGGTTGAATATCCCGCTTGAAGCAAGGTCGCCCCAAAGCCGCCGCCAAAAAACAGGTTGAGCAGATGTATCCCGCCAAAGATGAGCGACGCAAAAAGCGTTGCGAAAAATATCTCGCGCGGTGAGCCTCTATGCGAATCAAGTATTGAGGTGTAAAGCACTCCCCTGAAGGTAAACTCCTCAAAAAAACCTATCATGACCGCCTCAAGCGCGAGAAGTGCGATGTGAGACACGGGACTGCTGACAAAGGCGTTGCCGCTTACAAGTCCGATAATGGGAAGATTGTTTATCGCTACCGCAAGTGCCGCCAACGTAACGAGAAGCGCACTGCGGCTTTTTTCAATCCCGAAAACGCGGTAGCCGAAAAAGACACTCAAAAGCATAAAGGAAAATCCGCCAAGCGCGCGCGTAATGCTAACCGAAATCAGGGAGTTTAGTGTTTCATCCGCCGAATATTCAGGCGGAAAGAACTCAAGGCACGCCATCACAACGAGGGGAAACACAATAAAGATCCCATACAGCAGGCGTTTATTCCTCATAATAGCTAAAACCTTTCTTCTTGTAGTAGAGGTAAACGCTAATTCCAAGTGTCACGCCGCCAATGACAAGAATCACGGAGACAAGTTGTGAGGGCGACCAAAAGCTGACAACGGTGCTTCCCCTGTCATCAGCTCTGAAATACTCGGCAAAATAACGCCAGATGCCATAGCAGACCATATACGCGGCAAGACCGTTTATGCGTTTTTTGGAAGTGCGATAAAACATAAGTGCCGCCAGAGCAAATAGGAACAATGCCTCAAAAAGCTGGACGGGGACGTATTTTACTCCCGCGCTCACGTGGTAGATGCCGTACCAAGCGTCCGTTTCCGCACCGTGACAACATCCAGCCATAAGACAGCCAATTCTGCCAAGTCCGTGCGCTGCAGGTATAGCTACCGAGGCGATGTCCGCAATGGCAAGGAACTTCCTAACGTGGAGCTTATCGGGGAAAACAAACGTGCCGCCTATAAAATACACGGCGATAAACGAGAGCGCGCCGCCGACAAGTCCGCCGAGAAACGTAGCACCCGTAGATGCGTTAAGTGCAAAGCCGTCGCCGTCAAGCGCATTATAAACAGCCTGCGTAAGTACGGCACCGGCATAGCCTGCTACAACGGCGAAAATACCGTCAAAGAGGACGAAATTATGAAATTTCGCGGAAAAATTCAGTTTTTTTGAAAAATGCGCAAAACAAAGCATTGCGGCGATTATGCCTGCGCCAAGAAAAATATCGTAAAGTCCAAGTCCGAATATTATTTCGTATGGGTACATTTTTACTCCTTTTCAAGCTATCATCATAATAGCCGTAAGCACGGCAAGAAATACGAAATTAAACAGCGAAAATATGCCTATATAGTATAGTGCCTTGCCCGGATTGTGCTTTACGTACTCCCTGAAAGTAATAAGGCTGGCAAGCGAGGAGATGAGCGTTCCGACACCGCCTATGTTGACACCGACGAGCAAGTCGGCATAGTTCTCCGTAAATTGCGAAAGCAGTATTGCCGTGGGAACGTTACTGATAAACTGGCAGGAAATAACGCTGAAAAGCAAAGTGCTTTTTTCAAGAAGCATTGAAAAAAGCTCCCTGACCACTCCCATCCTTGCCATATTTCCGGCAAAAATAAAGAAGAAAACGAAGGTGAGAAGCAAGGGGTAATCAACCTTGGCGAGCGCGTCTCGGTCGGCAAAAACAAGCACTGCGGGTATGACGATAAGACCTATCCAATATGGTATGACGCGAAAAACTATAACTATCGAAAGTGCAAAAAGCACAAGATAAAGTGCGGTTCTCGGCACGCTGAGACGTATTTTCTCGTCCGAGACAGAAAGCGGCTCGGGCTTTACGAAAATAAAGCAGCACAAGGTAATGAGCGCGATGGAAACGATAAATGGCAAAAGCATTATCGACATAAACTCGCCCGTGGGAATATTGAATTTCGTGTAAAGATAGAGGTTTTGCGGATTTCCGAACGGAGTGAGCATTCCGCCGAGATTCGCCGCGATGTTCTGCATAATGAATGTAAACGCCATGTATTTTTGCTTTTTCGCCTCGGAAAGAACTATGTATCCGAGTGGCAAAAACGTGAGCAGCGCCATATCGTTTGCGATAAGCATCGATCCTACGAAGGTTATGTATACGAGCGCAAGAATGCTTATACGCGCGTTCTTGAAAAGCTCGACCACCTTATGCGCGAGAACGTAAAAGAACCTGATGTTCTTCAGGGCGCAGACCACAGCAAGCACGCAAAACAGACAAGTGAGTGTTTTAAGGTCAAAATAATCAAGGTACTGCGCGTCGGGCGGAACTATAAAGGCTGTTACCGTTGCGGCAAGAAGGGCTATGCACATCACCGCGTTCTTTTTTACGAAGGCTGCCGCGGCGGCGATGTGCCTATGCTGTGATTCTATTGATGACGTCATTTTATGCCTCGGTCAAAATTATTGCTTTAATCAGCGTCGGCGAGGGCGTTGAATTTCTTGATAAGAGCTATCTCGCGCGGGTCGTACGGGCGCAGATTGGGACGGAAAAGATCGTGCTGCCATTTGGTAAAATCATATCTGTCTCCTCCGCCGCGCTCATACTCGTCCCACAGCGACGGCCACGGCTCGTGTGTCTGCGTTTTGCCGACCACGAATCCCCAGCAATAGTTTGCCACGTTCGTGATATACAAAAGCGGATAGATCTCGGCAAAATTGTTGTGGTTGATGCGGTGTAGCCACTCGGTAAGAAGCAGCGGTCTGCCGTATCTGCCAAGGTACTTTATAGTCATAACGAGCTTTTCGTAGGATTGGTAGCTATGGAAGCTGATAACGTCGGAAAGCTCAGCGGCAAGCTTTTCTTCCTCACTGGCGATACCGTTTTTGGTGCCGCGCCACACGTCGGCACAAAGCGGCTGAATGGGGTCCTCGGCGCGCACGAGCGCGAAAAGCTCACGCAGGATATCGCAGGCGCGTGCGCCGATGGTGATACCCGGCTCGTTGTAGATATTCCAGCAAATTATACGTTCGTCGCGCGCGTAGCGGCGTACCGTTTCGCTTATCATCGTGAGGAATTTTTCGCGCAGATCGGGGTACTCAAGATAGTGGTGCGGAGCTTTTGCCTTTTCCTCATCGGACAACGGTATCCTGCCCTGATGCTCGCCAAGGGCATACGCCTGCTCGCCCATTTTCTTGGGAACAAAAATGTCGCCGCGCGGCAGATCCTCCTCGTGCGTCAGCACTACCATGACCTTTTGTCCGTGCTTGGCGCAAAGCTCTATGTATTTTTCAAATATCTCAAAGTATGACTCGGGCTCGGCGTAGTAAACGTCGAAATTCGCCCAGATACGCACGGTGTTGAAGCCTATCTCACGGCAGAGCGCAAGCTCGCGGTCGGCGGTGGCAAGCTTTGCCTCCGCTCCGTAGCACTGGAACATATCAAGGCGGTTTACGCAGTCGCTTCCGATAAAGTTACAGCCGCGAAGCCAGCCCTGCGCCGCATACCATTCATTCGCCCTCTCGGCTGTCCATTGTTCTTTCATAACTATTTTCCTTTTTGGTTTATTTTTGTTCTACAAGCTTCTGATACATCTTCATAAGCTCTGCCACGCACGCCGACTCGGTGTTGAGCTTGCCCCAAAAGCCGTAGGCTTGCATAACTGCCTTATCGTTTGCTTGATGCGCCTTGCGAAGCTCGGGCGGCATAGCAACTTCATCGTAGAGGTCTGCTAAAGAGCAATCGGGATAGAGCGCACGTGCATCAAGAATAGCCTGCGCCGTTTCTTCAATCTTCTTTTTCTGCTCAGCGGTAGGGGTAGGCCAAGGGAATGTATTATATACCACGGATAAAGAATAACTATAGTCGCTTTTCATTCTCATTGCGACGCATCTCATCCACGCATTATGAACATTTGATGTTAGAACTCCGAATTGATATATCGTTCCATCGGGAATGATACTAACTTTGTTATTTGCAATGGTAGAGTTATCTATATATCCAATAGGGATATATTTTCTTCTCTCCGATGAAACCAACGGAACAACTAAAGCGTGTTCCGGATTATTAGTATCTCTAAATGTGGTTGGAGTATCTGCTAACGTTTTAGCTTGTTTATCACTACTACTTAAACGATCTTCTCTGACTTGCGCTACCCGTTTGAGAACCAAAGGCATTTGCTTTAATTCAGCTGGAGATATACCAACTAACCAAAGACAATATCGGGGAATGTTATTGATAAATTCTTCCGCGCCAACCATTTTCTTTATCCATTTTTCGGATTTTGGCTCTTTACTCACCAATTCATCTTTTTCTTCTTGATTCATAATCAAAGCCAAACACTTTACAGTTTTATTTCCTGCAATCATTGGAGGAACTTTGCATATCGGTTTTTTCTGAGATTTAACAATAATGTTATCTGCTTCAATCAGATACGGATTGATATTTGAAACAATTAGAGGACGATTGTCATTAAACAATGTTTTGGACTTTCCAATACATCTTTCAGAAAACCCTATTATTACGCAATGGACACTGGCTTGTATTTTTGATTCGCTCGACCACACAAAAGTTTTATACGCAAAATCTATCTCCATTGATTTAGAAAATAGATATTCCCATAGTATGCTGGGTTGTTCACCTTGCGTTATGGAATTTGTCGAAACAAACGCACATTTTATTTTAGTATCACAAATGTAGTTTGCTGCTTTAATGTACCAGCCACAAACATAATCTAACAAGCCTATTCTTTTGATATTATCATTAGCAACAAACAACATATCTGCTCTTTGAGCATCATTTTGAACCTTAAAACCTGAAAAAGGCGGATTACCCATAATGTAATTCAGCTTGTCCTTGGGAACAACAGTTTCCCAATCGGTTCGGAGAGCATTGCCCTCTACAATATTAGCATAGGATTTCAGCGGGAGAAAATCGAGATTTATCTGAAGTATTTCCTCGGTTTCCTTCATCATCTGCGACTCTGCGATCCAAAGAGCAGTCTTTGCAACGGTTACGGCAAAGTCATTGATCTCAATACCGTAGAACTGACCGATAGATACCTTAATAACTGCACCGAAATCTACTGCTATCTGATCCGCGTATTTGATCTTTAACGCCTCGTTTTCCAAGCGGCGCAAGGATATATAGGTTTCGGTCAGGAAATTACCTGAACCGCAGGCGGGATCAAAAAACGTCAGCTTTGAGAGCTTTTCGCGGAAGGCTTCTGCCTTATCTATACGAATCTTTTGAACCTTTAAAGCACTGATCTCGTCAAATTCCTCACGAAGCTCGTCAAGGAACAAAGGATCAATTACTTTATGAATATTCTCGATAGAAGTATAGTGCATACCGCCGCTACGGCGTGTTTCGGGATTCAACGTCGACTCAAATACCGCGCCGAAAATGGTGGGGCTGATCTGCGACCAATCGAAATCCTCGCTTGCTTTGTGCAAAAGCAGGTCAACGATTTCTTGTGTAAAGTTAGGAATTTCAATATTTTCATCGGCAAATAAGCCGCCGTTTACATACGGGAAGGACGCCAACTCATCGTCCATATAGGGATCGCGTTCCTCGATCTTGGTATCGAGAACACGAAACAATTCTATAAGCGCACGGCGCACATCTTTCGGTGCAAAGCTCTTGACATAGTTATGGAATTTAAGATGTCCACCGAAAATCCCAGAATCCTCTGCATAAAGGCAGAAAACAAGGCGCACGCAAAGAATGTTAAGGCTGTGCAGCGAAGCCTTGTCATCGGGGTGTATGTACTGCTTTAGAATTGCATCGTAGAGCTTTCCAACAAGCTCTCCCGCTTGAATGGAGATCTGCTCCTCTCGGTGCAAAAGCTCGCTTTTTTCTTCAATGAGAAACTGCAAACGGTAATAGTCTTTGGGAAGATCACTAAGCAAAATGCTTTCCGGCTCACCGGTAGGCTTTTCCATATCGTATATAAGGAACTCGGCAAAATTACAAGCAATTATCCAACGAGGACGCTTTGAGTAAGGCAATTCGGCAGCATAACGCTTTGCCTGCTGAAAAGGTGTAAGTAAAGAACCGTCTGCCTGCTTTATGGGCTTTCTAAGATTTTTATCCACGCCCTTTTGCTCTATAAGAACGTGAGTTTTCTCAATAGTTCCGTCAATAAAGCTCGTATGGTCAAGCATTACTTGATCTTCAAATTTTATATACTGTTCGGGATGCTCAACCCCAAACACGTCGCGAAGCAAGGCAAGCCAAAAAGGTTGGCTTTCTCCTTTTTCGTACCCCTTGTCTTTCCAATATTCAGAGAAGGCTTTCGCCGCTTTCTTTCTATCTGCTTCTGTCATCAGCGTTCTCCTTGTTCTTGTGAAGTCACAACATTTTCGCCTATCCGAAGACCTCGGCGGCGGCGATAATTTTTAGTCTATCCATATCCACCCTATCCCGACCGTAGGCGTCGAGAAAGCGGTAGCTGTATTTATCGGTTTTCAGATTATACCAAAGCGTCCATGCGCCCCAGAAGATATCGACGTGGCGGTCGCCTACGCCGCCGTTTCCGACGTCGATAAAGCCCGAAAAACGCCAAGAATCAAGCATAATATTCGGCAGGCAGTAATCACCGTGCAAAAGCGTATTGCACTCAAGCGCGCCCTTCCCTGCCTGTAGCACGGAATACGCCTCGTCCGCCGAGGCGAAAGCTATCTTATCACCGAAAAGCGAGATGTCGTATTTCCCCGCGTGGTAATTTTCCTCGGCAAGCGCCATATATTCGCTCATTCTGTCAGGGACGGGACAGCCCGCAACGTCGCAGTCGTGGAGTGTGCGAAGCAGCTCGGCAATAGTATCGCAAAGGCGTTCGGGCTCGGATATGTAGTCCGCGTGCGTGCAATCCTCGCCCGCGACGCGCTCGGTGAGCAGCCAGTCCTCTGCTTCCGTCGAGTAATCAAGCACTCGCGCGCCAAGCCCCTTTGATGCGAAATACTCGCTCATCTGCGCCTCGCGCGCAAGGCTTTTTGCGCGGCACTTTTTAAGGTAATAACCTCCGTCCTTGTCAATAAAGTACACGCGTGCCTCGGGCGAGCAGGAGCTGTCGTAGACCGCACCGCCCTCTATTATTTTGCGTATCCCGTCGGGAACTCCGTGCGGTACGCCGTTCAAAAGCATTCTTTTCATAAATTCACCGTTTACCAAATGAATGGCAGTAGTCTGTATTTTACCTTTTTCGTGTATTCCGTGTAGCCGTCAAGTCCTTCGGAAAGCACCTTTTCCTCGTTGAGTATGCGCATGACCGTTACAACGATATAAAGCAAAAACGGGATAAGTCCCCAAA
>JAZNOD010000179.1:0-11779 GCA_045580585.1 Eubacteriales bacterium
CAAGCCGTTTTATATGCAGCTTGAGCAGGCTTTTACAAATTGTTTCTTTACCCGCAAAGAGCGCGGCTTTGGTAACGAAATTGTCGCAGAGGGAAACAAGCTCCAATATGCGAAACTCTCCGACAAGCTCGCAGCGGTTAAGTACCTCTCCGAAATCGGCGGCTTAATGCTCGACCAGGCATTAGTAACGCTCGGTTTTCCGCCTATCGGCGGCGAGGAGGGCAAACGCCGCGTACAGACGCTCAATATGGTTAATGCTGCAAAGGCAGACGAGTACCAATTAGGCGACAAGGGAAAAGAAAAAACACCGCCCGCAGGCACCGAGGACGACGAGGACGACCTCGAGGACGGTACCGCACCCGCTGCGGCACCTAAAAAGGGCGAGAACGACGGAGAGGAGGACGAGTAAATATGCCTTATAAGCCAAACGAGAGGGAGTATAGAGCGTTAGCTCCGTTTACTACTCCCGACGACGACAGCAGCGACGAGCTCGTGCTGCGCGGTACCCCTATTGTGTTTGATACGCCTACCGTTATTTGCGAATTTGACGGAGTACAGTACAAAGAGGTTATCGCTCGCGGTGCTCTTGACGGCTGCGATATGTCGGATTTTATCTTTAATCGCAACCACGGGCAGAACGACTCTACCGTGTACGCCCGCACTCGTAACAAATCCCTCGATTATTCCATTACGGATAGAGGGCTCGACATTGCGGCACACCTCGACAGCGAGGACGAGCGGCACCGCAATTTACACCGTGATGTTATGAAACGCCGCGTTGATAAAATGAGTTTTTCGTTTATTGTGAGGGAGCACTCCTACGACAGAGAAACCCACACAAGAACGATAACTAAAATAAAAAAGCTGTTTGATGTTTCGGCGGTGGATTTTCCCGCATACAACGAAACAAGCATTACAACGGCAAGAGGCTTTTTCTCGGAGGAGCACGAGAAAGAGTTTAAGGCGTTGGAGGAACGCGCACGCCGTCAAAAGCTAATAGCTTTAACCTACTGCTAACCCCTAAAAAATCAAAACGACAAGGAGAAAAGAACTATGTTTATTAAGCGTATGAAAGAAATTAACGACCGCAAGGCGGAACTCCGCGCAATGCTCCAGGGTACGGACGAGGTAAACCTCGACGAAATCGAAAAGGAGTTGCGCGACCTCGATACCGAGTTTAAGGAACTCGAAAAGAGAAAGGCAACCATTGACGGTATCAATATGGGAACTATCCCCGCTACCGAAATTCCTAACCCCGTTGCAGCTCGCGCAGATGTTGCAAGCGACGGCGAAAAGGAATACCGCGCAGCTTGGCTCCGCAGCATTAGAGGGCTTGAGCTCTCCGACGCTGAAACAAGAGCGCTTACTACTGCTGCGGGCTCTGTAGGCTCTGCGGTGCCTACTATCACTCAAAACAAGATTATCGAGAAAGTTAAGCAGTATTGCCCGCTGCTCGATAAAATCGACTTGCTCCGCGTGCCTGGCGGCGTAAAGGTGCCTGCCGAGGGTACCACTACCGACGCAAAGACTCACGCGCAGGGCGCAGCCATTACAGCCGACGCAGATACTCTCGTAGAGGTTGCATTGGCAGGCTTTGAGGTTACAAAGCTCGTAACTATTTCAAAGTCCGTAGAGAAAATGTCTATTGACGCTTTCGAAAATTGGCTCGTAAATAAGATTGCCCGCAAGATTGCGGAGAAAATCAGCCAGCTTATCGTATACGGTAGCGGCAGCGGCGAGGCGCAGGGCTTTGACAAAATCACCTGGACGGCTGCTAACTCTGTTACTGTTGCAAACGCTGCCACTCTTACTGCCGCTGATGTTAAAACCCTCGTGGGCTTGCTCAACGGCGGCTACGATAACGGCGCAGAGTGGCTTATGAGTAAGACTACTTTCTTTGCCGACTATCACCCCCTTATGAACAACAGTAAGGACAATATCGTTACTTACGATAACGGCGTTTACCGTGTAATGGGTTATCCCGTCAGCTTTGACGACAGAATTACTGCACACGAGGGCTACCTCTGCAATATCTACCGTGGCTATATCGGTAATATGCCCGAGGATATTACTGTTACCTCGCAGTTTGTAACCCGCGAAAACGCCTACGACTTCCTGGGCTGCGCTATGTTCGACGGCAAGGTGCAGGCTACCGAGGCTTTCGTTAAGGTTATTAAGGCTACTGCCTAATCTCGGAGGGCTGACCTATGGCGAATATCTCAAAGCAATTTGTTTATGATGTTCGCCGATACCTACGCATAAGCCATACTCATTTTGACGCAGAAATTACCGACCTAATAGGAGCGGCGCAAGCCGACCTCCTATTAGGCGGTATCAAAGCGGCAAAGGTTGAGGACGAGAGCGACGCTCTTATAAAGCGGGCTATTGTCTGTTATGTAAAAGCCGAGTTTGGACTCGATAACGCGGACGCTGAAAAGTACCGCAACAGCTACGAAATGCTCAAGCGGCATTTACAGCTATCAAGTGAATATATCGAGGAGGCGTAGCTATGTATTGGCGAGAAATCGGCTTTTTGTGCGTGGAAACAGAGAAGCTCGACAAGCTCCGCAAGCCTTATAAGGACTACGAGAAACGCGAGGTTTTTTGCAATTCTAAAGGCGTAAAGAGAAACGAGTTTTACCAGGCACAAGCCCAGGGCTACCGCCCCGAGCTTTGCGTAGAGATTAAGGAGCTCGACTATAACGGAGAGGGACACTTTGAGTATAACGACAAGATGTACAGAGTTATCCGTACATATCCCGTTAAAAACGAGTGCCTCGAGCTGATATGTCAAGCTCTCGTAGTCGAAACCACTTAAAGCGAGAGGAGGTAACGCCCTTATGAAAGTAAATACCGAGGCATTTATAACAGCTCTTACGGAGCGGGTTAATACCATTTTGCCGACGACCTACGAGGAGGCACCTACAAAAAACGCGCCCCCGATTTTTGCAGTAGTCAGCGGCATTAACATTATTGACCTCGAGAGCGGCGACCTCGCCTCTTTCTATATTGATGTTTGGGCGGACGAGAAAGCCGCCGACGCAACAATAAACCTCGAGAGGGCGTGCGACAGCCTCCGCAATGGGCTTTATAATGCCATTATAGCCGCGCCTGGCTTGTACGGGCATATCGGCTTTGACAACCAAAACACCGTAGCCGACAGCGAGTTTGACATAGCGCACCGTCGCTTGTCTATGTCGGCAAGACTATTCTACTATTAGGAGGTAACGCAATGGTTACTAATCTCACTAAACAGCAAATCGAGAGTATCCAGATTGACGAGTCGGTTATTTTCCTCGACTACGGCGAGGGCACCGAGCGTTTCTTGGCTCCTACTCGTGGCGGCGGCGAGTTTGCCGCTACTGTAACCGTCCGCGACATTGAGTTTGACGGCAGACACGGCAAGACGGCGGGTACCCAGGTTATCGAGGAGCAGGGAGCCTCTATTAAGGTTACTACTCTTTGTATGAGCCAGGAAAACCTCGCCCGCGCTATTCCTGGCTGCACCGTCAGCGACGCGGAGGGTAACGCTATCACAAATCCCAAAACGGGCATTATTCCCGATAGCGCATACCTCAAAAATATTACTATGTTTGCAAAGCTCATCAGCGGCAAATATAAGAAAATTACCATTTTCAACCCTATGCACGAAACGGGCTTTACTGCTAAAGCGGTACAGAAAGCCGAGGGCGAACTCGCCTTTGAGTTTTTGGCTCATTACGCGCATACCGACCTCGACGGCACCTTGTGGAAAGTGGAGGAAATCGCCCAGGCACCCGCGCAGGCAGCGGCAGCCGCAGCCGCAGCGGTAAATACGGAGGGTGAACAGCCCGCCGCAGACGGTGGCACCGACGACGGTACCGACACCGAGGAATAATACCAGGATTTAAGGAGGAGCCAAAATATGCTCACTATTAAGACTATGCCTATGTTGCTTAAAATCGTAGGCAAGCTCGATATTAAGCCCGCTGTAGAAATGCTCAAGGGGCTTGACATTTTCGAGGACGCAAAGGACGCAAAGGACGCTATGAAACAGCTTTCCCGCGAAAAGGTAGGTATTTTAGCCTGCGAAATCTTATGCGAACTCACCCCACAGCTCGGCAAGATTGCCGACGACCTCCCGCCCCTCGTGGCGGCTTACTACGATATTTCCCTCGAGGAGGCGTACAAGAAAGACGCAGCCGAGGTAATTAACGACCTTATCAACGACGAGGGTATCGTAAGTTTTTTCAAGCGTGCTCTACGAAAGAAAGTAGAGCAAGGAGCTTAACGCTACTGCATAAATACTACGATTGGCAGCTTATCGAGAGTCTACCTTTAACGGCTCTCGGTGAGCTGCTTTCTTTCGCCCGCAAAGAGGAGGAACGCCTGCAAAAAGCAGAACTCGAAAAGCGGCTTTTCCCTTTGTGGCTCGTAAACTATGCAGCAGCAAAAATAAAACCAGGGCTCGAGGTTATGGACTATCCCGAATTTTTAGCGAGTGTGCTATCGGACGAGCCCGCCCCGCAGCCTAAAGCAAAGCAGAAAAGAACAGCCGAGGACATTATGGCGGACTTTGCGCCGATTGTTGAGGCTGATAAACGGAAAGGAGGCTAACCTATGGCAAGTATTTTTTCGCTTTTCGGTACTATCTTTATTGACAATGCCGAGGCTGATAAAAGTATCGACACGACAACCGAAAAGGCGGAAAAGAGCGGCTCAAAGGTAGGCTCCGCTTTCTCCTCTATTGCAAAGGGTGCCGCCGCAATGGGTACCGCTGTTGTGGCGGGTGCCTCCGCTATCGGTGCCGCAGCTTATAAAATGGCAAGTGATACCGCAGCAGCAGCCGACGAGGTAGACAAAACAAGCCAAAAACTCGGTATGTCAAAAACAGCATATCAAGAGTGGGACTATGTATTGTCGCAATCGGGCGTTGAGATAACAAGTATGACAACGGGCTTAAAAACCCTAACAAACAAAATCGACGACGCAAAGAACGGCTCCGAGTCCGCTACGGCAATGTTTGAAAAGCTCGGTATTTCTATGGAGGACTTAAACAATATGTCCCGCGAGCAGGCTTTCGACGCTGTTATAGCGGGTATGCAAGGTATGGAGGACTCCACAGAGAGAGCGGCTCTTGCTAACGACCTTTTCGGCAAGAGCGGACAAGAGCTTACCGCGCTATTTAACCAAACGGCGGAAAGCACAAAAAACCTAAAAGACCAGGCGCACGAGCTCGGTATGATTATGTCGGACGAAACCATAAACGCGGGCGTAGTGTTCACGGACTCTATAGACACCATTAAACGCTCACTCGGCGGACTTATGAATAATTTAGGCGGAGCGGTTATGCCTATTGTGCAAAGCGTGCTCGACCTTATTATTAAAAATCTGCCGACAATTCAAGGGCTTTTCTCGAGGCTCTCTCCTATTTTGCAGGGCGTTTTCGAGAATATTTTACCGCCGCTTTTCGACCTGGTGGAAACCCTGCTACCGATATTGCTAAACCTCATAGAAACGCTATTGCCGCCTATTGAGTCGATTATAACGGCAATTTTGCCCGTTATAGTTAGCTTAATTCAGCAGCTATTACCGTTTGTTATTCAAATCGTGGAGCAAGTGCTGCCTATCCTGGTTGACCTTATAAACGGCATTATGCCGCTTGTGTTGCAGATTATAAACACGGTTTTACCTATCTTAATTCAGTTAATACAAGCCATTTTGCCGCCGATAATTCAAATTATCCAGGCTATACTCCCCGTGGTAATTCAGCTTTTGCAGATGTTACTACCGCCTATCTTGCAAATAGTAAATACCGTTTTGCCCGTGATTATAAATCTCATAAATTTAATAATGCCTCTCGTGGTACGCATTATCGAGGCTATTTTGCCTATCATTATTCAGTTAATCGAAATGCTCTTGCCTCCGATTTTGCAAATCATAGACCAGGTATTGCCTATCCTCTTAAAGTTAATCGAAACTATCGTGCCTATCGCTATACAGATAATCGAGGCTATTTTGCCCGTGGTTATCTCGCTGCTTGACGCACTCTTGCCCGTTATTCAGCCGATACTCGATATTTTAATGATACTGTTAGAGCCTCTCCTGGACTTGCTCAACCTCATTTTACCGCCGTTGTGCGATTTTATTAAAATGCTCTTTGACAAGCTCTTACCGCCTCTGTCAAAGGCTTTCTCGGGCGTGGCGGAAATCGTCGGCGGCGTATTCAAAAACGCCTTTGACGGTATTAAAAAGGTTTTCGAGAATGTCAAGGGAATTTTTAACGGTATTATCGACTTTGTTAAAAATGTCTTTACGGGTAATTGGCGCGGAGCCTGGGACTCGGTTGTAAGCATTTTTAAGAATATTTTTGAGGGTATCAAAAACGCCTTTAAGGTGCCTATAAATTGGATAATTGACGGTATAAATGTATTTATCCGAGGGCTTAACAAGCTAAAAATACCCGATTGGGTACCAGGTGTAGGCGGTTTAGGACTCAATATTAAGGAACTCTCCCGCCTGCGTATCGGTATGGAGTATGTACCTTACGACGAGTACCCCGCGTTACTGCATAAGGGCGAGCGCGTGCTGACCGCAAGCGAGAACAAGGAATACTCTACCGCTGTATCGGCGGCGGCAGCAGGCGACGACAAAGAGGGACGGCTCGTTATCAAAATCGAGCCCGGCGAAAAGGCTATCTATATTGAAAACCTCAAAGGCGACAGCGAGCAAGATGTAGAGAGCTTTGTTGACCTCTTGTTAGAACTTATCGCCGAGAAAATCCAAAGAAAGGGAGTTGTATTTGCATAATGGAAAAATTACCGTTTTTTATGTTCAAAGACCATAGCTCCCTCGAGTTTGGGCTGCTTATTTCCGAGAAAGGCTCCTACAAGGGAGCCTCTCGGGATATTAGTTATACAAGCGTCCCAGGGCGCAGCGGCGACCTTATTACCGATAACGGACGCTATAAAAATATCAAAGTCCCGTATAACTGCGTATTGCTCAACAATACCGAGCGGGAATTTGTCGAGCTTACACACCAAATTAAAGGTTGGCTCCTGGCGGAGCAAGGCTATTTCCGTTTGTGGGATAGCTACGATAAAAAGTATTTCCGCCTGGGCTCCTACTCCGACGAGGTAGACATAGAGCAAGAGCTCCGCGACCTCGGCGAGGTAAAGCTCTCTTTTAACTGTAAGCCGTTTAAGTATTCTTTTGAGGGACAGCAGCCCGTCGTATTCACGGCAGCAGGCACCCTCTACAATGCAGAGTTTTACCCGTCCGCGCCGTATATCAAAATCACGGGCAGCGGGACGGTTACTTTAACCGTAAACAATAACTCGTTTACCTTTACGGATATTGATGAGTATATCGAGGTAGACTCCGACATTATGAACGCTTATAAGGGCATACAGCCCCAAAATAACAAAATGTCGGGAGCGGCTTTCCCTACGCTGCTACCTGGCAGCAATGCTATTTCCTGGGTTGGTGATGTTACACAGCTCGAAATCGTCCCGAGGTGGTGCTGCTTATGATACCTATTTTATACGCAAAGAACGAGAGCACCTTTACGCATAACGGTATCGGCTTTCTAAAAGACGCTACAAAGTGTACCGTAACCGAGGAGCGTAACGGCTCCTATGAGTGCTCTATACAGTACCCTATTACGGGACAATGGTACGACCAAATTACGGAGGGCTGCATTATCAAGGCGAAAGCCAACGACACGAGCGAGCCGCAGCTATTCCGCATTTACAAATCGAGTAAGCCTCTTAAAGGTACTGTTACATATTCGGCGGAGCATATAAGCTACGACCTTAACGGCATACCGACTCTCGGTTTTTCCGTTAAAAATGTAACGCCGCAAACGGCTATTACTCGAGCTATCCAGGACGCGGGCTTGCCGTCCGCGTTTACTGCTATAAGCGATATTTCTACCCTCAACAGCTCGACCATTTTAACGCCTTGCTCCGTCCGCGCTATCCTGGGCGGGCAGGCGGGCTCGGTGCTTGATGTGTGGGGCGGCGAGTTTGAGTTTGATAATTTCGTAGTCAAGCTCCATAAGCACCGCGGCTCCGATAGAGGCGTAAGTATCGAGTACGGTAAAAACTTAAAAGACCTCAAGCAAGAGGCAAATATAGCCGATTGCTATACGCACCTTATGCCGTATGCTCGCTACTCCCAGGACGGAGAGGGCGACGAGAAAATAGAGGTATATGTTTACCTCTCGGAAAAGGTGCTGCCTCTTAACAACGCCGAAAATATCGGACACAGTAAAGCCTATATTATGGATTTTACAGACCGCTTCGGAGAGGGAGAGGCAGTTACCGAGGAGGCTTTACGAGCCAAAGCTACCGCATACGCTGCGGCAGCGGAGCTCGGAGTGCCAAAGGTTAATATTACCGTTTCTTTTATTCAGCTATGGCAGACCGAGGAATATAAAAACATAGCACCTCTTGAGCGGGTTATGATGTGCGATACCGTCGCCGTCCGATTTTCAAAGCTCGGCGTAACGGCTCGCGCAAAGGTTATAAAGACAACCTATAACACCCTCGAGGAGAAATACGATAGCGTCGAACTCGGCGACGCTAAAAGCTCGTTTGCGGACACCGTAAACAAGCAGCAGGCGGCTATAGAGGAAATTAAGACCTCTGTACAAAAAGGGCAGGCAGCAGCTACAGAGCAGCTCAAAAAGGCAATAGCAAACGCTACGAGCCTTATTACGGGACACTCGGGCGGCTATGTTGTCCTTAACCCTGCGGAAAAGCCGCAAGAAATCCTCATACTTGACGCGCCTACCCTCGAGGAGGCTGTTAATGTGTGGCGGTGGAATAGCGGCGGCTTGGGTTACTCCTCTACGGGCTACAATGGCGAGTACGCGCTCGCTATGACAATGGACGGCGCAATAGTCGCCGACTTTATTAACGCGGGTATTCTTAACGGTGCCCTCTTGCAGGCGGACTCGGTACAGAGCTCCTCTATCTCGCAGCACTACAAAGCCGAAATTACAAACGAAATCGGCGTAGCTACCTCGAGCGTCGAGCAGGCGTTTATCGCAGCCGACGAGCACCTATTGAGCGTTATTAAAGGCATTGAAACCGTTTTTTACGGTGATATAGAAACCCTCGAAACGACCATATCAAGCCTCGAGCAGAAAATAGACAGCTTGACGCTCTCTTATACCTCCAAGACAACGGGCGGTATAAACAATATTAGAAACTCGAGCGGCTTAAACGGCGTTTCGGACGATTGGAGCTATACGGGCTCGGTTGTAGCGCAGCAGACGGCAGACGCGGTAAACAATACCGCCTCGGGCTCTATGTTTCGCTTGCGCGTCGGTACCCTGGCGCAAGAAATAACCGTTTTGCAGGGTAAAGAGTATACGCTGACCTTTAAGGCAAAAAGAGGCACCGCTAACCGCTGCTATGTGCTTATCAATAACGGCGGTAACGATACCTTTATTTTTGACGAGCAGGCAATAAATAACACCTGGGCGGAGTATTCTTTAACCTTTGCGGCAGCGGGTAACACCGTAACGCTTACAGCGGGTACCACGGGCTATTATTTGTATGTGGCGGACTTTATGTTAGCGGAGGGCAGCCAAAAGCAAAATTGGACTCCCGCGCCTAACGAAATCTATACCGAAAATGTAAAGATAGACCGCCGAGGCATTAACATTACGAACTCCGAGAGCTCCACGGAAACCATTATAGACCATACGCAATTTGCAGTTAAGCACGCGGGAGCGGTAGTCCTTACCGTAAACAAAGACCTTACTACTTTACGCAAAACCGAGGTAACGGACGAGCTGACAGTAGGTAAAGGCAAGTTTGTACCGCAGAGCGCAGGGCTTGACATTGTATTACTCGATTAAGGAGGCGAGGCTATGGCATTAAGCGGCAGTTATTATAAGTACCCTACCTCGTCTTTTGGCTTATATGTCGAGTGGACGGCAAGCCAAAGCGTAACGGGTAACTATTCAGATGTTACACAAAAAATATACCTATCATACTACACGCTTGAGGTAGGCTCGCGCTCCGACTCTACCTCCTCTATTAACGGCTCCGCCGTTACCTATACTGCGCCCGCAATAAACGACTATACGAGCGGTTGGAAAAAGAAACTATTATATACCCATACCGTCCGCGTATATCACACAAGCGCAGGCAAAGCGGAGGATATACCGCTTTCCGCCTCTTGGCGTCTCAGCGGTACCTACTCGGGCGTATCAATCGGAACTATTACGGCGAGCACCTCTGTTGACCTTAACGCCATTGACAGAGCCGCGCCTACGGTAACGCTCGCAACCTCGAGTATAACCGCCTCGGGCGTAACGGTAAAGGCGACAGCCTCTACCACTTGTGATAGGTTTGATTATTCTATCGACGGCGGCTCCACCTGGACGAATTTTAGCACCACGAGCGGCACAACCGCCTCGAAAGCTATTACGGGACTTACTCCGAATACTACATACAGTATCAAGGTACGCGCCCGCAAAAAGACTAACCAGGTATACGGCTCCTCCTCTGCCTCCTCGGTAAAGACGCTCGGCGGCTCGGTTATATCCTCCGTGAGTGCCTTTACCGCCGACGCAGCTACGGCAAAAATAACAATGTCGGTAACGGTATACAACACGAGCTACACGCACACGCTCGTTATTAAAAACGGCTCTACAACCGTTTTAACTATAACGGGCTTGAGCTTATCCAACGGCTCGAACACTATAACGCTTACCACAGCGCAACGCTCTACGGTGCTTGCGGCTATGTCGGCTCTAAAGAGCTTTACGGGCACCTTTACGCTGACAACCTATAGCGGCAGTACGCAAATAGGTACCGCCTCGGAGAAAACGGCTACGGTGCAGACAACCTCCGCGAACTCTGCGCCGACCTTTACGGCGTTTACTTTTGAGGACTCCAACGCAACAGCTGTAGGCGTTACGGGCAATAATCAAATTTTAATACAGAATATCTCAACGCTAAAGCTGACTTTGACAGCGGCTACAGCAAAGAACGGCGCGACCATTTCGAGCTATTCTGTTGTGGCGGGCTCTAAAACCGCCTCGGGTACCACTACCGCAATAACGGTAGGCACCTTACCCGATAAAGGCACCGTCCCCGTTATCGTTACGGCTATCGACTCTCGAGGCTACACGACAGCGGTAACGGTTAATATTACCGTCCTCGAGTACGAGGGTATCAATATTACCGAGTATTCTATGCGCCGTGTAAATGAGGTTGAGGACACAACCCAGGTAACAATCGGCGGCGACATAACGCCCGTAACCATTGGAGGCGTAAACAAAAACAGCCTCCGCTATCTGTATTACCGCTACCGCAAGACGAGCGACAACGACTACGGCGGCTATGTAAATATTACAAGCTCCACCGAGTACGACGATAGCGGCTTTAATTTTGAGTCCGACGAGTGGTTAAGCCTGGACGCTGACTACTCCTACTATGTACAATTCCTCGTTACCGACAAGCTGACCTCGGACACCGTTACAATAACGGTACCGCAGGGCACGCCGCTACTTGCGCTCCGCCGTAAAAAGGTAGGAATAAATAAGCGCGAGCCTGCGGCTGCTTTAGATGTTGACGGCTCGGTTATGATGAACGGTTTTAATGTGCTCGGACTCGTGGCGGCTCTCGACGGTACAGAGGACTTAAATAACCTCGTGGCGGGCGGCATATACACCCAGGCGTTAAACGCTAACGCAAGCACCGACAAGCACTACCCGAAAGCTATTGCGGGCTTTTTGGAGGTTATGGCTAACCCGAGCGGATATATTATGCAGCGGTAC
>JAZNOD010000180.1:0-7064 GCA_045580585.1 Eubacteriales bacterium
GCGCACAGCAGAGGGGAAATAGTATTTATCGTCTCAGTACGGTTGAAAATAATTTTCATAAGCTTATTTTCCTTTCAAAAATTCTCTCACGCGCACGCGCGCGATATAAAAAAATAATAAAATATAATAAATAAATAATAACAATAATATTATAGCCTGTTGAAAGAGTGGAAAACTCACCAAAATTTCAAAAAAGCCTTTATTTACCACGGTTTTAGGGGTGTGGAAAAAGTCTGAAAAAGCAGATTTAGGTGTGGAAAAGCTGTTGAAAAGAAAACAGCTTTTCCACATTATGTTTATTTACTTCCCGTAACTTCCTCGGTCATCTGCTCGATATCGAGGCGCATTATGGGGTCAGTAATAAGTTTTTTCTCGATTATATCACACGAGGATATGACGGTAGAGTGGTCACGGTTGAGCAATTTTCCGATACTCTTTAGAGACATATCGGTAATTGAATGTATCAGATAGATACAGATATGTCTTGCCATAGCTATTTCGCGCGTACGGCGCGAGCTTTCAAGCTCCTCTTTTGTAATTCCGTATTTTCTGTAAATTGCGGTATATATCTTATCTACGGTTATGGTAACGGGTTCTTCACCGCCGAGGAGCTCTATAATACAGCTCCTTGCTATCTCCATTGTGATGACCTGTCCCGAAAGAAAAACTTTCGCGCCGAGCTTTTTGATAGCTCCTTCTATCTGGCGGATATTGGAGCGCAGGTTTTCGGCAAGGAAGGTCAGCACTTCCTCTGTAAGCGTAATTCCGACCTGCTCCGCTTTTTTCTTTATGATAGCTACGCGCAGTTCAAGATCCGGCGGCTGGATATCGGCGATAAGTCCCCATTCAAAGCGTGTTTTAAGTCTGTCCTCAAGCGTTTTCATATCTCTCGGCGGACGGTCAGAGGTCAGGATTATCTGCTTGTGGTCCTCGTAGAGATTATTAAAGGTGTGGAAAAATTCCTCTTGAGTCGATACCTTTCCCTCGATGAACTGAATGTCGTCGATAAGGAGCATATCGCAGGAACGGTATTTATTTCTGAATTCGCTTATCATTGAGGCGGAAAGCGCCTCGATAAACTGATTTGTAAAATCCTCGCCCTTAATATAAATTATATTAACGTTTGGTTTTTTCTTTTGCACCTCGTTTGTAATTGCGTAAAGCAGGTGCGTTTTTCCAAGTCCGCTCGGGCCGTATATGAAAAGGGGATTATAGTTTCGCGCGGGGTTTGACGCGACGGCGGTACACGCGGCGTGAGCAAATTTATTTGAATTACCTACGATAAAGTTATCAAAAGTATATTCAAAATTATATGCCGGCATCGTCGAGCCCCAATTATTAACAAGGTCCTCTCTTCTCATAGGAGCTTCTTTTTTAGGTTCGTCCTGTTCGTCGTCAGCGTCATTGAGTTTTGCGGTGCAGTCAAGGTCAACACTCACGTCAAATCCGAGCAGAGTTGAAAAATCCTTTTCAATCCGCGCAAGATATTTTTTTCTGACAATGTCATGTTTAAATGGTGAATTTATCGTCATTTTAACGACGTCGTTTTTAAAGCTGACGATTTTTATATCCTTGAACCAAAGGTCAATAGTTGACGTTGGCAAAGTGTCGTGAAATCCCTCAAGAATTTCATTCCAGACCTCTTTGCATATATCTATATACGCCATGTCGGGCTCCTTTCACAATCAAACATTTATACAAAGTATATTATAACATATATCATTAAAAATAGCAATATATTTTTTATAATATATTATAATTTTATAAATAATGTCAGTGTTGAAAACGGCGTTGACGCAAATTGAGGAAGCTTTTTGCGGAGCAAAAAGCTTAATGAATAATGAATAATTTTGGTGGCTTTTTGCCGCAAGGCAAAAAGCTTCCTCAACTTTGCACTTATCTCTTTGCACTTTGCACTTATTAAAACAACTCCGTTGTTTTAATACTATTTCAGACAAATATTGCGTTTTACCCTTGTTTTTGAAAAATTATTGTGCTATAATTATTAAAAAAATCAGTTTTAGGGAGAATGATATGTTATCTACGGTTTACAGTGCCGGGCTTCACGGAATCGACAGCTTCATCGTCAGCGTTGAGGTTGATGGCATTTCAGGCGGCGAAAACAACGTTTTTGAGCTTGTCGGTCTGCCCGATGCGGCTGTTAAGGAAGCAAAAGAGAGGATAAAAAGCGCGTGCTACAACGGCGGATTGCTTTTTCCGAATATGGATTTTACCGTAAATCTCGCTCCCGCAAACAGGAGAAAGGAAGGCTCTGCCTTTGACGTGCCGATGACGGTCGGTATCTTGCGATGCGGAAAATTTTTATTTGACGGCGTTGACCTCTCGCGCAAATGCTTCACGGGTGAGCTCTCTCTTTCGGGCAAGCTGCGCGGCGTGCGCGGCGTGCTTTGTATGTGTGCCGCCGCAAAGGATAACGGATTTGAGGAATTTTACGTTCCTGCCGAAAACGCAGCCGAGGCTGCTGCTGTCGAGGGTATCAGAGTTTACGGTGTTGATAACATAAAACAGCTTATTGATCACCTCAACGGCATCTCTCCCATCGCTCCCACGGTACGAGACGAATTTTGCGTTTCGGACGAGGAGCTTGGCGGACTTGATTTTAGCGACGTCTACGGTCAGGCGGCGGCAAAAAGGGCAATGGAGGTAGCCGCCGCGGGCGGACACAATATCCTTCTTATCGGTCCGCCCGGTACGGGTAAGTCGATGCTTGCAAAGCGGCTTCCGACGATTCTTCCGCCGCTTACCTTTGACGAGTCGATAGTAAGTACGAAAATTCATTCCGTTTCGGGCGTTCTGCCCGAGGGATGCTCGCTTATCACCTCGCGCCCGTTTCGTTCGCCCCATCACACGATGAGCGCGGTCTCCCTTGTCGGCGGCGGCGTAAATCCCATGCCGGGGGAGATATCCCTTGCGCACAACGGCGTTTTGTTTCTTGATGAATTCCCCGAATTTCCGAAAACGGTCACGGACAGCCTTCGTCAGCCGCTTGAGGACGGCAGAGTGACTATCACGCGCGCAAGCGGAAGGGTAACGTACCCGTGTAGCTTTATGCTCGTCGCGGCAATGAACCCCTGCCGCTGCGGATTTTTCGGTCACCCCACGCGCAAATGCACCTGCTCACAGCTTGAGGTCAAGCGTTATATATCGAAAATAAGCGGCCCAATGCTTGATAGGATCGATATTCAAGTAGAGCTTCCGTCGCTCCCGTTTGAGGAGATATCGGGCAAGCAGGGAAGCGGCGAGAGCAGCGCGCAGATAAGAAAAAGAGTCATTCGCGCGCGTGAGTTCATGCGTGCGCGTCTTGAGGCGGCAGGAATTGACACTACGCGGTATTTTTGCAATTCACAGCTTGATGCCGCCGCTACGCGAAAGACCTGCGTTGCTACGGACGAGGCACTTGAAATGATGAAAATGGCGTTTGAAAGGCTCGGACTTTCGGGCAGAGGGTACGATAGAATTTTGCGCCTTGCGCGCACGGTCGCAGACCTTGACGAATCACAAATGATAGAATCGGGCCATATCGCCGAGGCGATAAGTATGCGCAGCCTTGACAGAAAATATTGGAGTTAAAATGTTGCAATCACCACCTATTTTTGAAAAAAAGACAACGGATTTCATCTGTATCGGCAGTAATGGGGGAAAGCGCCGGCTTGAGGCGCTTTTGCACCTGCACTACCACGTTGAGATAGTTTGCATGCTCAAGGGAAGGACCACGGCTATCACCGACAGCGACGAGTACGTTCTCACCGCCGGTGACGTTTTTGTGGCGTTTCCGAATCAGGTACATTCCTACGTCAGCGAGGCTGACGAGGATTATTACCTTTTTATAGTAAATCCCGACATCATTCCCGAGGTCAGCTTTGAGGGCGGTTTTCCGAAAAGCTCGGTGCTTCGCTCCGCAATGGACGACCCCGAGGTCGCACACATTGCGCGCGCGCTGATGGGGCTGAAAAATGAGCACGAAAAGCCTATGCGCGACCAGCTCATAAAGGGTTATCTTCTCGCTCTTTTCGGAAATATTCTTCCTCTTTTTGACTTTTTATCCCCCTCAAACATCGATTCACGCGCCACGCGCGAGATAATCGGCTATTGCTCGTCTCATTATTGTGAGCCCTTGTCGCTTGAGGTATTGCAACAGGAGCTTCACCTTAGCAAATACTACATTTCGCACCTCTTTTCGGGCAAGCTCGGCGTCAGCTTTAACGACTATATAAATTCACTGCGCATCTCGCACGCCTGCCGTTTGCTCAGGCGCGAGGACACGCCGATAACGCAGGTAGCGGGCGAGGTCGGCTTTTCGACGTTGCGAACCTTTAACCGCGCGTTTGCACGGTACAAGGGAATGACACCGAGCGAGTACCGCCACCGTTCGGAAAAGAAGAGCGAGGCGGCGTCGATGCTGCCGGTGTTTGATAAATGAATCCGTGCATACGGATTCATTTATAGTGCAAAGTGCAGAGTGCAAAGTGCAAAGTTTCGGAAGCTTTTTGCTACGCAAAAAGCATACCTATTGAAAAGGGATTAGCGCACCCAACCGATTTATTGGGGATTAGCACTAAAAAACACGGCTATGCACGATTTATGACGATTGTGCTCTTTGCCTCCCTGCGGAGGGAGGCAAATGTAAAAGTAGATTTTTGCATTGCAAAAAGAATTTACACTAAAAATGAGGGCAAAGTATGGAACAGGATAAGACAAAATTTGCTGATATTCACACGGTAAGAGCCACGCGCGGGAAAATTCTCGCCGTTGATTTCGGTGACGTGCGCACGGGGCTTGCCATCAGCGACGTATCAAGATTTCTCGCTTCGGGGATCGGATATATAAAGGTCGGCGGACTTACCAAAACCGCCGAGGAGACGGCGCGTATCGCCGCCGAGAGGGGTGCTGTGTGCGCCGCTGTCGGACTTCCGCGCAATATGGACGGCACAGAGGGCGCGCGCGCTGACCGATGCCGTGAGTTTGCCGCCGCGCTATCCTCTCTCGCGTCAATTCCCGTCATAATGGTGGACGAACGGCTCACCACCGTAGTAGCGGCAAGGTATCTTAATGAAACCGACACGCGCGGCAAAAAGCGCAAGGGTGTTATAGACACTCTGTCAGCGGAGATAATTTTGCAAAATCTGCTTGACAGGCTTAAAAATTAAGGGGGGTAAAATGGAAATACTTCACGAAATACTACACGTTTTGCTCCACAGCATAAAGGAGCTTGCCATTATGCTTCCGTTTCTTTTCCTTACCTATCTCGGTATGGAAGCGCTTGAGCATCGCGCGGGCGAGCGCACGCTTGCACGCATAAGGAGCGCAAAGCGCGTAGGGCCGCTTCTCGGCGGTACGCTCGGTCTTGTTCCGCAGTGCGGAATTGCGGGCGGCGCGGCAAATCTCTACGCGGGTAAGGTAATTACTGCGGGTACTTTTCTCGCGGTCATTCTTGCCACCTCGGATGAGATGTTGCCCATACTTATCAGCAGCGGCAAGGTCGGCTTGATAGCCAAAACGCTTAGTTTCAAGCTCGTTTTTGCGGTCTGCGCGGGCTTTGCGTTTGACCGTATATTGCACCTTTACAGAAAGCACAAGCCGCACGAGCATCATCGCAAGAGCTACGGCGAGTGCTGTGAGGGGCATTCCCACGGTGAGGATTACGGCATCGAGATACACGAGATGTGCCATCGTGAGGGCTGTGACTGCAGCGGCGGAATATTGCGCCCCGCTCTTCGCCATACGCTAAAAGTCGCGCTTCTCATTTTCGCGGTCAGCTTTGCGGTCTCTCTCGCGGTCAATTTTATCGGCGAGGAAAAGCTTGTCGGCTTACTGCCCGATATTCCCGTGCTTGGCGAGCTTGTGGCGGCGCTTGTCGGATTCATACCGAGTTGCAGCGTTTCCGTCGTGCTTACCGAATTTTACCTTAGCGGCATTATCGGCTCGGGCGAGATGATGGCGGGATTGCTCGTCAACGGCGGTGTTGGACTTTTGGTGCTTTTCAAAATGAATCGCAGTGAGGGCGCAATGAGGAAAAATATTATTTTCTGCGCTGTGCTTTGTGCGCTTGGAGTTCTTGGCGGACTTCTTGCGGGATTTATTATATAAGGAGAATAGATATGAAATCACTTCGCGAGCTTTATAAAATAGGGCGCGGCCCATCATCATCACACACCATGGGCCCCGAGCGCGCATGTATGTATATAAAGGAGATCTTTCCGAATGCCGATGCGTACAAGGTAACGCTTTACGCTTCTCTTGCTCTCACGGGCAAGGGGCATTGCACCGATAAAGCGATAGAAATGACGCTCGCCCCCGCGAGAGTTGAGATAATTTTCGACACCGAAACGCCGGAAAATGAGCTTCCGCACGCGAACACGCTCGATATTATCGCTTACAAGGACGGTAGCGAGCTTGGACGCCGCCGTATCATGTCGATAGGCGGCGGCGATATCCGCATCGAGAACGTTCCCGAGATAGACAAGCCCGAGATCTACAAGGAAGCGGGCTTTGCCGAGATAAGCGCGATATGCAAAGCGGAAAACATTCGCCTTTGCGACTACGTTTTCCGTCACGAGGACGAGGGCTTCCGCGATTTTCTCTACGGCGTATGGCGCGCGATGAAGGACGAGATACGAAACGGACTGACCACCACGGGAACGCTACCGGGCGGGCTTGGAGTTACGCGCGTGGCACAGCTCCTTTACAATCGCGGTCACATTGATGAGAGGCCGGAAACGCGCGAGAACCGCATGGTCTGCGCGTACGCCTTTGCCGCCGCCGAGCAAAATGCGGCGGGTGAGACGATAGTTACCGCCCCCACCTGCGGCGCGTGCGCCGTATTGCCGAGCGTGCTTGTGTATATGCAGGAAAAAAAGTCGTTTTCAGATGAAAAAATGATACGCGCGCTTGCCACGGGCGGACTTGTCGGCAATATCGTCAAGCAAAATGCGTCCATTTCGGGTGCGGAATGCGGCTGTCAGGCGGAGATAGGAACTGCCTGCTCGATGGCGTCGGCGGCACTTTGCGAGCTTTTCGATATGGGTATCGACCAGATAGAATAC
>JAZNOD010000181.1:0-4850 GCA_045580585.1 Eubacteriales bacterium
GTGGACACCTTTACGGTGGACGGGAGCTATCGCCAAAGGCTTAATGCATTTATTGAAAAGACCGTCACACAGGGCGGTCAGGTGTACGTGGTTTGTCCCGCGATAGAGGAAAACAGCACGCAAAGAGGTGAGGTGGAGATCGGGGATATCGGCATGGACGGTATCGAGCAAAAGCCGCCGCTGAAAGCCGCAACGGTGTATGCCGAGGAGCTTTCCGAGGCTTTGCCGAGCGTTGGCGTTGCCCTAATTCACGGCAAGATGAAGGCGGCAGAGAAGGAAGCCGTAATGACCACGTTCTCGGCGGGGGATATCGACGTGCTCGTTTCCACCACCGTTATCGAGGTCGGCGTGAAC
Source organism: Eubacteriales bacterium (assembly GCA_045580585.1). Lineage (GTDB taxonomy): Bacteria > Bacillota > Clostridia > Oscillospirales > CAG-272 > CAG-390. Next base: position 355 of record JAZNOD010000181.1, read on the forward strand.
GTGCCAAACGCATCGCTTATGATAGTTGAAAACGCGGAACGCTTTGGACTTTCGCAGCTTCATCAGCTCCGCGGCAGAGTGGGAAGGGGCGCGCGAAAATCGTATTGCATTCTCGTTTCCGATACGCACAGCCCCACCTCGCGCAAGCGGCTTGAGATCATGCGCGACAATTACGACGGCTTTGCTATTGCCGAGGCGGATCTTGAATCCCGCGGTCCGGGTGACTTTTTCGGCAAGGACGGCGGCGTGCGGCAAAGCGGCGGTGTGAGATTCAGATTTGCCGACCTTTGCGGTGACGCTTCGCTTCTCGCCGCGGCTGCCGAGTCGGCGCACGCCTTGCTCGCGGCTGACCCCGCGCTTGACGGGCACATTGAACTTAAAAGAATAATGGCGGAAATGCTTTCCGTCACGGATTGACGAAAGGGTATATAAATTATGGAAAAATCAAGAGGAATCATAGTAGTAGATGCAGGTCACGGCGAAAAGGGCAATCCACATACCACGCGAGAGGGCTTTTACGAGGGTACGCAGAACTACAAGCTATCGCTCTATCTGCGTGACGAGCTTGTTGCGCGCGGCTTTGAGGTCAAGCTCACGCGTGAACAGGTCACCGACGACCCCGAGCTTATGCGGCGCGGCGGTATCGCGGGCGAGATAGGTGCCGTAATGTTCATCTCGCTCCACTCCAACGCACCCTCGACAAGCATTCCGCCCGAGGAATACGTAGCTACCCGCGGTGTTGAGACCTACTATTCCGTCAAGGACCTTGAGGGGAATGCTCCAATCGCGAAGGCGCTTAACGATGCCGTTATCGGTGTTATGAACACCGCTGACCGCGGCATTAAGATACGCCGTTCGAATGAAAATCCCGACGAGGATTTTTACCGTGTTATCAGGAGTGCGGCAAACTCCGGCTGTGTCCGTGCGTTCCTTGTTGAGCATGGCTTCCACACCAATCCCGAGGACTCCGCAATGCTACAGAGCGACGAGTATCTTGCAAGAATCGCAAAGGCAGAGGCAGAGGTCATCGACAAATTCTTTTAATAGGAAAGGGCGTATAAATGAGTCTTGATACGTCAAGGACGGAATACATATTGGGAAGCGAGGGGTGCCAACGCCTTGCCAAGGCACGCGTTCTCGTTTTCGGTGTCGGCGGTGTCGGCGGACATCTGTGCGAGGCACTTGCCCGCGCGGGTGTCGGCGCGATAACGGTCGTCGATGGCGACGACGTTGCCCCATCTAACCTCAACAGACAGATAATCGCTCTTTCCGCCACCGTCGGCAGAGCTAAGGTGGACGTTATAAAGGAGCGTATCGCCATGATAAATCCCGAATGCGAGGTCGAGGCGAAAAAGCTGTTTTATCTGCCCGAAAATGCGGAAGAGATAGATTTTTCCGCCTATGATTTCGTTGCCGACGCGGTAGATACCGTCGCGGCAAAGGTTGATATAATCTGCCGCGCGAATGCGGCGGGTGTCGGCGTGATATCATCGATGGGCGCGGGAAACAAGCTCTATCCCGAGCGTTTTCGCGTGTCGGATATATACGAAACGTCCGTTTGTCCGCTTGCGCGCGTTATGCGCCGTGAGCTGAAGGCGCGCGGCATCAAAGCGCTTACGGTGGTGTGGTCGGACGAACCGCCGATAGCTCCGAAGGTCGCCGTCGAGGGACGCGCACCGGGCAGTATATCCTTCGTCCCCGCCGCCGCGGGACTCGTTATGGCGGGCGAGATAGTGCGCAGATTGGCTTTGTGATTTTTGCGGGGTTTTTGAAAATTTTTTCAAAAACCCCTTGACAAAGCAAATTCGCTGTGTTAAAATGGCTTCATAAATTTCAAAAACCAAACGCAATGACGGAAAATGCGTATGTGGAAAGCGTTTCAGAGAGCCGACGGCAGCTGTGAGTCGGTACGCGGACACTATGCGCTCTCATTCCCGAGTGGGACATCTGAAAAGGGTGTCACGGATGCCACCGTTACAGGGCAGGGAGCTGTTAGGCTCTTGTAAAGGCGGCCGCGTAAGCGACAAATTGGGTGGTACCGCGGTTTTTATCGTCCCTGAAGCAATGGCTTCGGGGGTTTTTTGTTTTTTACGGCATTCCCACAAAATCAAATTTTTTCAAGAGAGGTTCTAAGTATGAACGCAAACGCAAGAAAAATCAGAATATCCGACGCAACCATCCGCACGGGTGCTGCGGGCTACACCTTTAAGGAAAAGCTGGAGGTGCTTCGTATGCTCGGCAGGATTGGAGCTGACATAATCGAGCTTGGCTCTATCAGCGAGACGGAGGCAAAGAGCGACGCGCTCCTTTACCGCACCGCAAGCGCGATTCTTGACGAATGCACTCTTTCCCTCACCGTAACCGTGGACAAGGCGGGGATAGATGCGGCTTGGGCCGCCATCGGAGGCGCAGCAAGCCCGAGGCTTTCCGTGGCTCTCCCCGTTTCCACCGTTCAGGCTGAATACATATATCATAAAAAGCCCGAGGCTATGCTTGCCATTATCAGCGATACGGTAGCATACGCCAAGAGTCTTGGCGCGGAGGTTGAATTCCGTGCTCTTGACTCCACAAGATGCGAGCTTGACTATCTCATCACCGCCGCAAAGACAGCGGCAGATGCGGGCGCATCCGTAATTACCGTTTGCGACACCGCGGGAGAGTCTCTGCCCGAGGAGATAGCCGCCATAGTTGCCTCTCTCCGTACCGCTGTTGGGGGAGTAAGCGTCGGCGTTGAATGCTCCGATGCCATGGGACTTGCGAACGCCGCCGCCCTTGCCGCTATCGCGGCAGGAGCTGACGAGGTCAGCACCGTGTTCTGCCGCGGCGGAGTATCCGTTTGCGACCTTGCCGCCGCCCTTGCAATAAAGGGTAGTGCGATGGGCGTAACGCTTCACATCGACACCACGAAGCTTTCCAGCACCGCCGACAGAGTTTCCCATCTTTCGGGCGATCGCCACGGAAAGAGTGTAAAGAGCGTTGTTTCCGCATACGATGACAGAGAGATACCCACCGATGCCGATATTATAACGGTTGGTGAGGCTGCCGCCGCCATCGGATACAGCCTGACCGAGGACGACAGAGCAAAGGTATACGAGTCTCTCCGCCGCCTTGGTGAGAAAACGGGCAGAAAGAGCATCACCGCGCGTGAGCTTGATGCTATCGTTGCCGCCGATGCTTTGCAGGTATCCCCCACTTACCACCTTGTTTCTTATCTCATAAACAGCGGAAACACCATCAGCGCAACGGCTCAGGTCACTCTTGAAAAGAACGGTGAGATGATGACGGGACTTTGTGCGGGCGACGGTCCTATCGATGCCGCCTTCCGTGCCATCGAGCAGATACTCGGATACCACTACGAGCTTGACGATTTCCGTATCAGCTCTGTTACCGAGGGCAAGGGCGCGATGGGTGATGCGCTTGTCCGCCTGCGCTACGATGGCAAGCTCTATTCGGGCAGGGGACTTTCCACCGACATTATCGGTGCGTCCATCAGAGCTTACGTCAGCGCGCTGAACAAGATAGTATACGAACAGAACAACTCAAAATAATAAAAGGAATTATCCGAAATGAAACTTTCACTTTCAACAAACGGCTGGGAAGCCTACGGCTGGGATAAGCTCTTTGACGCGTTTCGTGACGCGGGCATCGAGGGTATTGAGCTTCACGGTATAGCTTCTCCCGAGCTTTCGGGCGCGGGCAAGCCATTTTCCACCGAAAATATAAAGACCACCGCGCGCAGATTTTCAAACGTCGGAGTCACCGTTACCTGCGTTGATTCTCTCTCGGACATCTCCCTTACCGATCCCGACGCGATAGACGCGGCGATATACGAGATCGAGGAGTGCATTGCCGCCGCGAGAGACCTGCGCTGCAGATTTGTAAGGCTTCACGCCTTCGGTGAGGATAAGGGCGAGATCACCGATGCCGCCGTGCGCCGAATGATAATGCGCCTTCTGCCCGCCTCGGTAAATATGGGCGTTACGCTTCTTGTTGAGACCGCGGGCATCTATGCCGATACCGCGCGCCTTTGCGAGCTTCTCAATTCCTTTGCTTCCGACAGCGTCGGCGCACTTTGGGATATGCACCACCCGTACAGATATTGCGGCGAGGACCCCGAGCTTACGATACAGCGTCTTGGCGCGTACGTAAAGCACGTCCACATCCGCGATTCCGTAAAGAACGCCTCGGGCGATGCGGACTTCTGCCTGATGGGTGACGGCGACCTTCCCGTTGCGGAAATGCTTGACGCGCTTGATTCCGTCGGCTACGGCGGATACATCAGCTACGAGTGCGCGCAGGGCGTTATCGAGGAGTTCGGTGCGGCGGAGATAGTTCTGCCTCATTTTGTAAGTTATATGCAAAAATTCGGCAAAAGCCAGCCGTCGATGTCACGCCTGCCCGAAAACCGTTCAAGAACAGGACGTTTTGTATGGCAGAAAAACGAGCTTATCGACCTCACCTTCCCGCAGGTGCTTGACAAAATGGTTGAGGAATTT
>JAZNOD010000182.1:0-16010 GCA_045580585.1 Eubacteriales bacterium
CCGTGAAGGCAAACGGTTTTCAAGACCGCCTCGTTATGACCACTTCGATAACCCTCCGTAGGGTATCTTTAGCGAAATGCTCCGGAATTTGGAGAGAATTTCGCGAGAGAACTATGAAATTTTTGTATTTAAGAAAATGCCGAAAACCCTTGATATTACAAGGATTTTGAGGGAACAAAAGAAACAGTTACGCGCGGGTTTTCAAGACCGCCTCGTTATGACCGCTTCGCAACATTCACCACAGGCAAAATAACCTTCCGTGATGCATACTGTACATTTTTATCAGTAATTATTGCAATGTTGCCGAGAACGCGAGAAAAGCCACGCTCGGTTTTCTTTTTTGCAAGCAATATGATATCACACAAAATGCCTTTTGTCAAGTCAAATAGGCAAAAAAACACGACAAAAGCAAAAGTCTTTATCGTTTGATCCATTCTTTGAGCTTCAAAAACGTCTCCTCGCTGATATCATGCTCGATTCTGCAGGCGTCCTCGCGTGCTACCTCAAGGCTTACTCCCATTCGACAAAGAGCCTCCGTTATCACGGTATGACGCTCGTACACACGCGCGGCGATAGCCATTCCCGCATCCGTCAGACTTATCTCCCCGTCGGTAGCGAACAGCACGTAGTCGTTCTGCCGCAGGTGCTTCATAGCCACGCTTACGCTTGGTTTGCTAACCCCGAGGTGATTAGCAACGTCGATAGAGCGTACGCGTCCATTTGCATTTTTGAGGACGAGTATCGCCTCGAGATAGTTCTCGGCAGATTCCTGTATCTTCATCGTTTGCCTCCTCGGGTAGATTTCCTACATTTAGTATATCATAAAACTTCGATTTTTGCAAGTAAAAAGCTTTTTTATTTTTTCGACCTATTGCGAGCGAAAATATGCCCCCCGCGGTGCTATACTTTATCAAAAAGGGGGTGTGCCATGGATATCAGAGAGCAGAGGTTGGATTTTGAAACCTCGTCTTTGCCGCTTCGTCATGCGGTTATAGCAGCCGCGGGCTTTCTTTGCTCGCTCGTGTTTTTGTCCTTCGCCTTTCTGTCTCATTTTTTGGCAGTAAGTCACGCTGCTCCTGACGTGACGTCCCATCTTGGCGTTGTTGTACTTCCCGAAACGCCGCCAAAGGACTCCGTCATCGTACCGCCCGAGACTACCGCACCGCCGCCCATATACTGCCCCGTAAGCAACGATGCGACAGCAAGTCTTGAGGGAAAGCTCAACTCTGATTTTGCACTTCTTATGCGTACGAGCGACGGTGTCTCCGTCGCGGAGCTTGATGCCGACGCGAGAATGTACCCTGCGTCAATGACGAAAATTATGACACTCATTCTCGCTTGTGAATACATAGAAAGCGGAGAGGGAAGCTTTGAGGACGAAATAGAGGTCACCTGGGATATGATAAAGGGAGTTTATGACGGTAACGGCTCGAATATCAGCTTGCAAATAGGCGAGGTCGTCAATGTTGAGGACATGATATATGCTACGATGCTTCCGTCCGCATGTGATGCCTCTGCTGTGCTCGCGTGGTATGTCGGCGGTAACGAGGAGTCTTTTGCGGTCATGATGAATGAAAAAGCGCAAGAGATAGGTATGACGGGGACGATGTTCAAAAACTCATCGGGGCTTTATCACAAGGACCATTACAGTACTGCGCGCGACGTTGCCACTATGCTGAACTACGCACTGCAGGACGATTTTATGCGTGAGGTGATGCAGACGGACGAATATACCATATCGGCAACTGCCCATCACTCTCGGCGCACTATACGCAGTACGCTTACAAGAATGCTCTCGGGCTACTCCGGCGAGGCGGAGCTTCGCGGCGCACAGATACTCGGCGGTAAAACGGGAACGCTTGACGAGGCGGGCAAATGTCTTGCGTCCTTTGCCATCAGTGATGAGGGAGAGACGTACGTCCTTGTCACCGCAAAAGCATCGGGCAGCCGTACGGCGGTAACGGATGCGTACTATGTTTACTCATGCTACGCATAAAAAGGTGACATCTCATTTAGCGCAGAACAAAAGACAAAAACAAACAAACAAACAAAGAAAAGACCGCTTTTTCGTCCAAAAGATGAAGAAAGCGGTCTTTTTGAGGCAGGACTTTTATTGGTTTTAAGGACAGCTCCTTTTGTGAGTGATATATAGCTACATAAGAGGGGCGAAAACACGCAATATTTTTCTGCCTATGGTACGCAGCACGCCCGATTTGCAATCATTCGGGGTTATCTCACATGATTTTTCAAGTGTACTCATAAAGCTTTCCTGCGCCTCGCGCACCGCGCGGCTTCCATATAGAAGCACGCCGCACTCAAAGTGCATATAAAGGCTTCTGAAATCGAGGTTCGTCGTGCCAATGGTCGCCGCCTCGCCATCACATATCATCAGCTTTTCGTGCATGAACCCCGGTGTGTACTCAAAGACCCTTACCCCTGCGGCGATAAGGTCGCTGTAATATGAACGCGTGGTGGCGTGGACAAGACGTTTATCCCACATATGCGGTGTGATTATGCGCACGTCAACGCCGCTTTTCGCTGATAGAATGAGTGCGGAGAGCATGTTCTCGTCGATTATAAGATACGGTGTGCAGATATAGAGAGTGCGCCGAGCGCTGTTTATGAGCTGAAGATATATATGCTCGCCCACGTTTTCGTTGTCAAGCGGGCTGTCGGAGTAGGGAATTACATATCCGTCGTGCGGGGCGCGGAAAACGGAGTCAGGTGTGATAAAACGCTCAAAATCTTCCTTGCTTGTCAGCTTGCCGCCTGCTATGCGCCACATACGCAAAAACATCAGCGACATATTCATAGCCGCATCACCGCAAAGGCGTATGCCCGAGTCCTTCCAATGACCGTATTTAACTCGTTCGTTGATATACTCGTCTGCGAGATTGATACCGCCCGTGAACGCCACCTTGCCGTCTATGGCGCATATTTTTCGGTGGTCGCGGTTGTTCTGCAGGACGGTCAGCAACGGGCGGAAGCGGTTGAACACACGGCACTGTATGCCGACATTTTCCATACGTTTTACATAATCTCGCGGGAGCAGGATAAAGCAACCGATATCGTCATAGAGCAGTCGAACAGTTACTCCTGCCTTTGCCTTGCGGACAAGAATTTCAAGAATAGTATCCCACATCTTGCCATGCTCAATGATGAAGTATTCAAGAAAGATATATTTTTCTGCCTTTTCAAGCTCCTCCACAAGCGCGCGGAAATAGTCCTCGCCTATTGGATAGAACTTGGTTTGCGTGCTGTCAAAAACGCCAAACGCGGCGGCTTTTTGCAGATAATTAAGCTGCGGAGCGCGGTGGGGATATTCCGCTTCCGCTGCGGCATGCGCGCTTTCGTTTGGCGGGAGTGCGCCAATAGTTTCAGCCTTATCAATAGCGCGTCGGAATATCCTCGTGGATGCTTGCATACTGAACATAAGATAAAACAAACCGCCGAAGATAGGCACGGAGAGTATCAGCAGTACCCACGTCAGCTTATATGCGCCCTTTGACGGGGCGGCTATTATATATAAAACGACGGCAATACTGATGATCTCCAGCGTTATCGAAAAAGCCTGCGAGGTGCGGCTTCCGCTGATAACAGCGTAAACGAGGAAGCTGAACTGCAAAAGGATTATCAAAGCTACCAATAGTCTGCGGTACAACAGCCGCCTGAACCATTTGCGTTTCATTTGTATTCCTTTCTTTTAAATTAATAAGGGGGGGCATGCTTGGCAATCCCCCCTGAAGTCTTAATTTTTCTTTAATGATCTCTGAATGAGCTTTACTATCTCCACTACGGGAATAACGGTAAGCGCAAGTCCGAGAGCGATGAGGTATTCCTTAAGGTCGATAACGGTAAATCCGAAGAGGTCAGCAAGCACGGGAATCTCTATAACGGCAGTGGTCAAGAGGAACGCCAGGACCATCGCGCCGAAGAGGAGAAGATTTCTGCCCTTGAGGGTGAATATCGAGCCGCGTTGTGAGCGCATATTCAGCGAGTGGAATATCTCTGCCATTGACATGGTGAGGAACGCCATAGTGATACCGTGGCTTGACTGAACGCCGAATGACCAAGCGGTAACTGCGGGATCCATAAGAGAACCGATGATGTATGCGGTAAGGGTGAGGATGGATACCATGATACCCTGATATACAAGGTCAACACCAAGTCCGCCCGCGAAAATGCCTTCGTTGCTCTTTCTGGGGGGCTGCTGCATGATGTCGCTCTCGCCTGGCTCAACGCCGAGCGCGAGGGCGGGGAAGCAGTCGGTGATAAGGTTTATCCAAAGCAGGTGAGGAGCCTCAAGAATAGTAAAGCCTATCATCTGTGCGGTGAATATCGTGATGACCTCACTCATGTTAGAGGAAAGCAGGAACTGAATAGCCTTACGGATATTGCTGTATATCTTTCTTCCTTCCTCAACTGCGTATACAATGGTGGCAAAGTTGTCGTCAGCGAGAACCATGTCGGCAACGTTCTTGGTTACGTCAGTACCTGTGATACCCATACCGATGCCGATATCAGCGGTCTTAATCGAGGGAGCGTCGTTTACGCCGTCGCCTGTCATAGCGGTGATCATGCCCTTCTTTTTCCAAGCGGCAACGATGCGCACCTTATGCTCGGGCTGAACGCGAGCGTATACAGAGTATTTTTCAATAGCCTTTTCGAAGTCTTCGTCGGAGATGGCATTAAGCTCCGCACCCGTGATAGCCTGCGAAGCATCTGTGATGATGCCAAGCTCAAGCGCGATAGCAACTGCGGTGTCCTTGTGGTCACCCGTGATCATGATGGGACGTATGCCTGCGCTGCGGCAGTCCTTGATAGCCTCAAGAACCTCGGGACGAACGGGGTCGATCATACCGCAAAGACCGGCAAAGGTCATATCGGTCTCAAGAGCAACACTGTACTCCGCGGGCTCACTGTCGAGCTTACGGTATGCGGCGGCAAGCACGCGGAGCGCCTTGTCAGCCATTGCCTTGTTGTGCTTCATGATATCGGCGCGAAGCTCGTCGGTGAGGGCAACAACGCCGTTTTCGGTGAGAATTGTGGTGCAGCGTGCAAGAAGCTCGTCGGGCGCGCCCTTAGTGTACTGCATTACAGAGCCGTCAACGCTGTGGACGGTCGTCATCATCTTACGGGAGGAGTCGAAGGGAACTTCGCCTATTCTCGGTTGAGCCGCCTTGAGGGTGGGCTTTAAGAATTCGTGCTTCGTTGCGTAGTTGACAAGAGCGCACTCGGTGGGCTCGCCTACGGCGTTGCCGTCCTCATCGGGCTCTGCGTCATTACAAAGAGTCATAACGGTTGCAAGAACAGCGCGGTCAGCGGTGTAGTCCTCAACTACCGTCATCTTGTTCTGGGTGAGGGTACCTGTCTTATCGGAGCAGATGACCTGTGTACAGCCGAGCGTTTCGACGGCTGTGAGTTTACGGATAACGGCGTTTCTCTTGGACATTTTGGTAACGCCGATGGAAAGAACGATGGTAACTACTGCGGCAAGTCCCTCGGGAATAGCGGCAACAGCAAGGCTGACTGCTACCATGAAGTTCGGGAGAATGTCAGCGGCAAAGCTGATGTTACCCGTAGAGATGAGACCGCGAACGATGCCTACGCCAAAGATGAGGGCGGAGATACCGAGAACAAGCCAGGTAAGTACCTTGGAGAGCTGACCGAGCTTGATCTGAAGGGGAGTCTGCTCATCCTGAACGTCGGTAAGAGCCTGAGCTATCTTACCCATTTCGGTGTTCATACCCGTGCCTACAACGACTGCCTTGGCTCTGCCGTAAACGCAAACTGAGCCCATGTAGACCATGTTGGTGCGGTCGCCGAGAGGAACTTCGCCGTTGGCACCTGCTTCAAGTGCGGCGGCTTGCTTGTCAACGGGTACGGATTCTCCCGTAAGGGGAGCCTCCTCGCATTTGAGGGAATTGGATTCGATGATTCTTGCATCTGCGGGAACTGCATCACCTGCTTCAAGAACGATGATGTCACCGGGGACGAGCTCTTCGCTCTTTACGACGATCTGTACGCCGTCGCGAATAACCTTGCTCGTTGCGGCGGTTATCTCTTGCAACGCCTCGATAGCTTTTTCAGCCTTGCTTTCCTGAACAACGCCGAGAATAGCGTTTATCAGAACGACAACAAGGATGATGCATGCATCGGTGGGGAAGAAGCTGTGACCTGCCTGTGTTGCCTCGTAATATTCTGTTATTGACGAAATAACTGCGGCAACGATCAGAATGATGATCATCGGGTCGGAAAGCTCTTTTAAGAATTTCGCGAAAAGCGAAACCTTTTTGCCTTCCTTTAATTTGTTGTGTCCGTGCTTTTCGAGTCTTGCGGACGCTTCAGCGGCGGAAAGTCCGTTTTCGGACGATTCCTGCTCGGCGAGAACGTCGCGGACGTCTGAGAGATACTCTTTCATTGTTTTCTCCTTATATGTGTTTTATTTTTAACCTATTATGCCAAGCCCCTCGAGCAATATCTTAACGCCCAGGAGAATGAGTATCGAGCCGCCGAGTATTTCGGCGCTCTTTTTGAATTTTTTACCGAAACCGTGCCCGATATACACTCCAACCGCGGAGAGGGCAAGAGTTATTATGCCGATGATTGCTATCTGGGAAAAGATTCCCATTGAGTTTTCATCTGCCGACATCGAAATGGCGACTCCTACGGCAAGGGCATCAATGCTCGTGGCAACAGCCATGGGGAGCATAGCCTTGGGGGAAAAATCGGGGGTGCATTCCTCGTCGTCGCCCCATACAGCCTCACGTATCATATTTCCGCCGATAAGCAAAAGAAGCGCGAAGGCGATCCAATGCGTAACGCTTGATATCAGGTCCGAAAAGCTTGAACCGAGATAGTAACCGATGAGGGGCATAAGTGCCTGAAATCCGCCGAAGTACACGCCGCAGATAAGAGCGTGTGACGGCTCCAGCTTGCGCACTGACAGTCCTTTGCAGATGGATACGGCAAATGCGTCTGCCGAAAGCCCAAGGGCGAGAAGGAATACGTCAAATATACTCAATACAAAAAACCTCCGTCGTGGAAAATTCCGCGGCAGAGGCGCACGTTTACGACCTATCTGCCAATGATGGAACAGATAAGTCTTGTCTATTAAGGTTGTGCCATGGGGAAATCCCCAGAGTTGTTGGCAAAACCACGCCCGAAGGCGTCGACTACTCCCTTACTCTGCCAATTATAACATATTTTATTTTTAAAATCAATAGATTTTTACCTTTATTTCAAAGAAAATATGTGAAAAATCTTTTAATTTTGTCATTTCTATGCTATAATATATCAACAAAACGAAAGAGGTGGGGCATATGGTTGGTGAGAAAATAGAACGCGTATGCTTTACGGGACACAGGGTGATAGGCAGTGTTGAACGCGAGAGGCTTACACGCCTGCTTGATACCATGCTCCGAAACCTCATTGTTAATTATGGCGCGCGCACTTTTATCGCGGGCGGCGCTATTGGCTTTGACACCATTGCGGCGCAATGCGTTATAAGACTGAAAAGGGAATATCCCAAAATAAGGCTTGAGCTTATTTTGCCGTGTCCCGATCAATCCAAACGCTGGCGCGAGGGCGAAAAGGCTTTGTACCGCGAGATACTCGAACGCGCCGATGCCCACAGCTACGTTTCTCCATATTATTATAATGGCTGTATGCAGGAGCGTAATCGCAGGATGGTAGATTCATCGGAACTGTGTATGGCTTATTGCAGAAAAGGCTCGGCGGGCGGTACCTCGTACACCGTTGGCTATGCACAGATAAAGGACGTTATGGTTGTAAATCTCGCAGACCTGATCGGATAAAGGAGTAATCAATGAAAAAATTTTTGAAATCCGCAGTTGCTCTTTTGGCATCAGCGACATTGTGCGCTGTGCTTGCGCTTCCCATATTTGCGACGGAGCCGTATTATGAGTATAGCGCGGAATACAAGTCAAGCAAATACTACACTGCGCTTATGGGATATGAGCTTACGGGCGATATAAAAAAGGATATCGTTGGTATAGCCAAAACTCAGGTGGGGTACCATGAGGGAAATGACATTGCTGATATGCACGGAAACAAGATCTCGGGAAATTCCGATTTCGTAGAGTATAACAGACTAAGCGGAGAGGTGGGCGGTACTTACGGATACGCGTGGTGCGCCTCATTTATTATATGGTGCGCAAGGCACGCGGGTATTACCGATGCTGACGTCTGTGCGGATGTCAACTGTAGGAGCATGTTTTGCGATTTTAGCAAATCGGGCAGGTATTATCAGAGAGAGACGGGATTTCTTCCCGCGGCAGGAGATCTTGTGTTTTTTGGCGACGAGCTGACAAAGCCCAATCACGTGGGAATAGTGACCGATGTGAAAAACAACAAGGTGTATACGGTTGAAGGCGATCTGGGCAATCAGGTCATGAGTAAATCGTATGATCTGAACGACGACAACATAAAGGGTTATGCGGTCATCAAGCAAGAAGTCGGAGAGTTTTTCGTTATGAAAAGCACCGATCTTTTTGCGGAAAACGGTAAGTACGTTAAAACTGTTCCAGCGGGGGAGACTCTCACAGTCACAAGCATTAATGGGTTTAAGGGAGTCGTTACTCAAAACGGAACGGAAGCGTTCGTTGATATGATATTCCTGTTTCCGCTGAAATCTGTTTCCTTTACCGTATCCTACGATTCGGGCGAGGGTAAGGGCGCGCCGAGCGATCAGCACCGCAAGCCGGGAGAGACGATGGTTATCAGCGATAAGATACCGACATTCAGGGGATACAGCTTTCTTGGCTGGGCGACCAAAGAGGGCGGCGAGGTCGTGTACCGACCGGGCGATAAGTATACGAATAACGCAAGCATAGTTCTCCACGCAGTGTGGAAGCCCAATCAGCACACTGTAAAATTTGTAAATCCCAACGGGGACGTGATATCCGAAAAGGTTTATCTTTATTGTGATGAGGTCGCAGTCCCCGACGATCCTACGATGGCTACGGACGGTGTAAACAAGTTTGTGTTTGAAAAATGGGACACCGCCGTGCAGAAATACTGCTTGGGCGATGCAACGTATACCGCTGTTTATACAAGCATTCCTCTGACGGATGAGGAAAAGGCGCAGCTTACAGCCGCGATTGAAGAAGAAGGGGGATGCTCATCCTTCGTTCCTACTTGCGCGCTTGCCGCAGTCGTCCTGTCGGCGGTCACTCTCAAAAAGAAAAAGAATTAAAAAAGACGGCTGAGCCAAGTGCGTTTTTGCATTCGGCTCAGCTTTTTTGTTTACTTAATACGCTTTAGCGTTTTGGGGTCTACCGCAGTGCATAGCAGAGCGATGCAGAGCGCGGCAATAAGAGCGTTGGGGAGCATATATCCGCCGTTATACGTCAGCGAATAATACCATACCGCAACACCCTCGGGCGCGTAGCTGTCCCAGAGGATGATTCCCGAGATAAAGCTGCAAATAAAGCGTATGAGCGATACAGTAAATGCGCCCACGGCATAGCCCGTTGCGCGTACCGTTGTTTTGTCGCTTTTCATAAATGGCTTTGCAAAGAAGGCGGCGCTTCCGAGAAGGGCAAAGGCAAGGAGATAGTCAAGCAGTACGCAGGCAATAAGCGCCCATACCGTGTTGGCGGGCGGAGCATAGAAGCCCATTATCATCTGCACCACGGCGTATACCATGCCTGCGCCAAGTCCCCATTTTGTTCCGCGGCGCAAAGAAAAGAAGATGATGGGAATTGCCGAAATGCTGACTGAACCGCCCTGAGGCCACTTGGGAAGAGGGAGCAGGTCGAGCACGATGGCGAGCGCAACCATGATTGCGCCTTCCGCCAGCGCGAGAAGATGACGGCGATGTTTTTTCTGTGTTTCGTTCATTGTCGTTTTTTCCTTTCTTTTGGGAAGAATTATATATATGTTATCCGAAAAAAACGACAAAGCGCGCAAGGGTTTCCTAGGACACCTCGCGCGCAATTCTTTTGACTTCCTTCGCCGGTATTATCCGTGTCAGGTTCAAAGGGTTTGTCACGATGTGACATCTCAGCCGCGCGGCACCCCTGTCATTTTATTCGGTTGTTTTTGGTTTTAGAAGTAGTAGTTTGCTTCGACGTTTTTAATGCTGTATGCCGATATGAGCGTGTCGTCTATTTTGATATCTGCCGACCAAGCATCAAGCCTTTCTTTGATGTATTCAAGAAACAGCGGTGTGCGCAGATGATACTCAAAATTCACATACGTCTGTGTGGCACTGTCCCAGAATGTGAAGAAATCCTCGTTGGCGGCAAGGTTGTAAGCGCCGTCATCAAGCGGGAGCTTTTGTATCACGTGCATTCCGTGCTCGCTCTCCACAAGTCTGGATTCGCCGTCCTCCATCTCGCGAAGCTCGTCATATATCATGGCAAGGGTGGCATCGCTTCCGTAGGCGGATTCGTCAGACAGATAAATACCGCGAGTATACGTGTCATCAGACGGGTTTTCATCGTATTCCGCAAGTACACTCTCAAAGGTCGTTCCGTTTTTCAGAAGGTCGTATGCCTTTTGTGCCTTTTGCTTTGCCGCCTTGTTTTCATCCTCGGTCATTTCGCGATATGCGAAATATCCGTTTTCGTCAGTTTGATAGTTGCCTTTATCATCAACTTTGGGGCATTGGTTTATAAAGATACATACCTGCCTCATGCGGACGTAATTCGCTTTATAATATTCCTCTTTATCTTCGGCGGATATCTGCTCCGTTCCGCCGTTTCCGAAGAGATGCTCTTGGAGCTGCGCAACCTTTTCCTCAATGAGATATATTTCGCGGAGAATGTCGTAGTTTGCGCCGTAGGGGGCGAGAATGGTATTGAATTCCTGTCGGCTTCCCTCAGCGTAGTTCTCGATAAGGTCTTTTAGATTGGCATCAACTCTGGCGGTGGCAGCATCGGGCAAGGACAGTCCAAGCTCGTCGTAAAGATGCAGTGCGCCGAGGTATGTCTTGGCATTGTCCTTGACGTAGCCCGTAAAGAGCTGGTCATAGGTTTTGTCCATTCCCTCTACCTTTGAATCAAAGAAGGCATCGTAGCTGACATACTCTCCCTTTATGGAAGAACTGTATTGATAAAGCATCTGGGCTTTGTAGCGGGATAGCCAAAATTGAAGCATATTGCCCGTTATTTCAGTGCTACCGATACTCATTACGGGAGTTCCGAGTCTTGCACAAGATGCGAGAGAGGCGATCAGCATAACAAGGCAGAGCGCGAATGCCACAAGCTTCGGGGCAAATCTATTTATCGTTTTCATATCTATTCCTTATATTTATTTTCAAGGCTTGCGTGATTTACGTACATTATACACCCTTTGCGCCGTTTTGTCCAGCATTATTTGCCGATATTTGCAGATATTTTTTGAAAAGTTCACAAAGAGTTCCTATAACGTCGTCATTTGGGCGCACCTTAAGGGTGAGATACGGTTTTGAGGCAAGCACTACGTGCAATTTGCCTCGGCACACCTCGGACAGCTCGCTCCATATCTCAACGTCAAATTCCGCAGGGAGGATGCGCACCTCGTTTGCGTCCTGTGTGATGGCAGTGATACCGCAGGCGGAAGCACGTGCGCGCAAAAGGGAGATGTCAAGCAGGAAGAGCGCGGGGGAGGGGGGCTCGCCGTATCTGTCGCACAGCTCGTCGTAGAGATCCTCTACGTCACGCGCAGTTTCGATGTGAGATATCTTTTTATAGAGCGCCATTCTCTGTGCCGAGGAAGGAATATAGCTGTCGGGCAGATATGCGTCGGTGTTCACCGAAATGGTGCATTCGGTCTTTTCCTCGGACGTTTCTCCCTTTTCCTCGAGAATTGCTTCGTTGAGGAGCTTTATATACATATCGTAACCTACCTCATCCATGTGACCGTGCTGTTCAGCGCCGAGAACGCTTCCCGCGCCTCTTATCTCAAGGTCACGCAAAGCAATTCCGAAGCCTGCGCCAAATTCGGTGTATTCTCTTATCGCCTCAAGCCTCTTTTCGGATATTTCCGACAGCGCTCTGCCGCGCGGGAAGGTGAAGTAGGCGTAGGCGCGTCTGGGGGAACGCCCAACCCGTCCGCGGAGCTGGTGAAGCTGTGAAAGTCCCATTCTATGTGAGTTTTCAACTATCAAAGTGTTTGCGTTTGGCACGTCAACACCCGTTTCGATAATGGTCGTGCTGACAAGAATGTCTATCTCACCCGTGAGCATATCGTGCCAAATGTCCTCGAGCTGTTCCTTATCCATTTTACCGTGCGCGGTCACTATGCGAGCATCGGGGATGGCGGCCTTCAGCTTTGCGGCGGCATGCTCAATGGACTCCACGAAATTATACAGATAAAAGACCTGACCGCCGCGGCGCAGTTCGCGCCTTATAGCGTCAATGATTATAACGTCGTCATGCTCAAGCACGTAGGTCTGCACAGGCAAACGGTCATGCGGTGCTTCATCGAGCAGGGAGATGTCGCGGATGCCCGTCATTGCCATATTGAGCGTACGGGGAATGGGCGTTGCGCTCAAGGACAGCACGTCGATATTTCCCGCACGCTGTTTTATCTTTTCCTTTTGCGCCACGCCGAAACGTTGCTCCTCGTCAACGACAAGAAGTCCGAGGTCGCGGAATTTAATATCCTGCGATAGCAGGCGGTGAGTGCCTATGATGAGGTCAACGTCACCCTTTTCGATGTCGGCAATTATCTTGCGCTGTTGCTTTGGAGTGCGGAAGCGCGAGAGCATCTCGACGTTTACGGGGAAGGAGCGCATGCGTGACAGTGCGGTTTGGTAGTGCTGGAGCGCAAGTATCGTGGTGGGAACGAGCAGAGCGACCTGCTTTCCGTCAAGTATTGCTTTGTAAACGGCACGGAAAGCCACCTCTGTTTTGCCATATCCGACGTCTCCGCAAAGCAGTCTGTCCATTGGCGTAGGTCTTTCCATATCAGCCTTGATATCTTCGATGGCATCAAGCTGTGCATCGGTTTCGTCATACTCAAAGGCGGCTTCAAAATCTCTTTGAAAATCGTCATCGCGGCAAAATGCGTGACCGGGGCGGCGAAGTCTCTCGGCATAAAGAGCGATAAGCTCCTTTGCCATGTTTTTAAGTGTAGCTTTCGTTCTCGCCTTGGCGCGTCCCCACTCGGTGCCGCCGAATTTTGATAGCTTGAGCGTTCCGTCGTCGGCGCGCGCACCGATATATTTAGACACCTTATCGAGCTTTTCAACGGGCATAAAGAGCTTATCGCTTCCCGCATACTGGATAGTTATATAATCGTGTGTAACACCGCCTACGTCCATTGTGGTGATGCCCATATACATACCGATACCGTGGTTTTCGTGAACTACGTAATCGCCTTCGGAAAGCTCCGCGTAGGATAATATGCGCTGGCTTGAGCTGTCGCGGCGGTCGCGCTTGCCCTCGCGTTTTTTGCGAGCCGCTGAGCGCGCACCGTCAGCAAGCAGGGAAATGACCGCGATGCGCACGGACGGAAGCTCAAACGGACGGATGGGGCAGGTTGGTATTACGGCTATTCCGCCGCGTTTGATGGCGTCAAGAGTAAGCTCGGAGAGCTTTGCGTAGTATTTTGCGTCAAAACCCCACTCGGAGAGCATTCCCGCATAATTCTTTCCTTGTGTCTCGCCCGAGGTCATAAGGATGGTGCGATATCCGCCGCCCGAAAAGGCGGTAAGCTCCTCGCGCAAAAGCTCGTCGTTTTCCGCGCAGGAAACGGAATGCTTTGTACGGAAGCCGAAAAGACCGCCGAGGCTCATACCCGAAACGCCCTGCATAAGGGAGTCAAGCAAAAGCGTGACGTGTACTGACTTGAAAGCCTCAAACTTTTCGGGCGCGGCGGAAAATTCGGCGTATTTGCCTGCTATAAGCCCTGATTCGACTATCGAGGTGACCTCTTGGGAGTTTCGCCATTCCCAAGCCTTGAGTCTTTCGTTTACAGCCGCATTTGAGCGACATATGCACAGGGCTTGGGGGGAGAAATAGTCGAGCAGGCATACCTTTTCGGGATAAACAAGACTTATATATTTGTCAATGAAGCGCACTTCCGCGCCAGAGGCGAGTGCGGCGTCTATCGTGCCAAGCTCGGTATCAAGCTCGGCAATAATACGTGCATCGTTTGATTTTTTTTGCAGCGCGGAGATAGCCTTGCCGATAGCTGTAAGGTCGGCGGCGGTGGGGATTATTTCTCGCGCGGGTGGAATCACCACCTCGTCGCCCGCGAGACTTTGAGTCACTCTTTGCGTGGTGACGTCATAAAAACCGATGCGGTCGACCTCGTCACCGAAAAATTCAATTCTTACAGCGCGCACGCCGCTGTTGCACTCTGCGCAGGGGATACAAACGTCAAGTATTCCGCCGCGCATGGCAAATTGCCCCGCCCCCTCTGCAAGAGAGGTGCGGCAGTAGCCGGCCGCCGTAAGACGCTCCGCAAGGAGCGACGGACCGCCGTCAAGCTTATCGGAGAGGGTTATGACCGCGGATTTCAGTCTGGCTGTAGGTACTGTGTAGCCAAGCGCCGCATCGGGCGTTGTGAGGATGACGTCCGCTTCATTACGCACGAGTGCCAAAAGAACCGCCAGCCGCGCTTGCTCAAACTCGCGTGAGGCGGTGATGTTGTGGAAATTAAGCTCCCTTGCGGGGTAGAACAGCGCACGGATGCCGAGCGCGGAAAGTACGCCTCGCATTGATATGCAGTCCTTTTCCTCGGCGCAGAGTATAAGCGCGGGCAGAGCCGCGGTAACGTCCTCTGCAAGCGCTGCGCAAAGCAGGTCTGTCGCGCCGTCGCAAAGACCGCTTGCCATTATAGGCTTCGGGCGGCTTTTTCGTTGAGTTTGTATAGCTTCAAGAAGCTGGCGGTATTCTCCGTCGGCGCGAACGGAATCCGTCAGCGCCGAACGAATAGTTGGAATGTTACTCATTTTCTACCTAATATTATTTGGAATTGCAATGCTGCATTGCCTCGTCGATTTGTCCGCCCACTATCATCGTTACGCCGTCAGCGGCAAGCTCGAGTGCCTTTTTCAGTTCTTCTGTCTCGCCGTCGGTAAATCGCGAGAGCACCCAATCTGCCATCGGCATATCGGGGTGCGGCTTTTTGCCGACTCCGACCTTGATGCGCGGGAATTTGTCGCTTGATATCTGATATATTATGTCACGCACGCCCTTTTGACCGCCATCTGTTCCGTCGCGGCGCACGCGGAGCTTGCCAACGTCGAAATTTACGTCGTCGCAAACTACGATTATTTTTTCGGGCGGAATTTTATAGAAAGCCGCCGCTTCGCGAACTGACTCACCCGAACCGTTCATTTGCGTTTGCGGAAGCATCACAAGAACACCCTTGCCATCTATCTGCGCCTCGGCACAGAGCGCGCGGAAACGCGCGCGGTCGCAACGCACTCCAAGTCTGCGGGCAAGTATGTCCATGGTCATAAATCCTGCATTGTGGCGTGTGCGCTCGTACTCGCGCCCGGGGTTTCCGAGACCGACTATCAGATATTGGATGGGTGCTTTAGGTGTGGCTGTGGTATTACCAGATGAAATTTTAGCGAAAAGGTCGAATATATTGCTCATTTTTAAGCCTTTCTTTTTGCAAGCAAGAACGCCTCGCCGAGAGCTTTCCCGCCGAGTTATGCTTGTTTATTATTGAAGATATTATATATCAAAAATATTGTCAAGTCAAGGGGAAGTGGGGCGCACGATTGCAAAAAACATGTTAGTTTTAACCTAAAAATCACTTTTAATTGAATGAAAATTTAAAAAAAGTGAAAAAATCAAAAAAAATCAGTTTATTTTTCACTAAAGTGTAGATATTTTGGAAAAAGTATGATATAATATCGGGTGGTAAAAAGGACAAGCTCCGTTTACCTGAACTCAGTTACAAAAAAATTATTATATTCATGGAGGTACACCCCAATGGCACACAAGTATTGTTACCTTTTCACAGAAGGTAACGCAAACATGCGCGAGATCCTCGGCGGCAAGGGAGCTAACCTTGCGGAGATGACCAACATCGGTCTTCCC
>JAZNOD010000183.1:0-22890 GCA_045580585.1 Eubacteriales bacterium
TATCTTGGAAACTTGAAATATTTATTAGTGAGAACAACAAGCAAATAACAGTAATGCTCGCCTGCGCTATCAAGGACTTTTTGAAAATCTTGGAGTTTTTCTGCTTATCTCTTTTCTTTTTGTAATAGCAGAACGGAGCAAACCAAACAACACCCATTATGATAATTACTAAAACATAGATGATTACTATGTCAATAATTGTTTTGTTGATCAGAGATTGCATTTGCTCAACATAGTTCATATACATCACCCCTTGTGAAAATATTATATCACACGTTCGTAAATAAATCAAGGTGTAAGCCTTGTATATATTAATGATGCATCGCCTGCGGCGATATGATGTTTTTCGCTGCGCTCAAAATGATGTTGCTCCCGCTGGTCGCAATGATGCGATGTTTGCCATCATGTGCCGTGAGGCACACATCATTCGCGAAGCGAACATCATTAGGCAAAGCCGTCATCATTTGCCGAAGGCAAACATCATTGAAAAAACGCACCTTTGTCGGTAGACAAAAGTGCGTTTTTTGTTGGCGGAGAGACAGGGATTCGAACCCTGGTTGGGGTATTAGCCCAAACACGATTTCCAGTCGTGCGCCTTAGACCAGCTCAGCCATCTCTCCAGCTCGTACCCGTATATAATAGCACAAGTTGAAAAAAAAATCAAGCCTTTTTTGAAAAAAATTTATTTTTTTGCAAAAAAAGTGAAAATGCCCGCCTTGGCGAGCATTTTTTATCATAGTATCAGCGTTATCAGCGGCAAAGTAAGGCAAGACAAAAGCGTGGTTACAAGCACGCAATTCGCCGCAAGCTCTGTCTCGCTCTTATGCAGTTCTGCCATATTGAATATTATTGACGCACAAGGCGTTGCCGAAAGGATCAAGAGACTTGCCTTGAGCGAGTACGGAAGCGGAAGAAAATACACCGCGCCGTAGCAGAAAAGCGGAAAAAGAATGAGTTTTCCAAGCGAGATAAGATATATCATGGGACGGCTGAATAGCTTAGGCAGCGAAACAGTTGCAAGTCGGATGCCGAGTATCGCCATACAAAGCGGAGTCGACATGCTGCCGAGCAAGCTAACTGCACCTGTGACCATATCGGGCATCATATTCCCCACCCCAAACACGTAAACGGGTAGACCTATGACGAGTCCCGCCATGCTTGGGTTGAAGATAGCAGACTTCAACGTCATAGAACGCGTGTCGCCCGTAAGGCAGAATATACCCACCGTAAAAACGAGGATATTCATCGATATAACATATATAGATGAGTAACACAGCGCCTCGGGATATTGCGGCAGAAGCGCTTTAACAAGCGGCATACCGAAAAAGCCAACGTTACCCATAACCGATGCAATAGTAAGAATGCGGTATTTTGCATCTGAATATTTTTTACGGAAAAGTGCAAAAAGAACGAGCATAAACGCCGCCTGCAACACAAGCGAGGATGCGAAAAACAGCCCCATGTTCTCAAGCTGAGAAAGCGAAAACTCAAAATTCAAAAACGCTGAAATTATCATACACGGCGAGCAAGCGTATATAAGGAATGCCGACATTGATGTCAAATGCTCCGCCGATGCCTTTTTTGACTTACAAAGAACAAAGCCGGGCAATATGTATATAAGTGTTAATAAAACGTTGGAAAATGTAATTCCGAATCCCATATTTCGCTCCTCATGATTTTGATATATTTATTATATTACCATCCAAGTCGAAAGTCAAGGGGGAGAGAAAAACTCCTTGAATTTTAAGCCGCTATGTCAGCGTCCGAGCAATGTATCACACGAGCCTTGCTTGCAAACGTCAGCAAAGACTTGTCGATAGCTTTCCATTGAGCCGCTGTACCGAGATAAGTAATATCCTTAAGCCTATTACACGCCGAGAAAGCTTTACCATCGATGCTTGGGACACCCTCGGGAATTGTGAGCGATTTAAGAGAGCTGCAATTATAAAATGCGTAAGAGTCAATGCGAGAATCCCCTGCCCTGAGCTTTACGCTAACCAACGCAAAACAATTCTGAAAAGCATACGAACCAATATTAACGCCGCCCGGAATATCAAGCTCCGCAAGAGAGGTGCAATGCGAAAACGCACTTTTTCCAACGCTTGCGACATTATCCGGCAATGTAATATTTGTTAGTGATGAACATTTATAAAACGCAGAGTCGCCAATACTTATAACGCCGCCTCCGAGCCTCACGTCCACAAGCTCCGAACACCCCGAAAAAGCTCTGCTGCCTATGCTTGTAACTGCATCCCCCACTTTAACGCTTACGAGGGACGAACAGTTCTGAAACGCATAGGAACCAACACTCGTAACACTGTCGGGCACAGTAAAGCTTTTGAGTGAATCACATTCGTAGAAGGCGAAATCTCCAATGCTTACAATTCCGTTTTGAAGATATACGTTATGGATATTGACACAGCTATCAAAGGCATACTCATCAATTTTTTCACCGCCCGTCACAATAACCGTTTTTACGTTTTCAGGAATGTAAGTGGCGTTATCAGCATGAAAAGAAGCGCCGAATATATATCCAAAATGAGTATTGGACTCCCCGCCCTTTTGGGAACCGACAAACGGTACGGAGATAGCAGTGAGAGATGAGCAACCGAAAAACGCGCCATTGCCAATGGAGACAATGCTTTCGGGTATGACTATCTCGGAAAATGATGTGCGCTCAGCAAACGCACAATCGCCAATTGCGGTTACGGGAAGCCCGGCGTACCTGCGCGGAATCATTATTTTAACATCTGCGCAAGTTCCGATGCCTGTCACAGAATAGCTTATTCCGTCATCGTTTATTGTAAACTCAAGTCCCTCGCTGTATTTAATTTCACCGCAAACAATACACACGCCATCAATAAACGTATGGGCAATGGTAGGAATTGCTGTCGGAGCAAGCGTAACGACTCCGCAAACAGAGCATTTTTTGCCCTCGGTAAGCCCCGCAGTTGAGCACGTAGCATCTTGCCCATGAATAACCTCGTCGATATGTCCCGACGCCGCCAGCTCTCTCGTTTGAAAATCACCGCACAAACAGCTACGCACTTCAATACCGCATTCGGTGCAGCTCGGAGCTTTGCTTTGAACCCACGCGCCGTAGCTATGAACATGGCAGGCAGTGGTTTCGGGGGTGATTGAAGTAGTTTCGGGATAAGACACATCGGTTTCCGAAGCAGGCGCAGTAGTTGCGGGAGCAGGGAGAACGGTTTCAGGTGTAGGCGCAATAGTTTCGGGGATAGGTGCAATAGTTTCGGGGGAAGGAACCGTGATTTCTGAATTTTGTATAGTGGTTTCGGGAGCAAGCGTGATAATCACGGAGGGATTAATAATGGTGTCATAAGGTAAACCGCCATCCCCCGTCACCGAAAATCCATCTCCGGATATTTGAGCCGTTATATCGGGAACGGGATATGTTACGTTCGGTATCGGATTCCCGGTTCCCGTACCGATGTATTCAGTTTCGGGGGAAATATCTCCCGTATCAGACGGATAAACATCAGGAGTAGGCATAACTTGATTCGTATCCGGTAAGAGTTCAATCGTTTCGCTCATATGAACATTCGTATCCGGTGCAATCGCGCTCGCCTCGGGTGTAGGCTCGCTCGTCTCGGGCGCGGGCTCGTTCGTCTCGGGCGTAAGCTCACTCGTATCGGGCGTAAGCTCACTCGTCTCGGGCATAAGCGCGCTCGTCTCGGGCGTAGACGCGCTCGTCTCGGGTGCAGGCTCGTTCGTCTCGGACGTAAGCTCGCTCGTCTCGGGCGCAGGCTCGCTCGTCTCGGGCGTGGGCGCGCTCGTTTCGGGCGTAAGCTCGCTCGTCTCGGGCGTGGGCGCGCTCGTCTCGGGCGTGGGCGCGCTCGTCTCGGGCGTGAGCTCGCTCGTCTCGGGCGTAAGCTCGCTCGTCTCGGGCGTAAGCTCGCTCGTCTCGGGCGCAGACTCGCTCGTTTCGGGCGCAGACTCGCTCGTTTCGGGCGCAGACTCGCTCGTTTCGGGCGTAAGCTCGCTCGTCTCGGGCGCCGGGGCGGTAGTTATATTTTCGTGGGATATATCCTCGGGATCAATAGTCTCATCCTCAATATCAGTAGTCATTGTCTCACGCCATGGGTAATCGAAAGTATGATCTTCGTATGTCTGTGTTGTGGTAACAGAAGTATCGGTTCCATAATAGTAGTCTTTTCTTAATTCAGGCGGCACCGCGCACGCTGTAAGCACACCAAGAGCGAAAAATGCAGCAATAATTAGAACAATAATTTTCTTTAGTGTTTTCATTTTGTCTCCCCAAAATTGTCGAAAATACAAATATGTATAATTATACAACACGCGACAACCTTTGTCAACCTAAAGTTATCTTATTGAATCTTCCCCTTTATACTCCAAAATTCCGCATCCTGCTAAAAGAAAAAACTGCCGTAAAACGACAGTTTTTTATATTGAAAAATAGTCTATATGTCCGCATCCTTCATATACTCGTTTGCATGCTCGGCAATAAATGCCTTGCGCCCCGCAAGATTGTTGCCAAGCAGAGTATCGAATATCATCTCCGTCGCGGCGGCATCAGCAGGTTTTACTGCGATAAGACGGCGCGTTTGCGGCTTCATCGTAGTTTTTGACATCATGTCAGGCTCGTTCTCGCCAAGTCCTTTGGAGCGTTGGAGCGTATATTTTGTATCACCAAGCTGTTTCAGAATAGCGTTTTTTTCTGCCTCGTCATATGCGAAATACGTCTGGTCCTTTGTGGTTATCTCAAAGAGGGGAGATTCAGCAATAAATATCTTCCCCTTCTCGATAAGCGTCGGAAGCAGACGATAGAACATCGTAAGCAAAAGCGTCCTTATCTGAAAACCGTCCTCGTCCGCATCGGTACAGATGATGATCTTTGACCAACGCAGTGCGTCATAGTCAAACGCCGCCATATCGTTTTTCAGTTTGACCTTGCCCTCAAGCTCCACACCGCAACCGATAACACGAAGCAAGTCTACAATTATCTCATTGTCAAATATCTGCTTGTAATCGCTCTTCATACAGTTAAGCGTTTTTCCGCGTACGGGAATGATCGCCTGAAATTCAGCCTCACGCGCAAGCTTACATGACGTAAGCGCGGAGTCTCCCTCAACGATATACAGCTCACGCACTGCAGGGTCTTTACTGCGGCAGTTGACAAACTTCTCCACTCGATTGGCTACGTCGATGGTGGCAGTCAGCTTCTTTTTAATATCAATACGCGTCTTTTCTGCATTCTCGCGGCTACGCTTATTGATGAGCACCTGCGCGGCAATTTTGTCAGCCTCGGTAGGATGCTCGATAAAGTATATGTCAAGGCTCTTTTTAAGAAATTCCGTCATCGACTCCTGAATAAAGGAGTTGGTGATAGCCTTTTTAGTCTGGTTCTCGTAAGAAGCAATAGTGGAATGGCTGCTGATTACGATAACAAGGCTGTCGGCAATATCCGCGTAAGTGACCTTTTGCTCGGTCTTGTTATACTTGCCCGTATTTTTCAGATATTTATCTATCGAATAGACAAACGCAGAGCGCACAGCGCGGTCGGGTGAGCCGCCGTGCTCAAGATAGCTGGAGTTGTGATAGTACTCCTGCTTGCCTGACGCCTGCGTAAAGCAGAATGAATAATCCGCCTCAAGCAGATATTCTTCCTTATCGCCGCGGTCACGGCCTCGGTCGGATGCAAAAAGGTTAACGGGCTCGGTAATGGAGTTGTTGTTCGTGATCTCCCTGACGTAAGCCGCAAGCTTATCCTCTCCCGGATAGTAGAACTCCTTTTCGGAGAAGCTGCCGTCCTCCTGTTCGATCTGCAAAACGAATTTAACACCGTAATTTATAGCCGCCTGGCGGTGAAGAACATCCTCAAAATGGTCGTGCGGAATATTGATATCCGTGAACACCTCAAGATCTGGAAGCCAGCGGATGATAGTACCCGTCCTACGCTCCGAGGGGGCAAGCTCACGCACTTCAAGATCACCAACGGGCAAGCCCTTTTCAAAGCGTATAAAGCTGACGCGCTTGCCATCAAATGAGTCAACGTTCATGTAGGTTGATGCACATTGAGTTGCGCACGCGCCCACTCCGTTTACACCAAGGGCGCATTTGTATGCGGCATCGGCATTATTGTTATCCATCTTACCGCCAGCAAAAAGCTCACAGAAAACAAGCTCCCAGTTATATCTTTCTTCCTTTGCATTATATCCAAGAGGGACACCTCTGCCGAAGTCCTCGACCTCCATCGAATGATCGGCAAAAACGGTTACACGTATCTCCTTGCCATAGCCTGCGCTCGCCTCGTCGATTGAGTTCGCGAGTATTTCAAAAAAACCGTGCTGGCATCCGTCAAGTCCGTCCGAACCAAAGATTATACTCGGGCGTTTACGGACACGGTCGGGACCCTTTAGTGAAACTATGCTCTGATTATCGTATCCGCTGTCATTCTCGGCAGGGGCGGACATAGCCGCTTTTGCTAAAGTCTTTTTGTCCTTGTCTGTCTTTTTAGTTGTCTTCGCGCTCGTTTTTTTAGTTGCTTCTTTTGCCATACTATAAAAATCCTTTATTGAATTTTGTACTTTGCTTCAAATCTTGTTTCTATTATATACCATGTCAAAGAAAAAATCAATACCTATTTTTCTTTTATATTAGATTGCAATCTAATATTTTTGTTGCATGAGTATTTGCTTTAGACTTATTTCTAATCAAAACACTTTATAAGTGTTGATATTCATCAAAAAACATATTGATTTCCAATATCAAAAAACGAACTACCTGCTCCTATATTCTTTTGCTGTTCAAAAATTTATGCGACACAAAATCGCAAACTGTAAGATTTTAAATTTACGCCCAAAAGAATAACCTGTAGTTTCAAATAAAACTTCAAGTTGACCTTATAGAGTCAGTATAGAGAAATTTTATTGCCAAACAGCCATAGCGTTTTTCAGATATTTCGATAGAAAATCCCTCTTTAATCGGATAATATATTGACTTTTTGTGGTAAATAATGTATTATATATCATATATGTTTACAATATCCGAACGGATATCAGGAGTACTGAAATGCTGAAAAAAATTCGTTTTATAATTGCGCTGTGGGTATCAAAATCCGCCCGCATCGCCCTGCGCATAATTGGCAAGCCCGCGACATGCACTCCCGGCATCATCGCACTCAAGCTCTGCCCCGATTTTCTTGCGCACGTTGGCACACCGAAAACTCTTGTTTGCGTGACGGGAACCAACGGCAAGACCACCGTCAGCAATCTGCTTGGTGACGTTTTGCGCGACTGCGGATATTCCGTAACAAACAATAGCTACGGCTCTAACGTTCAGGGCGGAGTCGCTACTGCTCTGCTTGCCGATGCTACAATTACGGGAAAATCCAAAAAGCAGTTTGGTATCATTGAGGTAGACGAGAGAAGCTCGATAAAGGTTTACTCCTACATCACCCCCGACTATATCGTATGCAATAATATTATGCGCGATTCGCTCAAGCGTAACGCGCACCCCGATTTTATCTCCTACGTAATAAATAATAAGCTCACGGAAAAAACGAAAGCTATCCTCAACGCCGACGATCTTATCTGCGCGAGGCTTGCGCCAAAGAGCGCCGACCGCACCTACTTCGGAGTTGACATAAGAAAACCCGCAGGCGGCGACCCCGAGAACGTTCGCGACGTTGTGTACTGTCCTGAATGCGGACATCGCCTCGACGTTGAGTATATCCGCTATTACCACATAGGGCGCATGTCCTGCCCAAATTGCGGACTACACTCACCCGAACGCCAATTTACCGTTACCGATATAGATTCCCAAAACAGTACCCTTACCATCACACACGACGGAGTAGACGAGGTATTTCGTTTGATGAACGACAATATCATCAACATCTACAATTCCTGCACCGCCATCACGGTACTATACAAGCTCGGACTTACCTATGAGCAAATACACGGTGCATTTGAACGCTTGAGCATCGTTTCGACAAGATACGAGAGAACGACCGTTGGAAACGTAAACATCACCATGCAGTTTTCCAAGGGGCAGAATCCCAGCGCCTGCGGACGAGCCTTTAGCTACGTCGCATCTCATGCGGGCGAGAGCAAATCCGCGCTTATCATGACGGATTATCAAGAGCGCAATGAATCCGAGAGCGTTTGCTGGCTTTACGATTGCGATATGTCCGCGCTTGCCGATCCCACAATAAAGGAGATAGTTTTTGCAGGACCTCGCTGCCGCGACCAGAAGCTGCGCGCCATTATGGCGGGAGTTCCCGAGTCAAAAATAAAGATCACCGATACACCCGCTGACGGCGTTGAGCTGATCGACGTTAATAACCACAGTGAAATATTTGTTTTGTATCAGCTTTACACCATTCCCGCCGCGGCTCGTGCAAAACGTAGACTGATAGAACGTGTGGAGGCCGAACAATGAAAATAGAGGTTCTTTACGGTGAGGTTGCAAACTTTTATGGAGATCCGCAAAATGCGATTTACCTTTCGCAATGTGTTCCTGATGCCGAGCTGATAAACACGAGGCTTGACTCCGTTCCCTACTTTGCCTCCGAACGCCCCGATATTATCCTAATGGGCTCGATGAGCGAGGCTATGCAACGTCTTGCAATCAAGAGTCTTTTCCCCTACAAGGAGCGCATCATTGAGCTTATCGATGACGGCGTGGTATTTCTGATTACAGGTAACGCATACGAGATATTTTCTGAAAAAATAGAATACGTTACGGAAAATATTACCGTCAACGGACTCGGGCTGTTTCCTCTGACGGTAAAAACCGACCTTTTCGCGCGCTACAACGGCATGGTCATCGGCGAGGCTGACGGCATGACTATCACGGGCTTTCGCTCGCAGTTCTCCTTCGTTTACGGAGACAACTCATCATTTGCTTTCATCAAGGTGGAGCGCGGCGTCGGTATAAACAAATCAAGCAAGCTTGAGGGCGTGCGCCGCAAAAACTTTATCGGCACGCATCTCATTGGCCCCATACTTCCGCTGAACCCCGAGTTTTGCGAATATGTGCTCCGCCTTGCGGGAAGCTCCGCAACCGCCGCACATAAGGAAGCCGCACTTGCGGCATACGAGCGCAGAGTTGCGGAATTCCGTGATCCAAAGGTAAAATTTGATTGATACGAGGTATAAAATGAAGCTTATCAAAACCCCCACAAAAGGAATGAACGACTATCTCCCCGCCGAGGTAGCACTTCGCGAATACGTAAAATCCGTTATTGTCTCTTCTTACTCATCCGCGGGATTTTGCATGATAGAAACCCCCGCGGTTGAACATATCGAAAATCTGACGGGCAAGAATGGCGGAGAAAACGAAAAGCTTATCTTCAAGATAATGAAGCGCGGCGAGAAGCTCGTTTCTGCCGCAAGCGAGGACGAGCTGTGTGACAGCGGTCTGCGCTACGACCTGACCGTTCCGCTTTCTCGCTATTACGCCAACAACTCCGCAAAGCTCCCTTCTCCGTTCCTTGCAATGCAGATTGGCAACGTCTGGCGCGCCGACCGCCCCCAAAAGGGCAGATACCGCCAGTTCACACAATGTGACATAGATATTCTCGGTGACGCTACCCCCACCGCGGAAATAACGCTTATTTCCGCTACGGCAGGCGTGCTTCGACGCCTCGGCTTTGACAATTTTACCGTCCGCATAAATGACCGCCGACTGCTCAAGCTCTGCGCCGAGGCTTGCGGCTTTGCCCCCGAGGAGCACGATAAAGTCTTTATCATTCTCGACAAGATGGACAAGATAGGTCTTGATGGCGTAAAGAATGAGCTTCTCACCGAAGGCTACGACACCGAGGCTGTTGAAAAGTATATCGAGCTTTACACGGGAGCCGAGGACATAAGTGCCGAGGACTTCACCGCAAAGCTCTGCGGCGAAAATGCCGAAAATGCGGCAAAGATCGCCGCACAGGTCGCATCCATCATGCGCTGTGCCGCCGCCGCAACCGTTGGCGGATGCAAGTTGCAGTTTGATCCCACGCTCGTGCGCGGAATGTCCTACTACACGGGAACTATATTTGAGATACGCATGGACGGCTACGGATATTCAGTAGGCGGCGGCGGAAGATATGACGAGATGCTCGGAAAATTTGCGGGTCAGCAAACACCCGCCTGCGGCTTCTCCCTCGGTTTTGAAAGAATCGTTTCCGCGCTTGCCGACAGCGGTTTTACCGTTCCCGCACCGGTCAAAAGCGTTGCCTTCCTCGCTGACAAAAAGATAAGCGAAGAAGATATGCTCCGTATGTGCGCCGACGCCGCCGCCCTTCGCGCAGACGGCGCACGCGTGCTCGTCACCACCAAGATGAAGAACGTGTACTTCCAAAAGACCAAGCTCTCCGAGGAAGGCTACACCGAGTTCGTTGAATACTAATAAAAAACAAGGATTTGCCCGTGGCAAATCCTTGTTTTTTATTTAACTTTATCGAGTCTTTCCTTTATCTTTTTCATATCAGATAGCATATCCTCCTTGCGGCGAGGATCGCGCAAAAGTGCGGCGGGGTGGAATACGGCGGTAAGGGCAAAATCTCCCCTCTCAAACCAAACTCCATGCTCCTGCGTTATCTTAAAATCGGGCTTTATAAGGCGCATTGCGGCTATCCTGCCGAGGCAAACGATTATCTCGGGGCGGATGAGACGTACTTGTTCTCTCAAATACTCTATGCAAGCATCCTCCTCGGCGGGAAGCGGATCGCGATTCTTTGGCGGACGGCATTTTAAGATATTCGCTATGTAAACATCCTCACGCGGTATGTCCACCGCATAAAGATAACGGTCAAGAAGCTGACCCGCGCGCCCCACAAACGGCACGCCGCTTATATCCTCCTGCTCACCGGGAGCCTCACCGACAAACATAAGTCGCGCATTTCGGCTCCCCGTGCCGAAAACGCAGTTTGTTCTCGTATCTCCAAGGGGACAAGCGTGACAGCTTTTACATCTTTCCTCAAGCGCGCTCCAGCGCATTTGGAGTTCATTTTCTTCCATAATTATTAATTATCCTTTCAGTTTGCGTCAGCAAACGTTGATAGCTGATATTCGTGAACAAAAATATACGTTCTGTCGGGAGCTATCGTTTCAAACAAATTTTTTATATCCGTAGCACCAACACGGCAACTGACGGTTCTGAAGCTGTTTGAAAAATACTCTCTGAGCATTATTTTATCCCATTCGGTTATACATTCAAGATGTATCACAGAACCGCCCGAAAAATCCGTGTTATAGGTTTTTTCCACACCGTTGATACGTGGGAATATACTGTAATTCTGAGAAAACGAAAAATCCACCGAGACAGTGCGGTTAAAATGCAGAGCCTCGATTCCCGCGCGGCGCGCCAACGTCTTTCCTTCCGTATTATGATAATTAAGGCTGATATCCTTCCTATTTATAACACGCATCTCCCCACGCTCATCCGCGGGTATTTTGTCGATCAGGGCGCGATATACATAATATGCACCAAGAGAATTGAGCGAATTTTCCGTGTTGTTGTATAGCTGTCCGTCGTCCTTTGCGGCAAGAAGAACGTCAGTCATATCAAAATATCCGTCCGCATTTGTTTTATTCATATATGCGGTAAGGCGTTTCAGCACAGTGTTATTGCTTATTTCACCGAAATAATCGGGCATAAGCTCACCGTACACGGTCTGCGCATTGGGGATAACAACAACGGAGCATTGACTTCCCGCCTCAATAAAGGGGCGGCGCACCGCAGCGATTCCCTCGGCTATCGAGGCAAGATACGTCTCATCCGTCAAACTCTCTCCAACGTAGTCCGCGATATAATTATAATCGCCATCGACATCGTAAACGTCAAATATAAAACCGTTTTTTCCGAGCAGAACACTGTCCGAGCGCAGATTTCCATAAAAAAGATAATCCGCGTTTACAACAAAATCCCGCACGCCGGTTCCCTTGTAAAAGGAATCTGCGAAATCGGACAAAAATATACCGTCTTGTTCTTCGCCATCGTAATAATCGTCATAAAAATCGTCAGGATCAAAATATGATGAGATCAATATATTTATTGAAAAGGACAAAAGGAGCCCCACAAATACTATGGTCATAACAATGCAAAGAGCTCTCGGCATTTTCTCGCAAGAGAAAGGCTCAGACGTTTTTGCGCCGTTTTTTTCTTTTTCCATTCAACCCCTCCTACAATGTAATGCCCGAAAAAGGTGTGGTTGCAAGTTCCGGATACTGAGGCATACAAAACAGCACCGTCGCCACGAATATCAAAACAAGCACCGACGTCCAACACCAAGAAAAAACGTTAGCCGTTCGCTCGGTAACGGTCCTGCCAAGCGCATTGATCATCTGCGGCAGCATGATGAAAAGTATGAGCAAGCATACCACAATCAATTCTCCGCTAAACACAGTCATAAACATATTGTATGATTGCATCGATGGCGCGGGGGAATAGCCCGCCACGGCATTGATGAGCATATAAATGTTCCTGCTTTTTATAAGCATCCAGAACATATCAACGCATATAAGCGTAAGAAGGCAACCAATCACACGCAACAAGAGATTTCCCGAAAACTTCTTTTTAAGCGCGAAAGCGCGGTCAAGCACGACAAAGAGGATCACGGGTATCATTAAAAGAAGCATTTGCGGGCTTGCGCGATACCAAAGCATGATAGATACGCACACAGCCGCCGCGCTGATTATCCTGATCCCACGTCTTTTTTTGCCCCATCTCCGTTCAATAGGCTCACGAACGTAATCCTTCATCCAAAGCCAGAGGCTTTTCATAAAATTCTTGAAATAATCTGCGGGAGTAGGTGAGAAAAAACAGTTTCCGAAATCCGATGCCAATGGGATACCAAGCATCATCGAAATACCACGTCCCATATCGGAAAAACCAAAAAAGGCAAAATACACGCCCACAAGTAAAAGGATAGCAAGAATCAGCATTACCGCAGGACTTATCCTCTCGCCCGCCTCAAGTGATAAACTGCCCGCTATTCGCTCATAACTTTCAAGCAAAAATTCCGCAACCGCAACGCGCTTTATGAAACCTAACACAAATGTGCGCACGCCGCCGCCCACGTTAGCGGCAGTGAACTGTATATTTTCCGTTTTTGTGATATTTACAAAATCCTTGTATTTTATAACAGGCCCAGCAATCAAAACGGGAAAATAACTGATATAGAGAAAAACATCAAAAAAACCATTGACAACAGCATCTCTTCGCTTTACATCCGCTATGCAGGAAATGCACGAAAGCAGATAGAATGCCGCCCCAAGGGGCAGAAACGGCAGTGCTGATTCGTTAGAAAAGAAACTGATAATGCGCAAGACCGTGAGCGCACCCGTTACCAGAAGAATAGCTCCGCCAAAGATCTTTTTACTGCCCGTAGCCATAATTGCGCACGATGCGCAGTATGTAAAACAGGCGCAGACTATCAAAAAGGCAAGGCTTGCGGGATGGCAAAAGCTTGCGCATGTGTAAAACAGCAAGCTGAACATGCATATCGCACCACGCCGCAAGCGCTGTGGTATAATTGCGTAAATACATATCATGAGAGGGAGAAAAAGCATAAGAAAAACAGGGGATGTAAATATCATATCCTTTATCTCCTTTCATAATATAGTAAATTACTTATCCGCCTCGAGTTTTGCAAGCAAGGCGGCGTTTTTCTTTTTATATGATGAGCCGAAACGCAAGTATGAAAACAAGACGTCAAGCGGACGAGCAACAAGGCTCATAACAAATACAGCCGCGAAAGCCCCATCGTAGCCGCCGCCATAAAAACGCATCAGCACCGTAAGCAGACCGCAAGCCGCACCGAATATCATCTTAGATATAACGCTTATTGGCGTTCCGCCAAAATCAACGGCGGCGAAAACCGCAGAAAAAATGATTCCGCCCGTCATCAACTCGACAAAAAGATATCCCGTGACGTCAACGCTCTGCGGAAAAAATCCGAGCAGTATCGCCGCCGTGCCAATAAAGGTTACGGGGATGTGCCACGTGATCACGCGGCGATACAAAAGATACAGCGCGCCGAGTATTATGAAAACGGCAGATACCTCTCCTATAGCACCGCCGCCCTTGCCAAGCAAAAGCTCAAGCGCGTTCTGGCTCGGCATAGCGCCGTCTGCAATTATTTCTATCGGAGTTTTAAACGTCTGCGCCGATACGCTGCCGCCAATGGGAAGCCATTCAAACGGCGCTGTAAAATACCCCATTGCAGGCGCGGCAACAATATGCAATACAACGTGAGCCGCGGCAGTGGAATTGAACGGGCATCTTCCGCCGCCGAATACCTGTTTCAAGACAGATGCCAAGGCGCCGCCAAGAGCAGGGACCCAATAGGGCACGGACGCAGGCAGAGTGAGTGCGAGTATCATACCCGAAACAATGGCGGAAAGATCAATAAATCTTTGCTTTTTCCGCAATATCAAGCGAATCAACGCCTCGCTTGCCGCGGCGCATGCTGATGCGATAAGCACTACAAGCAACGCACGCAAACCAAACGCGACAACTCCCCATATCAGCACGGGAATAAGCGCAACAACAACGTCAAGCATCAGCGTAGTTGTGCTGCCAAGCTCTCTCGCCGTCAGAAATCTCCCATTATTCATCCTCTGCCTCCATCTTCTCCTCATTCAAAGAAGGTTCATCCTTGTGCACGTGCTTTGATTCGGAAATAATAAAACTTATAGGTAATTTTTCAGGGCAGACAAAGGAGCAAGCACCGCATTCTATGCATTCGTCAAGTCCAAGGCGCTTCGCTTTTGCGTATTTTCCCTTTTTCGAATGTGCCATAATAAGCATCGGCATAAGGCGCATGGGACACGCCGAGGCGCATCTGCCGCAATTTATACATTCTCCGCATTCATCCGAGATGGGTTTGGAAATTGTTATTTCGGCTGTTGGCATAACAAATGGCGCATCCATATCTGTTATAACGTCACCGATAAGACCGCCGCCCGCACATACTACGGTTTTATCATCAGAAAGTCCGCCGCAAGCATCTATAATTCTGCGGTACGACGTACCAAGCGGAACGCAAAGCGTACGTTGATACGTGGAAGCATCGCCATCAACACCAACGTAGCAGTTAATACTCGGCAAACCTTTGGCAAATGCGGCAAAAACGTCAATACAAACGCGCGGTGTAACAATCACGTATCCCGCGTCAAGTGCGGTAAGAGGATGGGAAAGCTCCCTGCCTGTAAGTGCCGCAACTATCAGCTTTTCGTGCGTTCGAGGATACTTCATCTTCATCATGCGGAAGCTGAAAAGATTACTGTCTCCCGCGGCTTCGGCAAGAGAATTAGCCGCCTCGGTATCATCCTCGCCGAAAAACACGTCGGTATCGGCAACACCAAGCGCGCGCATTATTATCTTTGCACCGTTTATGACATCGTTTGCCTTATCGATGGAGAGGCGATAATTAATGGTCGAATATGCACCGTCGGAAGCAGTAATAAGTATAAATCTGCGTGTGTTTTGGGACGCCCTTTTCAAAATATCGGATAAAGCCTCCCCGCTGTCCGTGCGTATTGAAAAATGTCTGACTTTATCGATTATCTCATCCGGAGTGGTCTCGGAAAGCTTTTTGGAATGCGGCACGCAGGTTTGCGCGGGAGTATATTTTCCGTCATTTGATATAATAATAGTGTCGAAGCTGTTGCCCGCGATGTCCTTGCGAGAGGAAAAAGCCTTGACGCTTCCGCTTACACTGCTGTACACAAAAGTTTGTCCGTCTCTCCCCTCGGCAATGAGCTGACCGCAAAGAACCGCATCACCACCGTTCACGAGCACGGTGAATTTTTCATGCTCGGCAGAAATGGGAAGCTCAACCGTATTTGGGGAAGCGATATCGGTAATGGGAATATCGCGCGCCACAGAATACGACGGCACAACGGCTCCTCTCCTGAAAGTATATAACTTGCTCATAGGAAAACCTCCGCAAACACAACAATAAATAAAAATAATAATACAATTTATATTATACAATAAAAAAGCTAAAATTTCAATGATAGAATGTAAACAAGGGAGTAAAATTTTTATGTTTAGCCTTTTTTCAAAAATAAAAAAGAAAATAATGAGAATTACGGCAAAAAAACTTAAAATCAACAAAAAAAGTGTTGACAAACTAAAAAAGCTGTGATATAATGGACGAGCTGTGGCGGAATAGCTCAGTTGGCTAGAGCAATCGGTTCATACCCGATAGGTCGTGGGTTCAAGTCCAACTTCCGCTACCAGGCCCGTTGGTCAAGAGGCTAAGACACCGCCCTTTCACGGCGGTAACAGGAGTTCGATTCTCCTACGGGTCACCAAACGTAACAAATCCGAACTATTTCGTAAATCGAAATTGGTTCGGATTTGTTTTTTACTATAATTATTCGAATTAATGTTAATAGAACGCCGCCGAGAGCGACCAAATGGTTACTCTCGGCAGTTTTTATTATATTTATTGCTGTTATTTATAAAAAATCAAAAAACTCATGCTATAATTATTAGTTAAATGGCAGAAATATAATTTTTTTGCATCTTATATATTGAAGGACAAGAACTGATTTTGTAAAAAATCAATCCAATGAGAAGGAGGGGAGATAGTGTCTAATAAGCCAACAGATGAAAAGATCATCAAACTGTTTTGGAATCGTGATGAAAAAGCACTCGAAGAATTTGAAAGGCAGTACAAAGCGTTATGTCTAAAAGTAGCACATAATATCACTGAAAACAAAGAAGATTCAGAGGAGTGTCTAAACGATCTTTATCTTTGTTTGTGGAATACAATTCCCCCAAACAACCCTATATCGTTAAAAAGCTACGCATGTGAAATCGTGCGAAATTTTGCTTTGCAATACGTCAGAAAACGAAATGCCAAAAAGCGCATTGCTATTGTTGAAGAATTAGAAGAAGTTGTGGAAGATATTCCGTATTACGATACATACGATCTTCGCACATCAATAGATGCGTTTTTGCAAAAGCAAACAAAACTTGACGCTATCATATTTATCAGAAGATATTATTACTCCGAGCCGGTTAAGAATATTGCGATAACAACAGGATTGAAAGAAAATAAAATCAGCAAGATTTTATTAAGATTACGAAAAGCACTTCGTGAAGATTTGATGAAAGGGGGCATAAACGTATGAGCAACAATAACAGAAAATGTAGCGCAAACGATCTTTTTGAGGAAATCGGTCGCGTAAATCCCCAATGGATTTTGATGGCGGATGATCCAGCGGAAATTCAAAAAGCTGTTACAGAAGAAAAAAACTCCAAAAAGCAAAAGCAATTTGTTCTATATGAAATTAAGAAATTATGTGGCGTAAAATACTTGTGGGTGTTCCTTTTTGTACTTCTTATGCTGAATACTGCCATAGCGTGGTATACTGCCGATCGCACAGTTGCGGCCCAGGAACCTACACAGGTAATTTCGGACTTTTTTGAAGAATACTTTGAAAATCCCGAAGAGCTTGACGCTTACTACGCCGAAATGCAGGCGTTTGTCGCCGAGCAGGAAGAACTGTTCCGCGAAGCGATGCGGCTGGGCAACTACGAATTTACGCCGGAAACCATTCCCAATCTCTACTCTACGGACGAAAACTACCCCGACCAGGTGCTGTTTGCGAAGCTGTACAATACGATTAATGCAGCAAAAGAGTACCCCGATGTCCTTGATAAAGTCACCGACCGCGCATGGGCAAATCTCGATGCCTTTGCCGACATGGGCATCACCGAGGATTCGTTCACTTACCGCTATCAGCTCCGCGTGATCGAACTGTACGAACTCATGCGCGACAGCGTGGAAATCGGCGTGGAATACACCCGCGGCTGGGATGAATATTTTGCGTATGACACGGTGAATATCTTCCTTTTCTGCATGCTGATTATGCTCGGCAGTATTATCTTCGCGCAGGAAAAGCAGAGCGGATTCCTGCCGATCATGCGCACCGCGAAGAACGGTCGTGCAAAGACGGCGATTGCAAAGATTCTCACGATGCTTCTCTTAACTGTGATCTTTGTGCTGATGTTCACGCTGTCTACCTTCGCCGTATACGGTCTGCGGATCGGCTTCTCGTCGCCGAATAACGTCATTCAGGCACTCGACACCTTTACGCTCTCGCCATATCAGATTACCATCGGACAGTATTTTGCCATCACCCTTGGCGCAAAACTGCTGACCTTCGCGGTTTTCTCGATGATCATCACCGCGCTTTCCGTGGTGTTCTATAACTATATCCTCATTTATTTCGCAGGACTGGGCTTGTTCGGGTTGAATTTCCTGCTCTACACGCTGTCATACATTGACGCAAATTCCGTGTTCAAAAATCTCAACCTCGTTGCAACGGCGGCAGGAAATCCGCTGTTTGTGCGGTATCGAGCGATGAACTTCTTCGGCACGGTCGCGGGATTTGTGCCGAGTATGTGCGTGATCTTCTCGCTTCTGATCGTCGCGTGCGCTGTGGTAACAGTAATCCTGTATGTCCGCGGCTCGACGGGCATCCGTGTGGCTTGGATCGACACGGCAATCGCATGGTGCATGACCAAATCCGCCGAAATCCGCCACAAATTCGCGCATATCAAAGTAGAGCGCAGACAGAAAATGCGTACCTACAGCCGTTCTCTGATCGCCGCCGAGGTCTTCAAGACGCTCATTTCCTCGCGCTTTATCATCATCGTCCTTCTGATCCTCTGCGTGAAAACGTGGTATTCCATGGATTCCAACGGCCCTGTCAATTCCTACGCAGATGCGGTTTACAAGGAATACATGACTACCCTTGAGGGCGAAGTCACCGACGAAAAGCTGGCATATCTCGCCGAAGAACGCGCGATGATAGGCGAAACACTGTCCAAGCAGACCATGATGCAGCAGGCGTATGTCAACGAGGAAATCACGTTTGACGAATACCGCGACTACCTCTCCGACTACAACTACGCCTACTCCCGTTCCGAACTGCTGTCGATCATTGAAAAGCACGCGGAATATCTCATGCGCAAAGAAGCCGAAACCGGCGTGAAGGGCTGGTTCATCTACGATACCGGCTGGCAGAAGATGTATGCCGAGGACGCCGACCTCTTCCTCTACGCGGCGATTCTGCTTCTCCTGACCGGCTCGTTCGCGGCGGAATATGTGTCGAAATCGTCCTCTGGCGGCTTTGCACAGCTCCTCCGCTCCACCAAAAACGGACGGCACAAGACGTTTTATGCAAAGCTCATCTCCTCCGGCATGATTGCGCTGATCCTGGCGATTCTCACCGGCACGGTCGATACGGCGGTCATCATCGTCGGCTATGATCTGCCCGCGATGAACGCGCCGCTGGCATCCATGCAGATGTTCGCGGATGTGTCGGGTGCGATCACCGTGGGACAGTATTTCGCGGTGTTCTTCTTCATGCGCATGGCGGGGGCACTACTCATGGCAATGCTCGTCTGTGCGCTGTCGGAACTGCTGGCGCGGTACATTCCGGTCCTCGGCACGGCGGTGATTCTCACACTTCTGCCCGCGCTGTGTGCCTATTTCGGACTTGCGGCGGCGGAACACGTCAATTTCCTCAATCTGCTGGCAGGCACGCCGCTGTTCCTACAGTCGGCGGAAATGGCACTGTTTGGCAACGGCTACGCCATGCTCACGCTGTGGCTTGCTGTGGCAATCGCGGCTGTGTCTGCGATGATGATGCCCGCAAAGCGGATGTTTGTGAAGTAATATTATGTATTGTTGAAAGAAAGGACGGAAATACTTTTGAAAAAGTTGTTAGTGATACTATTGCTTGCGCTGCTTCTTTTCTCCTCTTGCAGCAATCGGCACACGATACCATATTTACATGACGATGGTTCAAATAGCGTTGATGACATTCCGAGCAGGGCGATAGACGGGTTTGATTATGTCTTCACACCGGATAATTCCTCTCTATCCTGCATAAGAATGTTTGATAATATGATTTATTTCTGGCCGTCGGGGGAAAACAGCTTTTTTTACCGTTTCAATCCCATGACCGGTAGCATCAGCAGCGTCTGTGCCGATCCTTTGTGTATGGGTGAGGAATGTGTTTTTGCCCACGGATCGGATCAGTGGCT
This sequence comes from Eubacteriales bacterium, assembly GCA_045580585.1. Taxonomy (GTDB): domain Bacteria; phylum Bacillota; class Clostridia; order Oscillospirales; family CAG-272; genus CAG-390. Next base: position 20,050 of record JAZNOD010000183.1, read on the forward strand.
GGTGGATGATGGAACGGTGTACTTCATCACAGGAACATCCGAAAGAAGAACGGAATCGCCGGGCAGCAAAAGCAAGGAAATACGCAATTATTCTTTTCAACGTTATCATATTGAGGATCAGAGTATAAAGAAGATCTTTGATATCCCGGACGATGGTTCGCGTTATACCCTTCATAATATCCTCTCGGACGGATATCTCTATTACAGCGTCTTCAGACCTGTCCATGCCGATAATCCTACCGGAGAAAAAGTACGCCTTCTCTGCAGGACAATCCCGGATTCCTTTGGGAAAACGGAAGAAATTCTCTATACATATGAGCAGACGGAGGATGGTTACAGCAATCTTCAGAATATTGACGAGCAATACTACTATTTTGTCACAGGAATCGGCGAAAGCAACCGCGTAACGCGAGTCGATCGGGTCACCGGTGAATCAATGATACTAAACTTTCCATATTATTACATCAATACAGCGCGTAGCGGTGAATTCTGTTATTACCAAAAACCTTCCGGAGAACCGGTGAAAATGATTGAGGAAGTCGATGGAAGGGGAGAAACTCTGACAGATGAAAACGGCAATCCGGTGACTACCGCATTATATCGATTATTTTATACGAAGCGAAATCTCATTACGGGTGAAGAAGAACTGCTCGGAGAGGTGCCGGAAAGAATCAGCGCATATCCGCTGATGATAGGAAGCATCACCGATCATTACCTCTATTTGACATTTGCCGATGGCCTCTGGCAATGTGACCACGATGGCAATCCGCTTCGCTTGGTACAAACCATGGACCAGAATGCAGCCAATCCTGTTTCCGGGTGGCGTTGGCGTGTGATCTGTGATAAATGGATTCTGTACCTGAGCAATATGGCTTTTTCTGCCTATGATATGGAAACGGGAGAATACACATTATTCTATGCATTTGGCTAATCAATACCAGTCTCCGCACAGGCAAATGTTACGTGTGTAGAATTGGTGAATGGAGGAAAACATAATGACACTTACCATACAAGGAATATCCAAATCATATGGAACAAACCTCGCCCTGAACAGCTTCACCGCAACCCTGGACGCAGGTATCTATGCCCTGCTCGGCCCAAACGGTTCGGGCAAATCTACGTTAATGAATATTCTCACTGACAACCTCAAGGCAGATGCAGGTAGAATCACTTATGACGGTGAGAATGTTCTCGACATGGGTGTGCGCTTCCGCGAAAAGCTTGGGTTTATGCCGCAGTATCCGGGACTTTATCCAAACTTTACAGTGGAGAGGTTTATGTGGTATATGGCGGCGCTGAAAGGACTGCCCAAGGAAGAATCCATGCGGCAGATCCCCGAAATCCTCGCCGCTGTGGAACTGGATGACGTGCCGAAACGCAAGATCGGCGCACTATCCGGCGGTATGAAGCAACGTCTGACACTTGCACAGGCGGTACTCGGCGATCCTGAAATTCTCATCCTTGACGAGCCGACCGCCGGACTTGACCCCAAACAGCGTATCGCCATCCGCAACTATATCTCAAAAATCGCATTCAACAAGATAGTCCTGATCGCCACCCACGTCGTCCCGGACATTGAGTTTATCGCAAAGGATATCATTATGCTTAAAAAGGGATTGATAGTGGATAATGCACCTCCGCATGAACTTGTTAAAAAGATCGATGGGAAAGTTTGGCTTGTACCTTGTTTAGAATCAGATGTACAGGAACTGCAAGATCGTTTTCGCGTAACGAATATTGCAAGAGACGATCAAACGGGAGAAATTATTTTGCGCATTCTTGCAGAAGGAACCCCGACCGATCGAGCAAAAAATGTTGTACCGACATTGGAAGATTATTATCTGTTTGTATTTGATAAATCTGCTGGTATTTCTTAATCCTCGCTTTAATTACGGTATGTTTTTTTAGTACCGTATTAACATGAAACTACCGCCGAGAGTTACCCAAATGGTCGCTCTCGGCGGTGGTTCATTATTCTTTAATAAACGGCGTATTTCTGATATGCGATTGGAAACTATATGCTCCCTTATATCCAATCTCTCTTGTCATCAACAATACGGCAAGCAATTTGTGGCTGGGTCGAGAATAATACAGAACGCGATTTTCACCGTTAATTGTAAGCTCCTGTTTCCATATTAGCTTTAGCGTCAACAGATCATCTATTACCGCATTGATCTGATCATTTGCAATCTCGCAATCTCGCTGGAGCACTGCGCTCTCAAAAACATAATTCTCCGCTTTATGATACAAATAGATCAAAGCGTTCATTGTATCCGTATGAGACAGTGCAGCAAAGATTTTTTGCAGATCGTCCTTGTCGTTCAAAAAATGTCCGTATCCCTCTGCCGGTTGCGGAAACACGGAGAAGAAAGGCTCTTTTCCATTAGATACGATTGTAAATCCGTTATCGTCAAGAATGTAGGATGCGTTTTTCTGATTTTTGATTTCATTTGGGTCATACTTCTTTCCGATTTCCATTCGGCAGTTAAACAAACCGCGCTCAATTTGCCAACCGATATCACGCGCAATGTTGAAGCGCTCGGTTGCCTCGGTGTTATGAATCAACTTCACGATTTTGGACGAAATATCCGCCATAGTGACAGAATCATTTCCAAAAAGTTCGTCAAGAGATACCTCAAGCTCATTAGCAAGAGGAATAAGAATCGCGCCGTCGGGATAGGTTTCGCTCGTTTCCCACTTGGATACTGCTTGTGCAGATACGCCAAGCTTTGTGGCAAGCTGCTCTTGTGTCAAATTCTTGTCAAGACGCAATCTTTTGATATTAGCTGATAAACTCATAGTTATTTACCTCCGATCATTTTGCATCTTCCGTTGAAGTTG
>JAZNOD010000184.1:0-6271 GCA_045580585.1 Eubacteriales bacterium
CCGCCGCGCCAAGGAAGCTCTTGAGCGCGTGGGGCTTGGAGATCAGCTCAAAAAACGCCCCGGTGAGATGTCGGGCGGACAGATGCAGAGAGTTGCTATTGCCCGCGCGATAGTTAACGACCCCGATATCATTCTTGCCGATGAGCCCACGGGCGCGCTTGACAGTGAAACGAGCGTTCAGGTAATGGAGATACTCAAGGAGATCTCACGCGACCGCCTTGTCGTTATGGTCACGCACAACCCCGAGCTTGCCGATGCGTACTCCACCAGAATAGTGCGTATGCTTGACGGTGTTATTACCGACGACAGCGCCCCTGTCACCGACGAGGAATTGGCTGAGGAGGCTCGCGTCAGAGAGGAAATGGAAAAGAACGGTAAGGGAGAAAAGAAGCCATCACTCTCTTTTGTTACCTCTTTTGGTCTGTCCCTTAAAAACCTCTTTACCAAAAAGGGAAGAACCGCGCTCACTTCCTTTGCGGGAAGCATCGGTATTATCGGAATCGCGTTGATATATGCGGTTTCCCACGGAATGACAGCTTACATCAACACAGTGCAGGAGGATACGCTTTCCTCATATCCCATAGTGCTCGAATCCACCTATCTTGACCTTGGTTCTCTCATGGTAACTATGATGGAAATGGCAGAGTCCCAGGAGGACCATCCGCTTGACGGCGTTTATCAAAAGCCTGTGATGTACGATCTTACCAATCTGCTCAACAGCATGGATACGCAGGAGAATGACCTTAAGGCATTTAAAACGTTTCTTGAGAACGAGCGAGTCAAGGAAGACGGAGAAACGGGCTTATCAAGCGCCTTGAACGGTGTTCACTATGGCTACAAGCTGAACGTTCCCATATACACGAAGAACGTTGACGGAACAATAATTCTTTCCGATTCGCAGAAAATGCTCACGGATATCTTTATGAAATACATGGGACAGCTGATGGGCTCGCTTATGGAAAACGATAAGGAATCCTCGTCAAACAGCGGTATGATGTCAATGATGGCAGGTTCGCAAAATGCGGGCGGTCTTTGGCAGGAGATGCTGCCGGGCGACGGTGATGAGCTGATAAATCCCATACTCAAAAAGCAGTATGACGTGGTAGAAGGCAATTGGCCCGCCGCGTACAACGAGGTCGTTCTCGTGCTTGATGAGAACAATGAAATTCCCGATATTGCGCTTTACGCACTCGGACTTGTTTCCGAGGCTGAAATAGATACCATCGTGGATGCCGCGATAAACAAAAAGCCGCTGACCGTCAACACCAAGCGTTGGACGTATCAGGAGATTTTCGATATGGATTTCCGTACGGTCTTCCCCGCAAATTGTTATACCTACGACAAGGTCAGCGGTCTGTATACCGATCTGCGCACCACGTCCGCGGGACTTAAGTATCTGTATGATAACGGTCTGCCTCTCAAGGTGGTGGGCGTTATCCGCCCGAATGAGGATGCCGTTGCGGGAATGCTCACGGGCTCTATTGCGTATACCGCGGGACTTACCGAGTATGTTATCAACGAATCAAAGACGTCTGCCGCAATACAGGCTCAGCTTGCCTCGCCGGCAACGGATATATTTACGGGACTTCCGTTTGACGAGAGCAAGGGTGAGCTTTCAAACACCGAAAAGAAGGATGTCTTTTTGAAATACGTTGCAGGTCTTGGCGTTAAAGCCAAGGCGCAGACCTATATTAAGATAATGAGCATCCCTCACGACGAAATCTTAAATGGACAGGTCGATGCGATACTCGGCGAGATGACAGCAAAACCCGAGGAGATGCGCGCTACGCTTGCAGCCGCGCTCTCGGAACAAATGGGAATGGATGAGCAGACGGTTTCCGAGTATATTGAGTCAATGAGTGACGATGAGATCGCGGAGATTTTCCGCGGTATAATTACCGAGCAGGTGAAGAAGGCATATGCCGAAAACGTAGAAAAGCAATTTGCCCAGGTGCCTGATGACCAGCTTGCCGCAATGCTTGACGGAGCTATCGGAACGTATACCGAGGAGCAGTTCGGTAAGTTTTATGACGAGGTCATGGAGTTTGCGGTTACAAGCTATGATATGAATCTTCACCTTCTCGGCTACAAGGATCTTGACGATCCCGCCACTATCAGTCTTTACGCATCGACCTTTGCGGACAAGGACGTCATCGAGGCGGCTATCGAGAAGTATAACGGCGGTGTTGACGAGGCGTCAAAGATATCCTATACCGACTACGTAGGACTGATGATGTCGTCCGTTACTACTATAATTGATGCGATAACGTACGTTCTCATCGGATTTGTTTCGGTATCTCTTATCGTTTCGTCGATAATGATAGGCGTTATTACGCTTATTTCGGTACAGGAGCGCACCAAGGAGATCGGTATTCTCCGCGCTATCGGAGCATCCAAGCGAAACGTTTCGAGAATGTTCAATGCGGAAACTGTGATAATCGGATTTATATCGGGTATCATAGGCGTGGGTGTCACGTATCTCTTGTGCATTCCTCTTAACGCTATTCTTTTGTTCCTTACGGACATTTCCAATCTTCGCGCCCAGCTTCCTATCGGCGTCGCGGCGATCCTCGTGCTTATCAGCGTGGCGCTTACGCTCATTTCGGGCATAATCCCCTCGCGCAGTGCGTCGAAAAAAGACCCCGTAGTCGCGCTTAGGACGGAGTAAAATAAAAGATTCGGAAAAGCCTCGCGGCTTTTCCGAATCTTTTACATAATTACATAAGAAGAAATTCGATGTTTTCCTTGGTCGTTTGCACGGTCTTATCGTAGCTCTCGCTGTGCGCGTCGGTGATAAGACACGCGCCGTATATCATTGAGAGGACGGAAAAAATGCGCCTATCGGCAGCCGCGCCCGTAACGCCAAGCTCCGAAAGATACTCGCGGATATGGTCTGCAAGGGCGGCAGATATTTTTGACTTCTCCATTTTATGCTCATCGCTAAGACCTCTGTCATCCGAGACAAGCACGGCGCGAAAACCGCTGTTGGCGAGCAAAAAGCGCAGCAGAGCAAGGCACAGCTCAAGCGCGCACCGCCTGCGGTCTCCATCGTACACCTTGCATATCTCACGTTGCATCAACATCCATTGGGCGTTGATGTGCGCAATTATGGCAAGGATCAGTCCCTCGCGGCTCTTGAAATGGCGGTAGGGCGCGGCGCAGGAAACGCCGCAGGCATTGGCAACTCGGCGCAGTGAGAAGTCTGCGGCGTGATGCTCCTCAAGCTCGCGAAGCCCCGCGGTTATCAGCGCACGCGGTAGGTCTTCGGTATAAAAATATTCGTCCATGGTAACCTTCCATAAAAATATGTTAACACTGTTATTCTATCATATTTTTTGAGAAAAATCAAGGATTTTATTGAAATTTCTATTGACAAGAGTGAAAATTTGGTGTATAATTCATAACAAGTTAACACCGTTAACACAAAACCGTCAGGAGTTTGAAATGCACCACGATCGTCTTAATGAAGCGAGAGAAATAATAAATGAAGTCGATAAGGAAATGGCGTCGCTCTTCCGCCGCAGGATGGAAGCGGCGAAAATAATAGGCGAATATAAAATGGAGCGCGGCTTGCCCGTGCTGGATGAACGGCGCGAAAATGAGCTTGTTGCGCGCAACGCCGAGTATCTTTTGAGTGCGGAGGAGGAAGTTCGCGCGGGTTACGCGTGCTTTTTGCGCTCGACTATGGCGATTTCCCGCCACTATCAGCAAAAAATGATAACGGGGCTTCGCGTGGCGTTCAGCGGAACGGAGGGCGCATTTGCCTCAATTGCCGCAGGTAGGATATTCCCCGATGCCGAGCGCGTTCCGTTTGGAGATTTCACTTCCGCTTACGAGGCAGTCGTTTCGGGCGATTGCGACCTTGCGGTGCTTCCGCTGGAAAACAGCAGCGCGGGCGAGGTCGGGGCGGTCACAGACCTGCTTTTCTCAGGTCCGCTTTATATAAACCGCGTGTACGATCTTGCCGTTACTCACGACCTGCTCACACTTCCGGGCGTGCGTCCCGATGAGATAAAGCGCGTTATCAGCCACCCACAGGCTCTCGGTCAATGTGCCGGTTATATCAGAGCGCACGGATTTGAGACCGTGGAGTATTCAAACACTGCCCGTGCCGCCGAAAAGGTTGCGCTTTTGGGCGACCGCACCACCGCCGCGATAGCGAGCGAGGAGGCGGCACACCTCTACGGACTTGACGTAGCCGAGCGTGCCATAAACGGCGAGGCTAATAACACCACGCGCTTTGCGGTGCTATCTGCCGCGCGTAATATTCACGGTGGAAAACGAAGTGATTTGCGCTTCATCATGACGTTTACCGTTCGCAACGAGGCGGGCAGCCTTGCGCGTGCGATTGACGTTATCGGTAAGCACGGCTACAACATGCTTGCGCTCCGCAGCCGCCCGATGAAGGAGCTTCTTTGGCAGTATTATTTCTACGTTGAGGCGGAGGGGAACATAGATACCGAGGCAGGCGCGGATATGCTTGGTGCGCTTTCGAGCTATTGTGACAACCTGAAGGTCGTCGGCTCTTATATAAAGGATAATTAAGGAATAAAAATGGTACTTCATCTTGACCTTGATACAAGGGGATATGATATAACCGTCGAGCGAGGTGCGCTTGCGCGCGTTGGCGAGATATTCTCGCTTGAGCGCAGGGTGCTCGTCGTTACGGACAGCGGCGTTCCCGCCGTTTATGCCGAAACGGTGGCGGCGGCGTGCAAAAAAGCCGTTATCGCGACCGTGGACGAGGGAGAGGACAGCAAGAGCTTTCATGTTTTCGAGGGACTTTGCCGCCTCTTGCTTGACGAGGGCTTTACAAGGAGCGATTGCGTCGTTGCGGTTGGTGGTGGCGTTGTGGGTGACCTTGCAGGCTTTGTTGCTGCCTCATATATGCGCGGTATAGATTTTTACAACGTTCCCACTACCTTGCTCTCGCAGGTGGATTCTTCCATCGGAGGCAAGGTCGCGATAAATCTGGATTCGGTCAAAAACATCGTCGGCGCGTTCAAACAGCCGAGAGGAGTGCTTATTGACCCCGACGTTCTCGCCACCCTGCCGCCGCGGCAGATATCGGCAGGACTTGCAGAGGCGATAAAAATGAGCCTCACGTCCGACGCCGGCGGCTTTGCCCTCTTTGAGGACGGCGACGTTATGGCAAGGCTCGACGAGATAATAATAAACGCGCTTAAAATTAAAAAATCCGTGGTAGAGGAGGATGAGCGCGAGAACGGTCTTCGCAAGGTGCTGAATTTCGGTCACACTGTCGGACACGGCATCGAGAGTGCGGCGGGACTTGGCGGACTTCTGCACGGTGAGAGTGTTGCGCTCGGAATGCTCCCGATGTGCTCGGGGAGCGTGCGCGAGCGACTCATGCCCGTGCTTAAAAAGGTTGGACTTCCAACGCGAGTTGAGGTAGACACGGACATCATTCTTGAGGCTATGGGGCATGACAAAAAGCTTGACGGTGAGAGCATTACCGCGGTATACGTCAGCGAGATAGGCTCGTTTGAGTTTAGGAAAATGCCAATCGCCCGGCTTAAAAAAGAGGTCAGGGAGGCACTTAAAAAATGAAAAACACCATCGGACAAAGCGTGAGCATCACTCTTTTCGGTGAGAGTCACGGTGCCGCCATTGGCGCGGTCATAGACGGACTTGCGCCGGGTATAAGGATAGACGAGGGCTTTATCGCCCATCAGCTCGGGCTTCGCCGCCCGTCGGGTGCTATCTCGACGGCAAGGCGCGAGGCGGACGAGTTCAGCATTTTAAGCGGGGTGTGGAACGGCTGTACCACGGGAACACCGCTGTGCATAACCATTCCGAACGCTGATACACGCAGTAAGGATTACCAAAGGGGCGCGGCTCGCCCGGGACACGCAGACCTCGCGGCATTTTGTAAATATCACGGCTTTGAGGACTACCGCGGCGGCGGACATTTTTCAGGCAGGATAACAGCCGCGCTTGTCGCCGCCGCCGGGGTAGTCATTCCCGCGCTCAGGCAAAAGGGAATATATATCGGAACGCATATAAAAAGTCTTGGCGGTGTTGCCGACAGAGAGTTCGAAAATCTTAATGATGACATCGTGAGCCTCGCGGATAAGGAATTCCCCGTGCTCGGTGCGGACGTTGAGGAGAAGATGAAAAACGCTATTCTCGCCGCCGCCGCAGACAGCGACAGCGTTGGCGGTGTGCTTGAAACTGCCGTCACGGGTATGCCCGCAGGCGTTGGAGAGCCGTGGTTCGACAGCGTTGAGAGTCTCATCTCTCACGCGGTGTT
>JAZNOD010000185.1:0-8755 GCA_045580585.1 Eubacteriales bacterium
AGCCCCTCTGCTCAACGAGCTGATCGAGAAAATCGTTATCCACCAAGGCACAACAACCGAGGACGGATACCGCGACCAAGAGATAGAGATCTACTACCGATTCATCGGTAAAATTGATTAACGAATTGAATATATAAAAAATGCAGTGCTTCGTATGTCCTTAATTAAGGCATACGAAGCACTGCATCTGTGGACACAAATGCTATTGTTAGTGTAAGTTATGATGTTCGCTTACGCTCACCGTTATGAGTTTGCTTCGCAAACGTTGTGATATGATCGCCTTGTTACTTCAAACTGTGCTGAAGGCACATCATAACTTGGCGTTGCCAACCACAACTCTACACTCGCCGCAGGCGATCATAACTGTGTACCTGCTTTACGGCAGGTACACCAAAGGGGCTTTTTGTGTATCAGTTTATCTCTTTACGCATTCTTTCGAGCGCGCCCTTTTCAAGTCTTGATACCTGCGCTTGCGATATTCCGATCTCCTCCGCTATCTCCATTTGGGTTTTGTTCAAAAAAAATCGCATACTGATTATTTTACGTTCCCTCTCGCCAAGATGGCCCATAGCCTCCGCGAGCGCAATATTTTCAAGCCACCTCTCGTCCGATGAATTTGTATCGGCAAGCTGGTCTATCACGTAAAGAGAATCTCCGTTTTCGCTGTATATCGGCTCGTACAGCGACATCGGCTCCACTATCGCCTCCATTGCCTTGACAACAGCCTCACGGCTCTCACCTATTTTTTCGGCTATCTGTGCCGGGGTAGGCTCATTCTGATTATCCCCCATCAGTTCCTCTCTTGCACCGAGTGCACGGTAGGCGAGGTCTCTTACCGAACGGCTTATCCTTATTGCGTTATTATCGCGCAGATACCGCCGTATCTCGCCGATGATCATTGGAACGGCGTAGGTTGAAAATTTCACGTTAAGGTCAAGATTGAAATTGTCCACCGCCTTGACAAGCCCGATACAACCGACCTGAAAAAGATCGTCCATAGGCTCGCGTCGCCCCGAAAACCGCTGTATTATGCTCAAAACCAACCTGAGATTGCCGTATATCAGATCGGCGCGCGCCTTTGTGTCCCCCTCCCTCGTTTTGACCAACAATTCATGCTTTTCCTCGTCAGTCAAGGTTTTCAGCTTTGTGGTATTTACCCCGCATATTTCGACTTTGTTATAGTACATTCTCTTCTCCCGACAATTTTTACATTACAATTATCGGCAGTATCGCGCAGGGGTTATTCAAAGCAGATTTTGGCACAAAAAAAGCAAGCAGTGGCATCACTGCTTTTTTAGTTTCACATATTTTACATACTCGTAATTTCCGAGTACGGCACGGCTCTCCATGGTCTCCCGCACTCTTGCGCGGAGAAGCTCCGCCCTCTCTGACACACTTTCTCCACCGTCCGAGAAAAAAGGTCCATCAACGTACACGGTAGCTCTTGGCTTTTTGCCGATCTTGCGCCGCGTATATACCGTCGTCAGACAAAACGACGGTACGCCGTACTTTACCGCATATTTGAACGCTTCGCTCCCATAGGGGCGTATTTCAGAGCAATATTTCCAGACGTGAGCCTCGGGATATAAAGCTATCGCCCTGCCCTGCACCACTCTTTTCGACATAGCCCGCGAAAATTTCCGAGCATTGCCGATGGTGTTAGGCAATGGCAATGCACCAAGATATGGCAATAGCTTACCCACGGCGCGAACTCCGAGATTAGCGGGACTCACCACGGTATATATTCTCTTTGGGAAAGCGGCGATAGCGGGGATAAAAACATCACCGATCGGTTGCGTGTGATTGCAGTACAAAAACACCGCGCCCGCATTTTTCCGCAAAGCTCGCGCCCCCTTTATACGTGTGTGAAGAAATATCGGGCACAAAACCGCCGACAGGACAAGTGCCAAAGCGTAAAGCACCGCCGATAAAAATCGGGAACGCACGTAGCGATAATCCTCGGGAAGGGTAAAATCCTGATTGTTGCTGAACTCGAAATCCCTGTCGTAGCTTTCATAATACCTTATCTCTCGCATTTCCACCCCGCAATATCCGAATTCTCAAAGCCGTATTCAAGTTTTTTGCCGTATGCTCTCTCATACGCCGCCGCCTTCAGCTCACAATCCCTCTGGCGCATGATCCTTGCGTTCTCCATATCCCGTCTTGAAGGGTCGGGGTATAGCACATCAAGAACGTGTATACGGTATTTGACCTTATTAAATTGTTCATTTTCCGCCTTAATTGTGTCGACAAGCTCAACAAAGCACGATATTATAGGCGCACCAAGCCGAGAGGCATAATAATACGCGCCTTCCTTTACCGGACGCGGCTTGCGGTAATTGAACCACATCTCCCCCTCGGGATAGATAAGCACCAGCTCTCCGCTGCCAATAAGCTCATCGAGAACCGTGGGAAAATCCCTTTGCATATAGTGAACGTTTTTTGATATCGGGATGACGTCGGCGTAATTCAGTAAAAAGCCAAGAAAACCGCCCATGGCGAGATTTGTATCGTGGCTGATAACGTTAAGCCTCCGTTTACCCATTTTCAGTGCCACGTGGCGAATGGCACAGTTTTCAAGCGGGCTGAAATGATTGCTCGTAACAAGCGCACCGCCCTTTATATCCGCGAGTTTTTCAAGTCCCGCTATCTCACTGTCCCTATTCTCAATTCGGGTAAACATATTGGCTATCCTACGAGCGAGAAAGGATTTGGTGCGGAAGGAAAGCTTGCTTCTTGATGCAATATAGGTATCCGTCAGCGCTTTGCTCTCCTCCGTGGTTAGCACAGGATCATTAGGCTCAACGACGGCGGAAAAATTCTCATCTTCCACGGCACGGCGAATATTTTCAATGACTTCAAGGCGCGTTTGCGGACTTATTATCATAGTCTTATCCTCACTCCCGACTCGTATGCTTTTTTCATCGTTATAGGCGCTTCACTGAGTATTTTTTGGCTTCGATCAATGAGTATAGCCACGCTGTCCTCGTTGCTGATCGTGCGCACGCGAGATTTGTTTTTCATTATCTCTTCGTAATATCCGCAGTCCTTGGCGTAGTGCCAGAAATAATCACCGTACTGAACACCCTCGGCAAGCCACGGCTTTGAATAAAGATTGTAATGCACAAGTCTTGCTTTCTTTATCTCATCACAGCCGCATGGCATTGTATTCCAGACGGGCGAGAGATAATGGATATTTCCATTGCACATGGCGTTGATATAGTCCTGATCGGGGGCTACAGAATCAAAATGGTATTTGCAGAGAAGGTTTGTGAAATGTCCAATGAAGTCTATCTGACGAAGCTTTTTCATATTTAACAAAAGCATACCCGAATTTATATACTCTCCCATCGGAACGCCGACAGCGTTCTCAACGTAATCCACAAGCGGATCGACGCCAAAAATGGAATAGTCCGCGCACGCACCTATGTAGGCAGAGTCAATATCGGTATCGTACAACTCCGCAACGTCACCAAGCAGTACAACATCGCTGTCTATATATATCCCCTTATCATACTGCGGAAACATCTGCGGTATAAACAGACGGAAATATATAGAGAGTGTAAAACAATCAAAACGAAGACGGTTTGAGTCACGGTCCGTTATAAAATCAAGTCTACTCTCCATATTTATGAATTCTACTAAAAAATTATCACTCGAAAAAGCCGAAAGACGCTCTCTGTTCTCCTGCGAAAGTTCAGTATAAAGCACTATAGCTCGGTATTGGCGCTCGCTTGAAGAATTTTTCACAGCCGAATTCAGAGCAACCGCAAGATAGGGCGCATATGCATCATCGATGGCGAAAAAAATCGGTACTTCGTTTATTGTATTCATATATCTCCCTCCGAAAATTCTTTCTTCAGCGTTCTGAACGATTCATACAACGCATCGTATTTATCAGTTTTCAGCACGCGTCGCACTCTTTCAATATCCCATGGCTTTACGGTAACTGCCCTAAAGCGCGGAAAAAACCGAAAGGTGGTAGTGAAATGGCGGAAAACGGTATCATCTCGTTCTCTTTTTTGCTCGTTATACATTCGCTGACATATTTGCTTTTTTCTCGCCAGCTTATTTATGGCAGACTGGTCGGGCAAGAGCATCTGCTTATCTCTGCAACGGCGGCGGCAATCAACAAAAAGCCCCGTGTTTCGTATCTCCTCAAGATTCATCAGCAAAACGCCCGAATTCAAATAATCAAAGCTCAATGCGCGGCGGCGGAAAAACCATTTTCCGTAGCGGTCAAGTACACCCGCCACCTCAACTCCGTTCATATCTCTGTTATAAAGCTTTGAGCAATCACGAAGGCATACGATGTCGTTGTCAAGATAGAGCAGCTTTTTGGGCAAACCCACCACCTTGTCCGCGTAGAGCCTGAGCATACAAAAAGGGGTAAAGCGCGTATCGAGATTTGCTATCGGAAGTTCTGCAAGAAAGATATCGCTGATGTCAAAAAGAGTAACTGAGCCACCGCGCGTACTGCAGGAAACAAAAGAATTCAGCTTCTCGGCAAAGGTGGTGGATATCTTCGAAAACGTTCTTCCGTTTTGTTCAAATTCCGCGGTCAAAATATAAATATCAAGTCTGTCATTTACGGACTCCATCAACGACAAGACTGAAATCAAAACGCCGTCACAAATATTATCATCGCCGCAATAAAGAATGTTCATGTTTTTCTCCGTCGTGTTTTTGGATAATTATATACTCCCCCCCAAAGAAAATCAATAAACTCCTGCTCTTTACAACTATACAACAAAAAATAGAGCAGTAGAATTCAAAATCTACTGCTCTACTATTGGTAGAATTGGGAAAAAATCCCGCATTTTCTTGCCAAAATGAAGTTTTTATTCGTCTTGCGGGCGCTTTTTCAGTCTTGACCACATAAAGATAATAAGCTGGCCGGGAATGCCGAGGAGATACAATAACCAAAGATTATACCCGGACAAAAGCACTGTAACATGTACCGCCAAAAGAACAGACCACACCAGCACCGATATTATAAAATAATTTTTCCGACTATCAAACCAAATACTGTTGAAAACGAGAAGGACGATTGCCGCCACGGGTATCCCGTAAAGAAAGGAAAGCCACTCGCCCTTGACACTCGGAGCAAAAAGAGCGATAAGAACGAAAACAAAAAGGGAAACAAACCACACAAGCATAACAGACATAGCCGCAATAAGGTGGCGATTGTATTTAGGGACGGCGGTATCGGAAATCTCCTTTAACTCTTCGGTTGTATGTTCTTCGTGCACAAGATAATCGAGCGTAACTCCAAAAAGCTCCGCTATCGTTACAAGCACAGTAATATCGGGGATAGACTCGGCACGCTCCCATTTCGAGATAGCCTTGTCCGAATAATTGAGCTTCTCAGCAAGCTCTATCTGCGTCATTCCGCAAGACTGACGCAATTCTGAAATGTTTTTGGCAACAGCATTTTTTATATCATTCATTAATAGTTATTCCTCTAAAAATCATCGGTATTTACTTACCTTGATACGTATAGATTATAACCTATTTAGGGAAAAAAGTCAAGAACACGGTAAAATTTTTAAGATTTCGTTTTACGTCTTTTATAAATTACAAACGCAACAACGCTCAAAACAAAAGCGAACGAGACGTAAATGAACAAATTACCCGTCAAGGTGTATAGGGTGGTTCTCTCTGACAACGCAACCTCGGATATTGCCACTCCCTGCTCGTTTACAGCGACACTTGATTGCACCGCGCCCGTCCGAGATATAACACAGGAAATGCCCGTGCTTGCCGAACGGAGTATAGGACGTGAGTTTTCGATAGCGCGAAGGCGCGCTTGCGCCACGTGCATATAAAGAGCGCGAGAATCGCCAAACCACGAATCGTTAGTAGAAAGAAGCAGGAGCCGCGCGCCGTCGTACGCACTTTCGCGCGCGAGCGTCTCGTAAATTGAATCAAAACAGATAATGCCGCCAAGAGCCACCTCGCCGCCATCGGCTATTGCGGTAGAATCTCCAGCCACTATGTCCTCAGCAAGCGTTGCGACGGATGCAAGAGGCGGGAAAACAAAAGTAAAAAACTCTCGCCACGGCATATATTCTCCAAAAGGAACAAGACGACGCTTGCAGTAAAGCTCGCTCTCGGACGTACCGTCGGGATAAAACGTAGCAATACAATTAAGTATCTCTCGTTCATCGCCATAAGCAAAGCACCCTATCGCAAGGGTGATATCACACTCGTCGGCAAGAGAGGAAAGGTCACGGTAAAATGCACTTCCGCGCGACAAAAATCTCGACGCAAACACACTCTCGGGCCACAAAACCACCTCAGCTCCCTCGTCGGCTGCACGGCGGGTATAGTTTTCGTACCTTTCCCAAATCTCAGCATTGGTATACGTGCCGTATCCCTCTCGTGAGGAAATATTCCCCTGCACTGCCGCGACCTTTATGCTCTGCTCGCCGTTCGGAATAGCGAGCAACAGCGCGCCGCAAAGCAGGTTGCCGAGTGCGAGAGATGCGGCGACTATGGCACGCCATTTGATCTTGCCAAGATAGAGCGCTTGCGCGATAAGGCACGACGTTGCGATTATAAGGGCGGAAACAAAGTACGAGCCAAAGAGCGATGACGTCATTGCCGTAGCGGTGAAATTTCCGACAAGCTGACCAAGAGCAAGTCTGCCCCACGGCACACCTGCCCAGCTCAGAGTTTGGCTCCATTCAAATATAGCCCACAGCACCGCGGCAAGAAACGGCAAAAGAGCCGCATGACAAGCGCCGCCAAGCCTTGCGAATACAAGGAAAACAAATCCGCCCGCTATTGCGGCAAGCAGCGGTAGTCCGAGCCATGCGAGCGCCGTAACTGCGGCAGAGGCAGAATTGCTCATGCCTACAAAATCCATGGGATAAAGGCTGAGCACCCAATGCCAGACCACAAAATACATAACGTAAAAGAAGAAGAAACCGTGGAGATAGGTGCGCCGCGGCTTTTTTGCAAGCTCAAAAAGCACGAGCGCCGCAGGAATAAAGGCTACCCACTCGATTACTGCCCCTATAGCGGTCGGGAAGCACATACACGCCCCCAGCATTATAGCCGAAGCGGCAAGATACACAAGCCTTTGCCATGCGTACGTGGGGCGCAGGAGCTTATCTGCCATCACTTGACACCCCAAAATCAGAGCAGAACCAAACGTCCTCATAGGAAAGAGAATATTCCCTGCCCGACAGATAATCAAGCACACCGCCGTTTTTCTCAAACGCGAAACGGACGCGGTAGGAATAAAGCGCCTGCCACTTGTATCCAAGACGTTTATCGTCACGGTTCACACCATATTTTCCCTCACCGCAAAGCGGATGGCCGATGTGAGCCATGTGCGCACGTATCTGGTGCGTTCTTCCCGTAAAAAGCTCTATCTCTACAAGCGAGCGAGCTTTCTCTCCCCTGCCGACGCTGGCGAGCGTGCGGTAACCCGTGATTATCTCCTTGTATCCATCGCGCTTGCGGTCGATGATCGACACGGTGTTGCTCGCGCTGTCTTTGCGAAGATAAGCGTGAAGCACGTCGGCGCGCTTTTTGGGTATTCCGTGAACTGCGCAAAGGTAGAATTTTTTCACCTCGCCGCCCCTGATCCTCTCATTCATATCACGCAGTGCCGCCGCATTCTTGGCAGCGATAACTATACCGCCCGTATTTCTGTCTATGCGATTACAAAGCGCAGGGGCAAATGACTGCTCGCCTTCGGGCGAATATTCGCCCTTGCGGTAAAGATACGCCTGCAGATGCATAACGAGGGTATTGTCCTTGCCCTCGTCATCCTCATGCACGAGAACACCCGGGCGTTTATTGAGCAAAAGTATATTTTCATCCTCGTAAACAACGTCAAGCTTTGGCTCTATTCGCAAATATGCAGTCATATCTGATTCGGGTGAGTCAAAAAACTCCTCACGTATAAAAAGCTCCACTTCGTCGCCCTCGCAAAGCATCGTTTTCGGCTCTGCGCGTTTACGGTTAAGCTTTATCTTTTTAGTACGCAGATATTTATACATAAGTGACTGCGGAAGTCCCTTGACAGCCTTTGTAAGAAATTTATCCAGCCTCTGTCCTGCGTCGTTTTTCTCTATTTTTAAAATCCTCATTCATCTACATAAAAGGCGGACAGCCGTCCGCCTTTGAAAGTCCTTATTTAGTTCCGAAAATTCTGTCGCCCGCATCACCAAGACCGGGAACGATATATGCGTGGTCGTTAAGGCACTCGTCAAGCGCAGCAACGTAGATATCAACGTCGGGATGAGCCTCTTGAACCTTTGCAACACCCTCGGGTGCGGCTACAAGTGCCATGAAGCGAATATTGCGGCATCCGCGCTTCTTGAGAAGATCAAGCGCGTCGCAAGCCGATCCGCCGGTCGCAAGCATGGGATCCACGAGAATAACTATTCTGTCTACAATATCCTGCGGAAACTTGGAATAATATTCAATGGGCGTATGTGTTTCGGGATCACGGTACAGTACGATATGTCCATCCTTTGCAACGGGAACAAGGGCAAGAATACCGTCCACCATGCCGATACCCGCACGCAAGATCGGAACGATCGCGAGCTTTTTGCCCGATATCCTTTTTGCTGTCATCTTGCAAAGAGGGGTTTCGATCTCAATGTCCTCGGTGGGAAGATCGCGGGTAAGCTCGTAACCCATGAGCATTGCTATTTCACCGAGAAGCTCACGAAAATCCTTCGAGCCCGTCTTTTTATTACGCATAATTGAAAGCTTGTGCGCTATCAGGGGGTGG
>JAZNOD010000186.1:0-1534 GCA_045580585.1 Eubacteriales bacterium
TCAATGACGGCGCTTCCCATTATCGAAACGCAGGCGGGCGACGTTTCGGCGTACATTCCGACGAACGTTATCTCCATTACCGACGGACAGATATTCCTTGAGGGTGAGCTGTTCCACTCGGGCGTTCGCCCCGCGGTAAATCCGGGTATCTCGGTGTCCCGTGTCGGCGGAAATGCGCAGATAAAGGCGATGAAGAAGGTCGCGGGACAGCTGAAGCTCCTTTATTCGCAGTACCGCGAGCTTCAGAGCTTTGCGCAGTTCGGTTCAGACCTTGATGCCGATACCAAGGCGCGTCTTGAGCAGGGCGCAAGAATAGTTGAGGTGCTAAAGCAGGGCAGAAATGCTCCCGTTGACGTTGAGCTTCAGGTAGCTATCATCTACGCCGTGGTAAACAATATGCTTTCCGACGTTCCCGTGGAAAAAATAGGGGAAATGGAAACGTATCTTTTTGAATATCTCGTTGCTACACGCGCAGAGCTTCTTGCTGCGATAAGAGAAAGCGGTGAGCTGTCAGCCGATAGCGAGGCGGCTTTGAAGGAAGCCATATCCGCCTGCAAGACAAAGTTTCTGTCAGAGAATAATCTGTAAAGGAGCAGGCTATGTCGGGCGCATCAATGAATGAAATAAAGGCGAGGATGAAGAGCGTCAAAAGCACCATGCAGATAACAAAGGCAATGGAGCTTGTGGCGACCTCAAAGCTTCGCCGCGCGCGTCAGAACGCCGAAAGTGCGGCGGAATACTGCCGCGTGCTTGATGAGGTTCTCGCACCCCTTATCGCCTCTCCCGACGCGCGTGAAAACGCACTCTGGTTCGATGAGGGCGCGGGTGAGGACGTCTTGTATATAGTTATTGCGGGCGACCGCGGACTTGCGGGGGGATATAACTCCAACGTGCTTAAGCAATTCAGAGCAGATGATGAAAATGCGGTATTTCTTCCGATTGGAAAAAAGGCGCTTGAGTATTTTTCGCATCGCGGCTGTGAGATATTTTCACGCGGGTGTGAGGTTGCAGCAGAGCTTGGCATAGGGGATTGCTTTGGCGCGGCACACGCTGTCTGCCGTGATTTTGGAAACGGAAGATTTCGCCGTGTGGAGCTTGTTTATACCGAGTTTGTTTCAATGCTTACCCAAAGAGTAAAGCGGCGCACGCTTCTGCCCCTTGCCGCAAGCGAGGGCGAGAGTGCCGACGTTCTTCTCGAGGGAAAGGTGGAAGAGATGCTTGACGCATCTGTTCCCAACTACATCGGCGGCTTGCTCTATTTTGCCGTATGTCAGTCTGTGGCGGCTGAATCTGCCGCGCGCAGGACGGCAATGGATGCGGCTAACAAAAACGCCGAGGAGATGATAGAGGCGCTTACGCTGAATTTCAACAGGGCGCGGCAATCCGTGATAACACAGGAGATAACAGAAATCGTTTCGGGCGCGGAAGCGCTTTAAGAAAGGAACACAATGGAAAAAAATATCGGCAAGGTCATATCGATAATAGGGCCTGTTATTGATATAAAATTTGAAAAGGGACATCTTCCGCCCCTTCT
>JAZNOD010000187.1:0-2274 GCA_045580585.1 Eubacteriales bacterium
GAAAAGAAAACACTATCCATCGAAGAAAAAATGGAAGAGATCCGTATTGTCAACCGGGCAAAATGGCTACTTATCAGCGAACTTAAAATGGACGAACAAGGTGCACATCGCTACATAGAAAAACAGGCGATGGACCGTTGTATATCCAAGCGGGTTGTTGCGGAGGAAGTCATCAAAACATATTCTTAAAATCAACAGCAACCACGACAACAACATTATCAAAAAAGAGCTCAACCATGAAAGATATCTTCTGAGAGCATATAAATACCCTCACCTACGTCTGAATGATTTAACTCTTAAAAATCAAATTCAAGTTTGAAGGAAGGCGTATTTTATGACTCAAACAGCAAGTATTTTTTTGAGTCTCTCCATCGCTTTACTTGCAGGTCTTCTCTTATCAAGACTTGCTAAAATAGTAAAGCTCCCTGCAGTTACCGCATATCTGATCTCCGGTGTTCTGATCGGACCGTTCGTGCTCGGCGCGCTCGGGATTCCCGGAATCGGTATTACTTCCAAGCAAATTGAGGGCTTCGGATTGATCTCCGATCTCGCACTTGGCTTTATCGCATTCTCTATGGGCAACGAGTTCAGACTATCCCAGCTCAAAAAGATCGGTAAGCAAGCAACCGTTATCGGTGTTCTCCAAGCATTGATCACTACCGTTGTGGTTGACATTGCTTTGATTGCTCTGCACTTTGCTATGCCTAACACACTCTCCATCCCTGCAGCAATCGTTCTCGCATCGGTTGCGACTGCGACGGCTCCCGCCGCTACGCTAATGGTTGTCAAGCAATATAAAGCAAGGGGACCGGTTACAGACGTTCTCCTTCCCGTCGTTGCACTTGACGATGCCGTTGGTCTGGTGGTTTTCGCAATCTCCTTCGGTATTGCAAGATCGATGGGCACGGCAGGAGTTAGCCCTCTTGCTATTATCCTTGAGCCTCTGATTGAAATTGTTCTCTCGCTCTTGCTTGGCTTTGTAATGGGGCTGCTCTTTACTCTCTGCGAAAAGTATTTCCATTCTCGCTCCAAGCGCATGGCAGTTTCTGTCACCTTCGTTATGATGACCGTGGCAATCTCAAGCTTAAAGTTTGAGGTTGGCGGTATCCATATAGCCTTTTCTTCCTTGCTCGCCTGCATGATGCTCGGAACGGTATTCTGCAATATCTGTGAGGTTTCCGAGGAGCTGATGGATAGAACAGACAGATGGACGACTCCCGTGCTGATCCTATTTTTCGTCATCAGTGGCGCGGAGCTTGACCTTTCGGTATTCGCACAGTGGACAGTCGTTGTCGTTGGTATCGTTTACATCTTCGCTCGTTCTCTTGGAAAATATTACGGAGCAAATATCAGCGCAAGGATGACCAAATCCGACCCCAACATCGTGAAATATCTCGGTATCACCTTGTTACCGCAGGCAGGCGTTGCGCTCGGTATGGCGATCAAGGCTATCGAGCTTGGGCCCGACGGTGCTATTGTCCGCAATATCACCTTGTTTGCCGTATTGATTTATGAGATCGGCGGTCCTTTCCTAACGAAAATTGCTCTTACAAAAGCCAGTGATATTAAAGAAGAAGGTCGCAGAAGCGCAAGAGAAGAGCATCTCGCAAAAAAAGTTCAAAAATAATTCCGATTTACCTATTGACAAGGCAGGTAATCACGAGTATAATATGGAAAATTCAATATTTCAAACCGTTGAAGCGGAGATAACGGCAATGATGCCTTTACAGAGAACCTGTGGTGCTGAGAGTCAGGTAAGAAACAAGTTGTCAAATGGACCGCTGAGGGTGCAGTCAAATGGGATTTCTCAAAGTATTCTGCAACGTGTTGGCATACGTCAGTTGCCGGGGATATGTTGGTATCCTGCTAAGCGCACGGGTCATGCCGTGAATCAAGGTGGCACCGCGGATAGTGTCGTACTATAAATGTATCTATTCGTCCTTGACAGAGTGTATATTTCTGTCAAGGGCGTTTTTGTTTTATATGAAAGCTCCTTTGACATGGGATATAAGTCAAAGGAGTTTTTCCTGTATTAAGGAGGTAAATATAATGATGACAAAACGCTGGTGGCGCTCCTTGCGCCGAATATATGAAATTAAACAGAAAGAGATTGTAAACCCAAAACCAACCTAAAACAAAACTTATTTATGGAGGAAACTACAATGAAATTTAACAATATTGATTTTGATACCTATTTTAAGAACTATCCCGACAATAATGGCTACTTTGGCAAATACGGCGGCTCCTATATTCCGCCTGAACTGCAGGTTGCTA
>JAZNOD010000188.1:0-5933 GCA_045580585.1 Eubacteriales bacterium
CTCTATTACGTTTCCGTCCTTTACTACAAGGATAACGTCGGCGTTTTGGATGGTCGATAGGCGGTGGGCGATTACAAAGCAAGTTCGTCCGCGCATCAGGCGAAGCATCGCCTCGCCTATTTGTTGCTCGGTGCGCGAGTCAACGTTGGACGTTGCCTCGTCAAGTATGAGCATCGGAGCATCGGCAAGCATCGCGCGTGCTATGGTGATGAGCTGTTTTTGTCCCTTTGAGATACTAACGCCGTTGTCGGTCATTACCGTGTCGTAGCCGTCGGGGAGCGAGTCGATAAAGGAATCTATCTTCGCCGCACGCGCCGCCGCCTCTATCTCCTTGCGCGTTGCTCCCTCCCTGCCGTATGCAATGTTTTCGGCAACCGTTCCGCCAAAGAGCCACGTGTCCTGCAGTACCATTGTATACGCGGCGCGAAGGGACGAGCGTGTCAGCTCCGTTATGGGAGTGCCGTCGATGCGTATTACGCCGCTGTCAACGTCGTAAAATCGCATCAACAGATTGATTATGGTAGTTTTTCCCGCGCCCGTGGGGCCGACTATGGCAACCGTACTGCCCGATTTTACGTCGAGTGTCAGGTTTTTGATTATCGTAGTTTCGGGCAGATAGCCGAACTTTACGTTCTCAAAGCTGACCTCTCCCGCGACGCAGTTAAGCTCACGCGCGGTGGGCGAGTCTTGCTTTTCGGGAGCTTCATCAAGAATTCGGAATATTCTTTCCGCGGCTGCAAGCGCGGATTGCAGGTCCGCGAGAATATTTGCGAACTCATTTATAGGGCCCGAAAAACGGCGTGAATACTGCACGAACGAGGAAAGAAAGCCAAGCTCGATAAAGAACACCGAGCCTGCGCCTACAACGCCCGTGAGCGACAGCATATAAAAAATACCGCCAAGCATGATTATAAGGGAAATTGAAAGATTATTTATAAAATTGACCGACGGGCCGATGGCGGCGCCATGGTAGTCCGCCTCGTAGTAGGCGTCGCACGCCTCGGCGTTCTTTTGGTCGAATTTTGCCGATACAGTGTCCTCTCTGCCGTATGCGTGTATCGTTTTCTGCCCCGAGAGCATCTCCTCGGCATATCCGTTAAGCTCGCCGAGCTTTGCACTGCGGCGGCGGAACAGCGGGCGCACCTTGGTGGTGCGGCGGCGCGCGATAAGGAGCGATATCGGCACGGTTATGACGAATACAAGCACAAGAACGGGGGAGATGGAGAGCATCATAGCTACCGAGCCTACAACAGTAATAACGCTTGCGCATATCTGCAAAAGGTCATGGGAGAGGGAAGTGTTTACCGTGTCAACGTCGTATGAAATGTGACTTATGATATCTCCCGTCTGGTGGCGGTCAAAATACCCTACGGGCAGAGTGAGCAGATGCTCAAAAAGGTCTCGGCGCAGGGTGTACGTTATTCGCTGACCGAGCTTTACAAGCGTCAGCGCGAGCAGGAGCGAGAAAAGCGCGGAGAGAACGTAAAATATCGCCATAAGTATTACGTAGTAGGTTGCGGTGGGAACGTCAACGTTTCCTGCCCCCGGCTCAATCGCGTTTATCGCGAGTCCCGAAAGCTTCGGGCCAAACAGCGCAAGGACGTTTGACGATATCATAAGGACAAAGGCGATAAGGAGAATGAATTTGTGCCTGAAAAGGTATTTACCGAGGCGCAAAAGCACCATACGGCGCGTTTTTTTATCAAGCTTTTTTGCCTTTGAGGAATAATTGTTGGGGTTTTTCTGTGAGCGTGGATCGGCAAGTATAGACTTGCCGCCGCCAAAGCCTCCTTTATTCAAGAATAGCACCTCCCAACTGTGAATTACTTATTTCGCGGTAGATATCGCACGATGCGATAAGTTCCTTGTGCGAGCCGAGTGCGGCGATGCACCCCTTGTTGATAACGGCTATCTGTTCACAGCTCATTACCGAGCTGACTCTTTGCGCAACTATAAAGGTGGTCGTATCCGAAAGCTCGCGCTCAATAGCCGTACGGAGCGCGGCATCGGTTTTGTAGTCAAGCGCGGAGCTTGAGTCGTCAAGTATCAATATACGCGGCTTGCCCGCAATGGCGCGTGCGATGAGCAGGCGTTGCTTTTGACCGCCCGAAAGATTTGCGCCTTTTGCCTCGAGCATATACGAATATGTCCCATCGAAGCTCTCGATAAAGTCTGAAGCCTGTGCGATTTTGGCGGCTCGCAAAATTTCCTCGTGCGAGATGTCTCTGCCAAATCTGATATTCTCCTCAATGGTGTCGGCAACTATAAAGTCGTTTTGCATGGCTACGCCAAAGAGGGAGTGCAGTTCATGGTCGTCAAGCGTGCGAACGTCGCGCCCGTCGATGCGGATACTGCCCGAATCTACGTCGTAAAAGCGCATAAGGAGCGATATTACCGTGCTTTTTCCGGAGCCTGTCGCACCGATTATTCCGAGGCGCGTTCCCGTTGGCACGTTAAAGCTGACGTCGTGCAGAATTTGTTTTTTGCCGTTGTAGGAAAAACTCACTCCATCAAACACCACTCCGCGCTCGGCACGTGCGGGAAATTCGCTTGTGTTCGCGGGGGGAAGTCCCTCCTCGGTGTCAAGCACCTCGCTGATACGGCGTGCGGATGCGGCGGCCTTTGAATAGATGACAAAAATGCGCGTTATCGACATCATTGCCATGGATATAAGGGTGAAATACTGTATAAAAGCGATTATTTTACCGGGCTCGGTAAGTCCGCTGTTTACCCTGTGCGCACCGACAAATACCACCGCGGCAAGTCCGAGATTCATGAAAAGATTCATCACGGGATTGGTTGATGACATTATGGCGTTAGTCTTGCCCTCGATAGATGCAAGGGCGGAGTTTTCCTTATCGTAGCGGCGTTTTTCGTAGTCAGTTTTCGAGAGCGCTTTTATAACGCGTATGCCCTGCGCGTCCTCGCGCACGACTCTTATCATCGAGTCAACTGCCTTTTGCACACGCGTATACATGGGAAGTCCCTTTACGGTGATAAAGTAAACGCTGACAAAAATAAAGGGAAGAACGCATGCCATAACAAGAGTGAGCATTCCGTCAAGCGTGGCGGTGAGGGTAAGACCGCCCACCAAGAATATAGGGGCACGGATACCCATTCTCTGCATCGTGTTTATGAAGTTATGTATATTGTACGTGTCGGTGGTAAGGCGGCTTTCAAGGCTCGGAACGGTAAAGGCGTCCGTTTTTGCCGCCGAAAGGCGCATCGTGCGCTCAAAAAGGTCGCGGCGCACCTCTCGCGCCACGTTTGCGGCATACTTTGCCGCCATTCTGTTTGCGAATACGTTACCAACAAGTGCCGCGGCGGCGCATACGACCATGAGTGCCGCCCAGGATGCTATCTGCCGCACGACAGCCGAGGTATCGACGGCGGACGAGTCGGTAAGCGGACGTATGATTCCGTCTATGATGTAGCTGAGAATATAGGGTATTGCAAGCTCGGATAGTGTGGCAAGCACCTTGACCGTCAGAGACAGCGACATTGCGCCCATGTACGGACGCAGATATTTCAGTATTCTTTTCATTCGCTCTCTCCGTCATCGCCGTTTTGCATCTTTCGGGTGTATTCCTTTGCGTTTTCGGCAACTCTTTCCATCATTTCGGTAAATATCTCAAGCTCCTCGGCAGAAAAACCGCGCGTGATGATGCTGTTCCATTCCCCGAGTATCTGGCGTACGAGGGGGAGGGTGTCGAACGCCTTTTCCGTCGGGTAAACAAGCGTTACTCGCTTATCCTCGGCGGAACGCTCGCGTGTTACGTAGCCGTGCTTTTCAAGGTGGGCAAGACTGCGTGTGACGTTGCTCTTGTTGATGAAAAGCCGACGGGCGATAGCTTCCTGCGAGATGCCCGGATGGCGGCAGACGGTGAAGATGTAGGTGTGGTGCGATTCGCCAAGGTCGGTGTCTTTTAATTTTTCGGTGCGCCAGGCAGAGCCGCATCGGCAGGTGCAGTTGATGTATTTCATAAGCGCGGGCATGATCTATCTCCTGAATATAAAAGTTTTAGTTGCGTACGCAACATTTTTCATTATACCCCCAAAAGCCTTTGTTGTCAACGATAAAAGAGCTTTTTGACGTAAAATAATAGTATGTAAACAAAGTTGTCCTCTCCCGTTTGGAAGAGGACAACGTAATGGAATTATTTAATTTTTCTTGCGTTTTACAGTCAGCGCCCCTGCTGCCGCCAATGCGGGAATGAGTGCGAATGCAACGGCGGAACCGCACCCACTGTTTGTGGCAACCGTCGTCTCGGGAGCAGCAGTCTCGGGAGCAGCAGTCTCGGGAGCAGTCGTTTCGGGAGCAGCAGTCTCGGGAGCAGTCGTCTCGGGAGCAGCAGTCTCGGGAGCGGCAGTCTCGGGAGCAGCAGTCTCGGGAGCAGTCGTTTCGGGAGCAGCTGTCGTTTCGGGAGCAGCAGTCACGGGAGCAGCAGTCTCGGGAGCAGCAGTCTCGGGAGCAGTCGTCTCGGGAGCAGCTGTCGTTTCGGGAGCAGTCGTCTCGGGAGCAGTCGTCTCGGGAGCAGTCGTCGTCTCAGGAGTATTCGTGCCTTTTGCGGTAATCACGATATCACCCGTGACGTTCTCTATATTTATGGTACGGTCTTTGTAACAGCTTGCGGTTATATCTTTGCCGCCCATGGTTATCGTAACGTCGATACCATCTAAGGAAGTGCTAAGTGTCTCGGTAAACGTGCCGCCCTCGCGCACGGCGCGATAGTATTTCATATTTGCTTTTACGCTTGTCAGATCATGCTTGATAGTAAAAACGTTTGTTTTTCCCGCGGTTATCGTGCATTGGTCAAGCATTACCTTCATTACAGCGTCGGTGATGAGGTCCATTCCCGCTTTGTTGGGGTGGATGCCGTCCGGCAGATGGTTGTTGGTGATTCCGCAGGTGCGCAGGTCAACGTAGGGAAGACCGAAATGCTCGCATATGGATATCAGCAGTTTGTTGCCCGAATGGAGCTTTGACATGGGATAATAACTCTTAGTTCTGGCGGGAAGAATAACTACGATCTGGGCGTCGGGATAGAAATACTGCAGGCGCATTATCGTATTAACAAATGCCTGCGACAGAGACTTCCATTGGATCGTTTTCAGATCGACCTCGGCAGGGATTTTTGATTTATCAAAGGAGTCTATGTTGTTGAGCTGACCGTAGTCGTTGGTTGCGCCGTTCAGAAGGATCTCGTCGGGTGAGCCGTTTGCGCCAAGATTTTTAATGCGCTGTACGTTGCTGATGGCGGTTTTGTCGGTTGCGCTTTTGCCGTCAACCGTTGTGCCGCGCCAGCTATCGTTTATACCGAGCTTTGCGCCGAGGCGGTCAATGGCCTGCATCCACCACGTGTGCTCAACACCGGAAAAGAGATTGTCCTGCGGATAGCGTGCAAGATGCTCAAGGTTATAGCCGTCCGAGTCGGGAATATAGCCCGCGTAAGTGGAGATACTGTCACCGAGAATGGATATTATTTTTCCATTGTAGTCGGATTCTTTGGAAGCCGCGGCACTTCCGACGGGCAGGAGAGAGCTGATGATGAGGATGGTTGCTACGAGAGTACAAATAAACTTTTTCATTGTTTTGCTCCTTTATTTGGAATATTCAAATTTAAAACTGTCCCAAGGAAGCGCTGGCGGTGCATTTTCATTCAAGATTGAATCAATATGCAAAAGCAACGGGAAGTCCGCAAGGTCAAGCACTCCGCGCTCGGCGCTTATGCGTACCGCGCGTGCGACTCTGCGAGCTACGACGAGGGATTCAAGCGTTACGCCGTTCAGCTCCTCAAGTGCTTCGTCAATGGTGAGTCCTCTGCCGAGCAGTATTCCGACAAGGCGCGTTCGTCCGCCGTATACGGTAACGTAAAGGTCGCCAAGACCGACAGCAAGGTTGTCAAGTGTGTTTGCGCCTTGGAAGGTAAGCA